>CACXXW010000005.1 GCA_902771635.1 uncultured Bacteroidia bacterium | reverse complement strand
GCAATGTCGTTGATGTCATGCTCGGCATCGAAGATGACCACCGTGTCGCCCTCGGCAGCCTCCACCTCAGTCAAATCCAACATGCACATGTCCATGCAGATGTCGCCCACAACGGACACCTGTCGGCCGTTGACGTAGAACTTGCCGTTGCCGTTGCCCAAGAGGCGCGAGAGGCCGTCGGCATAGCCGATGGGCACAATGCCGATGCGCATGTCGTGCTCGGCACGACCATGACGGTTGTAGCCGATGCTGTCGCCCGCAGGAATGCGCTTGATCTGGTTGATGGTCGTCTTGAGCGATACCACAGGCTGCAACATACCCTTGTCGGCCTCGCAAGTCGACACACCATACAAGCCAATGCCCAAACGCACCATGTCGAACTGGTATTGTGGGAAACGCGAAATGCCCGCCGTGTTAAGGATATGACGGATAGCCTGCGGGAAAGCCTCCCTGATCATCGCGCTACCTTCCTCGAAACAATGGATCTGACTCAAGGTGAACGCATCCTCGGCAGGGTTGTCGGCCGTGGCCAAATGCGAGAACACGCTCTTCACGTGCAGCATTGGATTGGCCTGGATGCGACGGATGAGCTCAGGCAACTCCTCCAAAGAGAAGCCCAAACGATGCATGCCCGTATCGAGCTTGATGTGCACATTCAAGGGATGCGCCTCGGGCAAAGCGAGGTTCTCCATCGCCTTCTCGATGAACTCCAGGTTGCGGAAACTGAACACCTCAGGCTCAAGGTGGTATTTGATGATGTTGTCGTAGCTGTTTACCTCGGGACTCATCACCATGATAGGCAGGTTGATACCCGCACGACGCAACTCCACGCCCTCATCGGCGAAGGCAACCGTCAGATAGTCGACATTATGGAATTGCAACACATTGGACACCTCGAGGTTACCGCTTCCATAGCCAAAGGCCTTCACCATCACCATCAGTTTGGTCTCAGGCTTGATCTTCGCGCGGAAATGGTTGAGGTTGCCGACCAAATGGTTGAAGTTGATTTCCAGCACGGTCTCGTGCGCCTTCTCCTGCAGTTCCATGCCAATCTGCTCGAACTCGAAGGCACGGGCGCCTTTCAGCAGGATAGTCTGGTTATTGAACTTCGAGAAGGGGAAATGCGCCAAAAAGTCGGACACATTGGGATAGAAATAGCGCTCCATGTCGAACTTGTTGGCCTGGCGCGAGATGCCCTCGCCAATGCCAATCAGCATGTCAACGCCCTTGGCTTTCAATAGCTGCGCAATCTCGGCATATAATTCCAACTCATTGCGCCCGCTTTGCAGGATGTCGGACAGGATCACGACCTTGCGGTTATGCTGATGCTGCTGCTTCATCACGTCCAAGGCGATGGACAGCGAGTTGACATCGGAGTTGTAGTAGTCGTTGATGATGGTGCAGTTGTTCATGCCCGCCTTAATTTCCAAACGCATAGCGATGGAAGTCAACGACATAAGCCGACTGGCGATGAGTTCGGGAGCCATCTTCATCAAAAGCCCCACAGCGATGCAATGGATGGCATTCTCGATGGAAGCCGCATCGGCAAAGGGAATCGTGAACGACAACAACGCGCCTTGATAGAGACATTGCACCTGGCTTTGATTCTCGCCCACCACGACCTCCTTCACAAAGAGGTCGGCTTCCTCGAACTTGCGGCTCCACGTGAACAGCCTCACCTTGGAAGACATTCCTGAGCGGATCACCACCTGCTGAATCTCAGAATAATCCATGCAATACACCAATGACTCGGCCTTGGTGAAGAGGTTCATCTTCTCACCCACCTTCTGGGCATGGTTGATGAAGTTCTCCTCATGGGCCTGCCCGATGTTGGTGAACACGCCAATGGTCGGGCGAATCACGTCCTGCAAGGCCATCATCTCATCGGGTTCGGAGATGCCTGCCTCGAAAATGGCCAGTTCGCTGCTTGCGTTCATCTGCCACACCGATAGCGGAACGCCCACCTGCGAGTTGTAGCTCTTGGGGCTGCGCACGATGCTGTAGTCGGGGCTAAGCATCTGGTATAGCCATTCCTTGACAATGGTCTTGCCATTGCTGCCCGTGATGCCGATGACGGGGATGCTGAACTGCTGGCGATGGTAGGATGCCAGAGCCTGCAAGGCTTTCAGCGTATCGGCCACAACGATGAACGCGGCTTCGGGGCAAGATGCTTCAGGACGTTGATTCACCACAAAAGCCCTGACACCTTTCTCATAAAGCTCCTCGATATACTTATGGCCATCGTTGCGTTGGCTCTTCAAGGCGAAAAAAAAGGCCTGACCGGCATCCATCAGATGGCGACTGTCGATGAGCAAATCGCTGATTTTGCGCTCTTCTGCCGCTCCGATGAGCTGTCCGTTGACAATTTCCGCAACCTTTTGCAAGGAATAGAACTGGTGCTGCATAAGTCCATTAAAATTTCCCGCAAAGATAAACAAAAATGCTGAATGCTGAATGCTGAATTAGGAATGTCATTCAGCATTCTGCATTCCGCATTCCGCATTAAAAAAAGCACTATCTTTGCAAAAAAAAGATGAAACTAAAGCAACACATCCCCAACGCCATCACCTGCGGCAACCTGGTCTCGGGCTGCCTCTCCATCCTTTTTGTCGCCTACGGCATGCCCGTCAAGGCGGCCATCATGCTTTTCGTTGCCGGTCTCTTCGACTTCTTCGACGGCTTTGCAGCGCGCCTGCTCCATGCCCATTCGCCCATCGGTGCCGACTTGGACTCGTTGGCCGATGTGGTTTCGTCAGGTGTGGCACCCGGGTTCATCATGTATTGGCTGATGCTCCATGCCTTTGACCTTCCTTCCGTTACATGGCTGGGCATCAACGTATTGCCTTGTTTAGCCTTCCTGCTGCCCGTATTTTCTGCCATCCGCTTGGCCAAGTTCAACGTCGATGACACGCAGAAGACCTCGTTTCGAGGCTTACCCGCCCCTGGCATGGCCATCTTCATCGCCTCACTCCCCTTGGCGCTCGGCCAAGTGGGACACCTTGTCGATGGTGCGTTGGGCTATTGGTGCTGCCTTGGCATCACGCTCATCTTCTCATTCATGATGGTGTGTCGATTGCGTTTCTTTTCATTCAAGATGAAATCCGCGAAATGGAAAGGTAATGAGGTGCGGTGGATTTTCCTCATTGTCGCCGTAGCTGCAGTGGCCGTCTTCCGCCTAGTGGCTTTGCCTTTCGTGATGGTGTTTTATGTTTTGCTGTCGGTATTCTTCGCAAAGAAAATGGAGTGAATTGGGATTCCCTTCGGGAATGGAGTGCAGTCATTAATTAAAAAGCGGCGGCATACAACGTAAACGATCCGTAAACGTCACAAGCCGCCGCATGTAACACAAGTGAATTGCCATTCCCGAAGGGAATCTCCTACATCTCCTTCTTATGCAATATAAAATTATGCCCGAGATACACTTCGCGGACATGTTCATCAGCGGCCAACTGCTCGGGTGAGCCCGACATAAGCACCTTGCCGTCGAAAAGCAGATAGGCTCGGTCGGTGATGGACAGCGTCTCATGCACGTTGTGGTCGGTGATGAGCACACCGATGTTTTTCCGCTTCAATTTGAAGATGATGCGCTGGATATCCTCCACGGCGATGGGATCGACGCCCGCGAAAGGCTCATCCAAGAGGATGAAGTTAGGGTCGACGGCCAAAGCGCGGGCAATCTCGGTACGACGACGCTCACCGCCTGAGAGCTGTATACCCTTACTCTTACGCACATGCTGCAAGCCAAACTCATCAAGCAGACCTTCCAACTTCTCGGCTTGCTGCTGCTTGGTGAGGCCTTTCTTGAACTGCATCACAGAGGAGATATTGTCTTCAACGCTCATTTGGCGGAACACCGAGGCTTCCTGCGCCAAATAGCCGATGCCGATTTGGGCACGTCGGTACATGGGCAGGTCGGAGATATCCTGATTCTCAAGGAAGACCTTGCCGGAATAAGGCTTGATGAGCCCTACCACCATATAGAACGTAGTCGTCTTGCCTGCCCCGTTGGGGCCCAACAGACCGACAATCTCACCTTGTTCGAGTTCAACATTCACCTTGTTGACCACGGTGCGCTGACCGTATTTCTTGACCAAATCTTCTGTTCTTAGCTTCATCTTCAGTTATCAGTTGTTCAGTTATTCAGTTGTTCAGTTGCCGCAGGTCCCTGAGCCTGTCGAAGGGCCGTCTCATTTCAAAATATCCCCTCCTTCAAAATATCATGCAAATGGATAATCCCCAAATATTTCCCCTCATGCACCACAGGCAATTGCGTGATGCTGTTCTCCCGCATCTTGTGCAAGGCATCCACCACTAAGGCATCCTCATCAATGGTCTTGGGATTGGAGGTCATGATTTGCTCAGCCTTCACTTGCTCGATGTTGGGGTATTTCATCAGCATACGGCGCAGGTCGCCATCAGTGATGATGCCCAACAGTTGTCCATCCTTCATTACCACAGTGGCACCCAAGCGCTTGTGGGTCATCTCGATGATGACACGAGTGAGGTTGTCATCGGGACCCACCTCAGGACGTTCGTTCCTCACGTACAAGTCCTTCACGCGGAGATAGAGCTGCTTGCCCAAAGCTCCGCCAGGATGGAACTTGGCGAAATCTTCAGTGGAAAAGCCTCTACACCTCATTAATATTAATGCAAGCGCGTCGCCCATGACAAGTTGGGCTGTTGTGCTACTGGTCGGCGCCAAGCTCCCCGGGATGGCTTCCTCATCCACAGTCACATCAAGGACAAAGTCAGCCTGCGAAGCGAGATACGACTGGCGGTTGCCCACCATGGCCACAATCTTGTTGCCCCGCAACTTGATGAGTGGCACCAGCATCTTGATTTCAGGCGTCTCGCCGCTTTTCGAGAGAATCACCACAATATCACCCTCACGGACAATGCCCAAGTCGCCGTGGATGGCATCGGCGGCGTGCATAAACACCGCCGTGGTGCCTGTCGAATTCATCGTAGCCACAATCTTTTGGGCGATGAGGGCACTTTTCCCAATGCCCGAAAACACCAGATTTCCTTTGTTTTCAAGCACCAATTCCACGACTTTGGCAAAATCATTGTCCAATTTTGCTTTTAGTTCAATGATTGCATTCGCTTCATTCTCAATAATTTGAGTGGCAAATTGAATTATTTCTCCATTTTTTGTCATCTTTTCTCAAAAATTACTTGCGCCGTATAGGTGAAATACTATAACTTTGTCTTTGCTGATTGAGGAGCCAACCGCTCTTTGGCAATAACGCAGTTTTTCAAAACAGATTGCAAAATAACGCAAAAATTCGGACAATACCAAAAGGAGGAAATCATGGCAAAAAAAGCAGACCTTGAGATTCACAAACTGTTGAAGAATGTTTTCGGTTTCGACCAGTTCAAGGGGAACCAGGAAGAGATCATCAAAAGCATCCTTGGCGGCAACAATACCTTCGTACTAATGCCCACTGGTGGCGGCAAGTCGCTGTGCTACCAGCTGCCGGCATTGATGTCGAAAGGCACGGCCATTGTCGTTTCACCGCTCATCGCCCTGATGAAAAACCAAGTCGACATGATCCGTAACTTTGGCACCGAGCTGGGCATCGCCCATGTGATGAACTCATCGCTCTCGAAAGCCGAACTGCTTGAGGTGAAGGAAGACCTGAAGAGCGGCAAGACCAAGCTGCTCTACGTGGCGCCCGAATCGCTCACCAAAGAGGAAACGACCGAGTTTTTGCGCGGCCTCAAGATTTCGTTCATCGCCATCGATGAGGCGCACTGCATCTCGGAGTGGGGCCACGATTTCCGCCCTGAATACCGCCGTCTGCGCCCCATCATCAACGCCATCGACGAGAGCCTTCCCATCATCGCCCTGACGGCCACTGCCACCGTCAAGGTGCAGAACGACATCATGAAAAACCTTGAGATCACAGACGCCAAGGTCTTCAAGTCATCGTTCGACCGTCCCAACCTCTACTATGAAGTGCGGCCGAAGACCAAAGACGTCATCAAGGACATCATCAAATATATCAAGCAGAACCCTGGCAAGTCAGGCATCGTGTACTGCCTGAGCCGCAAGAAGGTGGAGGAACTGGCCGAGACGCTTGTCGTCAACGGCATCCGCGCCCTGCCCTACCATGCCGGCCTCGACAGCCAAACGCGTAAGGAGAACCAGGACAAGTTCCTTATGGAGGAAGTTGACGTCATCGTGGCCACCATTGCCTTCGGCATGGGCATCGACAAGCCCGACGTGCGCTTTGTCATCCACCATGACATCCCCAAGAGCCTCGAAGGCTACTATCAGGAGACCGGTCGTGCCGGCCGTGACGGCGGCGAGGGCAACTGCATCGCCTTCTACGACTACGAAGACATCCACAAGCTGGAGAAGTTCAACAAAGGCAAGAACGTGGCTGAACAAGAGATTGCCCGTGAGCTGCTGAACGAAACCGTGACCTACGCCGAATCAGCTGTTTGCCGCCATAGGCTCCTACTCCACTACTTCGGTGAAGAATACAACAAGGAGAGCTGCGGCTCATGCGACAACTGCCGCTTCCCCAAGGAAAAATTCGACGGCAAGGAAGACCTCAAGCTCGTGCTCGAAGCTGTGGAAGACACCAAACAGCTCTTCAAGACCAAACACATCGCCGAACTGTTGGCAGGCAAACTCACTGGCGACATCAAGGCGGCCAAGCAAGAAAACAACGAGTTCTTCGGCGCTGGCGATGAGCATGACGACAAATACTGGACCGCCGTCATTCGCCAAGCTTT
The DNA here is from genome assembly GCA_902771635.1 of uncultured Bacteroidia bacterium. Lineage (GTDB taxonomy): Bacteria > Bacteroidota > Bacteroidia > Bacteroidales > F082 > Limimorpha. The sequence continues at coordinate 24,724 of CACXXW010000005.1, read as the reverse complement.
GGTCAACAAACTGCTGTCAAAGGACATCGAGAACTATGGCATCCTGAAAATCACCAAGGAAGGCAAGAGCTTCATCAAGAAGCCCTACACCATCATGCTTGTCAAGGACCATGACTACGAGAACTCCGATGACGACGATCCGGAGACCATGGCTGCCATGGGTGCCAACAAGGATGGCGGTGCCGACAAGACCCTCTTCGCCTTGTTGAAAGACCTGCGCAAGACCATCGCCAAACAGAACGGTTTGCCGCCCTTCGTCATCTTCCAAGACCCCTCATTGGAGGACATGGCCATCCAATATCCCATCACCAAGGAGGAGATGACCCAGATTGCGGGAGTGGGCGCTGGCAAGGCCGAAAAATTCGGCGAGCCTTTCATCAAGCTCATCAAGGAATATGTGGAGGAGAACGAGATCACCCGCCCGAACGACATGGTGGTGAAGTCGGTAGTCAACAACTCCGCCCTGAAGATCGGCATCATCCAAAATATCGACAAGAAAATCCCGCTAGAGGACATCGCCTACGGCAAGGGTCTGGAATTCGACGAGTTGCTGTCGGAAATTGAGAGCATCGTGTCGAGCGGCACCCATCTTGACATCAACTATTACATCGAGGAAAACATCGACATTTACCATCAGGAAGACATCCTTGATTATTTCCATGAGGCCGAATCGGATGACGTGCAGACTGCGCTCCGCGAGCTCGGCGAGGATGAATACGAAGAGGAAGAAGTGCGCTTGATGCGCATCAAGTTCCTGTCGGATGTCGGCAACTGATTAAAGATGAAAAGATTATCAATTATCATTTTGCTCTTTCTCCTTGCAACCGGCTGTGGTCGCAAGGAGAAAGGTTTTATGCCCGAGCGTTTGCTCACAGAGCAGGAGATGATTGACATGTTGACCGACGTGCAGATCATCGAGGCCGACATCAACTACCAAAAAAACATAGAGCGGGACCAAAATGAAGAAGACTCGGTCAAAACCGCGCCGAAAGACTATTTCAAAATATCGAGGGAATACTACGACCAATTCTTTGCGCATTATGGCATCACGGACAGCATCTTCGCGCAAAATCTAAGGTATTACACCGAGCGTCCCGAGGTGCTGGGGCGCATCATGGATTCGGTGGTGAACCGATTGGACAAGGAGAAAACTGAGCCCCGAAGGGGCGACAGCCAATAGGCAGACGGTATAAACCTCTGCCTATCGTTACGATAATAGGAATCATAACAAACAACAACATGGCCAGCACATTAGTCCAACAATATATGCACATCGTGTTCCACACAAAATGCACCAGCATCACCATGCGTGAAGAGGATTTAGAGCGTATTTTCGATTATGTAGGCGGCATCATCCGAAATATCAATGGTGTTTCCATCCAAGTAGGCGGTCGTCCCGACCATATCCATATTTTGGCATCAATGCCAAAAACCATAAGTCTGGCCGAATTTGTCAGAACCATCAAATCCAACAGCAGCAAATGGGTGAAAACATTGGACCATTATTACGAGCCTTTCATGTGGCAAGAAGGTTACGGGGCATTTAGCGTCAGCGCATCGGTGTTGGACAACGTCGCCAAATATATCAAAAACCAAAAGGCGCATCACAACAAACAAACCTACGTTGATGAATACAAACAATTTTTGGATGCATACCATATTGAATACGATGAACGGTATGCGTTCGGGGATTGAATCTATCAACCCTTTTGGGGTTTCGATAATGTATCGTTTTTCATATCGGCAAGGAGGGTACACCCCGTTTGCCGCATTTTTTTCGGCAGGGGTTTACACCGCCTGCCTCCACCGCTATCACCCCTTCGGGGTTCCGTTATTTCCTCAATTCAGCAGCAAATAAATCATTCAGCTTCTTAGCTGCATCCAACAACAAACTTTCATCTGTTGGGACAGGAACAGGATGGCTATTGAGGCGGCTCAAGGTTTCTGCCGAGCAAGCTTCACGGTCACCAAGGATGGTGGTGTAGTCGTTCTTGAAGGTGGATTTCACCTCGAAGGGAACAGAATAACAACGATATGCACGCGTAGGAAAATATTCAATCGTCCCCGAAATGGTCGCGGTCTTATTCTGTGTATGATCCGTGACTTCAACCTTTTTGCCTCCATTGGATTCCTTAAAGGTCACCTCATCTAAACGAACAGGCGTCACAGACAACTTGTCCACAACCACACAAGCGAAAGAAGGATTCCTTGATACATAAATCTGAGTAATGCCAGATGGAAGCTCGTCTACAGAAAAGTCGAACAAGGTTTCCACAAAACCATTTGGCAGATCATAATCTGAAACAACACCAAATTCCACTTTATCAACTATATACATTGCTTGCTTCAATTGCAGGTTCAACAATTGTGAGTTTTCTTGATTTGTGTTCTTCAGTTGTTCAATATACTTACCCGCCATTTCCGCATCGACTTTCGTGCCGGCATTCAGCAATTGATTGGCCTTGGCCACCAAATACGCCTCCGCTTTGTTGCGGGCAATCGTCATGTCCTCATCAAGGTCGAGCTTCACATAGTTCATGCCGTTTTTCACCCTGGTCGGGAAGCATTTCAAGGCCTCATTGCGGCCCTTCATGCTGCAATAACGCTGGTAAATCTCGGGCCAAACATCGGGTTGACCGGAAGCTTTCAAGGCTTGTATGCGCTCATGGTCGGCTTGGTTGGCCTTATGATAGGATGCTGCCACCATGTTAATGCGGTCAACATTTCGATCGCCGTCACAAATGTCAGGTGCAAGGCGCTGAATTACTTGATCATACTCTTGGGCTTCATAGAGTTTCTTGGTCGTGTTGCAGGCGGTCAACATTACGCCGAGCAACAACGCGGGAATCAGTCGGAGGTATTTCATATTTTTTCTGTTTTTATTCAACTTGTACATACGGGGCATTCGACAGGCTAAGGCACCCTCAACACCAATAAAAGCAAGGTTCCTGAGCCCGTCGAAGGGCCGATTTATTATTTATAAAACCACAAATTCCGCTCCAAATTGTCCGTTTCCAACGAAAATCTTTAATTTTGTGGCATCGAAACCTCTAATTTCATGGAAACAATCAAGCAACTGCAACAAGATTTTGCCGATTTCATGGCAAAGACCGACTTCAGCGGACAGCCGAAGGAATTATATGAACCCATAGCCTACACCATCTTACAAAGCGGTAAGCGCCTCCGCCCCATGCTCTGCCTTTTGGCTAACGAGATGTTTGACGGTGACAAGCAAGAAGCCCTTTGGCCTGCCTTGGCCTTGGAGACCTTTCACAACTTCACCCTCATCCATGACGACATCATGGACAAGGCACCACTACGTCGCGGCAAGGAAACCGTTTACCAAAAATGGAACTCCGACATCGCCATACTCTCTGGCGACGCCATGCTCGCCAAAGCCTTCCAATATGCCTTGCAGCCCAAGAAAGGCGCAGAACTCGCCCGACAATTGGGCAAGGTGGCCATCGAAATCTGCGAAGGTCAGCAGATGGACCTCAACTTTGAGACCCTCGGCAATGTGACCATCCCAGAATACTTGGAGATGATCCGCCTGAAGACCGCCGTCCTTCTGGCCACTGCCCTGCAAATGGGCGCTACTGTGGCAGGTGCAAATGAAGCCGATATCCAACATCTTTACGACTTCGGTATCAACATGGGCATGAGCTTCCAACTGCAAGACGACATCCTTGACCTCTACAGCGACGTGGAGGTCTTCGGCAAACGTCACGGTGGCGACATCGCCGACAACAAGAAGACCTACCTCTACCTGAAAGCCTTGGAACTGGCCTCCGAAAAAGATCGCAAGCGCCTTGAGCACCTCTTCACCCTTCGCATCGACCATGATGAAGAGGAGAAAATAGAAGAAGTGCAGGCCATCTACGACCGCCTGCATGTGAAAGAGGCCGTCGAAACGGTCATGCTCGACTACGACCACAAGGCTATCGAATCCTTAGCTGCCGTCAACTTGCCTGAAGAAAAGAAAAAGCATCTCCGCACATATGCCGAGTTGCTTTCGGGAAGGAAAAAGTAAACGCCTTGAAATAAAGAAAGCGGAATGCCAGATTCATCCAGCATTCCGCTTTTTTCATTTTGTCAACCGTCAGCGATTACTTGCCATCGTTCTGATTCTGGGTTTGAGTGTCTTGACTGACCTTTTGTTTGGGTCTTGCGACGCTGTTCAGTTGATCTTTACCTTCCTTTTGGAACTTAGGATTGGTCTTAGTCTTATTCTTTTTGGTATCGTTGCTGTAGCCTTCGCTATTTTTGTTGTTCGTGTTCTCTGAAGATTGAGAATTGTTCTGGATCTTGTCATTATTAGGCTTGACCATACCGGGCTTTTGGTTTTCCTTGCCTTGCGTATTCTCATTTTTGTTAACCTCCTGAGAGTTGCTGTCCTTCTGGTGGATCTTGTCACTCTTACCAGGCTTCACCATACCGGGCTTTTGGTTTTCCTTGCCTTGGGTGTTCTCATTTTTGTTAACCTCCTTAGAGTTGCCGTCCTTCTTGATCTTGTCATCCTTACCAGGCTTCACCATACCGGGCTTTTTGTTGTCCTTGCCTTGCGAGTTCTCATCATTATTGACCTCTTGACCGTTGTTTTCATTCTTCATCTTCTGATTCTTTACCTTCTTAGGACGGCTCTTCTTATTGGTCTTTCCCCAAACATCCTGTTTCTTGTCTTGCTTTACAACAGTGGGCTCCTTTTTGTCTTGTTGCTGGTTCTGAATAGCTTTTGGTGCAGGTTCTTGGCCATCTTTTTTCGGGTCAACATTCTTGGGATCGTTTCCACCCTTAATGGGAGAATGTTCCTCATTATCGACCTTTGGTTTATCCTTAGGATCGTTGATAGACTGCGAAGGATTCGTAGGAGTTGCAGGTTTTACCTTTTCATTATTCTGAATCTGAGGTTTATCCTGATCAGGCTTGCTGACAGACTGTGTAGTCTGATTTACTTTTTCGTTGTCTTGGGCATTCACGTTCTGGATGCTCAGGGCGCTCAAGGCAAACATTGCCAGGGCTCCAAATAGAATAGATCTTTTCATTTTGATTAAGTTTTAAGTGAATAATTAAGTTTGTTTCTTACGATTCGAAAAAATACAAAAACCGTGCCAGAAAATTACGGTAGGAATAAACAGCTGTCACCATAACTCAAAAAACGGAAGTTGTGGTCCAAGGCGAAGCGATAGCATTCCTGCCAACGTTCACCAATGAGTGCGGAAACCAGCAACAACAAAGTGCTCTTTGGCTGGTGAAAGTTCGTAATCAGCCCAGTGATGACACGCATATTATATAAAGGTGCAATCATAAGGGCTGTGGTGGCCTCCAGACGGGTTAGGCCATGAAGGTCGAGATAATCCAATACATACTGTAAGGCTTCCGCTGGCGAAAGCGGGTCATGGCTCTCGTAAGGGAACCACTGCTCCACATGCAACGGACGCAGACCGGAACCTTGCTCCTTGAGCATCACACCGAGCCAATAGAGGCTTTCCAAAGTGCGCGTACTAGTGGTTCCGACAGGGATAATCGGCTTCCCGAAATGGGAAACCAAGTTTTCGATCAACGACCTGCGCACGATGATGGTCTCGGAATGCATGGCATGTTGGCCTATGGTGTCGGTCGCGACAGGTTTGAACGTACCTGCCCCAACGTGCAGCGTCACCTCATCGAAAGTGAAGCCTTGTTCGCGCAGGGCAGCGATGAGCGGCTGGGTGAAATGCAGTCCCGCCGTGGGAGCAGCCACCGAGCCATCGTAACGGGCAAAGACGGTCTGATAACGATCGCGGTCGGCAGGCTCGGCATCACGGTGCAGATAAGGCGGCAAAGGAATCTCGCCGGCAGCCTCCAACACAGAGGCAAACGAAAGGCTCTCGGGAGTCCATGAGAACTCAATCTCGGCATACTGGTCGTTTTGCGCGATGCGTTGCGCCGTCAAGACCACAGGGTTCCCCTCCAGTGTCAGCTCCATTGTGAGCGGGCCTTCCTTCCAACGTTTTGCGTTGCCTATAAGGCATTTCCAGCGGACAGGAGAAACAGATGAGAAAGCCAACTGATAGTCTTTCTCCGGCTCAAGACAAAACACTTCGATGCGTGAGCCCGTTGCCTTATGGAATTGCAGGCGGGCACGGATGACCTTGGTCTCGTTGAAGACCAACAAGGCATCCTTAGGCAAGAAGTCACCGATGTGCTTGAACTGCGATTCAAGTATCTCATTGTCTTTCAACACCAAAAGCTTCGAATCATCACGTTCGGGCAAGGGATACTTGGCGATGCGATCTTCGGGCAGAGGATAGTCGTAGGCTTCGATGGAGATGTCTTTCACCGCGTTCATCGTCAGAATTTTTCTGCAAATATAGTTTTTTTTTACGGGAATGTCCTTTGGACAAGAAAAATTCAACAAAAACACATAGGGATTCCCGTAGGGAATGGAGTCAACTCACTTGTTTTTCATGCGGCGGCAGGTAACGCTTATGAATTGTAAATGTCACATGCCGCCGCAGTATACAGAACGAACAACTCTCCATTCCCTACGGGAATCTCAAAGCAGAAATTTCAAGGCAGCTTCAAACACCTTATTAATTATTACTATTTTTGCAGAGCGATTCGAAAGCGATGACAGCCTTGTTGAACATAGAATTCAGTCGTGCCTTTCTCCTGAAATTCCTGAAGTTTGGAGTGGTAGGCTTTTCGGGTGTTTTCGTCAACTTTGGCGTCACCTATGCCTGCAAGGAATGGCTCAAATGGAACAAGTACCTGAGCAATATTCTGGGTTTCATTGTCGCTGCCACAACCAACTACCTGCTCAACCGTATCTGGACCTTCCAAAGCACCAATCCGCAAGTGGGGATAGAATACGTGAAATATTTCGGTATCGCATTGGTCGGCTTGGGCATCGACACCATGACGGTGTGGCTGCTCAACGGCAAGCTGAAATGGAACTTCTACCTCAGCAAAGTGTTTGCCGTGGGCGCCTCCACACTTTGGAATTTCTTCGGGAATTTGTTGTTTACGTTTGCGTAGACATAATCGTTTTTCCACACCGAAAAAAACTTAATGGACGGCCTCAACAGGCATAGATCCCATGCTCACCCTCAAGCCTACGCAGGGAAGAACATACCTTGCTGAGACCTGCAGTAACAATCGAAAAAAACACTCTAAACGACTATCCTTTACCCCAAACCCCTCATAGCGGGCACGAACCCGCTATCCCTGACACGAAACGACTACAAGAAAAACTGCCATTTAGAGTGTTGTCTCCCTATAGCGTGAGGGATGGCGGATGCCTCTCCGCCATGAGGGTAAAGGGTGCGGTGTAAGTCCGTTGAAGGGTGAGGTTAGGCTAACACACCTACTATGATATCATTTCATCAAAATCCGGGAGATGATCTAAAGGGCTTAATCTTTGGCCTTCTACTTTGAAACAATAGGTGGCGTTACTATTGCTGAGCAGCAAGTATTTGGGCTTTAGTGCAGAATGATAGCGCACTGCCTGCTCAAGCACGGCCTCGGTGAGCGACACCGATGGAGCCTTGCACTCCACAATCATCAGGGGACTACCCTCTGTGCCGAAAACGACAGCATCGGCCCGCTTGTCCAAACCGTTCACCTTCACCGAATACTCCACCGCCAGAAGGCCAGCAGGTACTTTGAGGCGTTCCACCAAGAGATACAGCACCCGTTGCCTGACCTCCTCCTCAGGGGTCAGCACGACCTGCCGACGACGCAGGGGGTCATAGACGTAGGTCTTCCCCTCCCGCTCTTCCGTCTTGAACCATCGCAGATGTGCGCCGTCCATAATAAGGCTATTGCTCTACAAACTTCAAGCTGTAGGCGATGGATTCGAGTTGGAGCAGAAAATTGCGTTTCTTCTGGTTGGGCTCATAATAGAAGCCTTCGATGGTGACAAGCTGTCCAGTGCGGCTGTCGGCAAAGGTATAGGAAACGAATGGCCCGCCCATATAATTGTTGTAGACCTTCCACATGCCTCGCATCTCCTTGGCGTAGCCGGCAGGAAATTGGTTCGCCGTAGTCACCAAAGGCGGCACGAACTGAGTCTCAGTGCCCATATAGGAGCCTTCGGAAGGGCCGGGGATGTGCTGACCCAAGATCAGGTCACGCATCGAGAGCAAAGCCTTAGACTCAAACTGCAAGGTGTCCTGGTAAGGTACCTGATAGATGACAATGTCGGCACTCGAGCGTTCCAGTTCCTTGCGAAGCCATACAAAGTCAGACTCATCCTTGGCGATGTAGAAGCCTTGAGGCACAACCAAAGTAAAGCCGAACCTCTTGGCGATGGTATTGGCGATGGAATCATCCTTTGTGGGGCGAAACACGGTCAAGATGCGCTCACGCTCCACCTTATCGAACCACTGCTGATAGATTTCCTTCTGCTTGTCGAAAAGCTCAACCCACGAAGCAATGTCGGGAGCACTGATTTTCACGCAACGCTGCGGAGCTGCCCAAAAGTCCTCCGTGGTTTTGGCAACGGCTTGCTGGAGGGTAGGGTCGATCTCAACCTCGATGATGCACTTGTGCTTCTTGAACATATCGGAGAAGGTTTCCGCATTGATATGCGCCAGGTTGTTACGCGACTCCGGCTGGGGCAGTCCGTACTGTTCTTGCAGGAAGAAATGACGGAGTGTGTCGCCTATGGTGCCATCCCACTGGTCGGGATTTTGCGTGACAACCAAAATTTCGCGCGTGCCGCCCACGGAACGGGCTTTTCTGTTACCACTGGATTCTTCACATGATGCCATCATGCCGACAATCAAAACAACGATGGCGATTTTCAGATAGTTTTTCATAGTATGTTGGGGTTTGGAGATGCAAGCCTAACACCTGCAATCTATGTTATTTCTTTATCTTCAACTTCTGACCCACCTTGACGGTGTTGCCCTTCAGGTTGTTCCACTTCTTGAGGTCGTTGACGGTGCAACCATATTTCCTTGCGATGGAGCTGAGCGTCTCTCCTTTCTTCACTGTGTGGGTCTTAGTCGACTGCGTTTTTGTTGCCTTGTTATTGTTTTTGGAACTGCTCTTCGTGGTTTTGTTCACTTGAGCCATAGGTGAGCCAGAACGATAGATGGTAAGGCGTTGCCCAACGTGAAGGGTTTCGCGTTTCAAGTGATTCCACTGCTTGATCTTCGATACTGTGACGTGGTATTTCCTCGCAACGCTGCCGAGGCTCTCACCTTTCTTCACCACGTGGACGAAACTGTCGCTCACCTCCTCCACTTTCTCCTCGATGATCTCACGGGCTTTCTCAGACTTGCTCACATAGGAATAGATGCTGTCCTCAAGCTGGACAAAACGTAAGGTATACTTGGTGGGCATACGCAGCGTTCGAGGTTGTTCTTTCGAACCCGGAATAACGCGCTTGGTGTATTGTGGGTTGAAGTATTCCAAGTCGATCATGGGCACACCGATGCACTCGTTGATTTGGTCGAAAGCCACACGATTGCGCACTAACACGGTGTCAGTGCCATGCATCAAAAGGCCAGGGTTCATGGGATAGAGGTTGTGTTCGGGAGCATAATTCATCACGTAGGTCACAGCGATGAAAGCCGGAACGTAGCCACGTGTCTCGGCAGGCAGGTAAGGCCAGATGGCCCAGTAGTTCTTCACACCTCCCGCCCTGATGATAGCCTTGTTGACCGTACCTGGACCCGAGTTGTAGGCGGCAAGCACAAGGAACCAATCATCATAACGCGAATAGAGACTTTGCAGGTATCGACAGGCGGCATCGGTTTCCTTCTCAGGGTCATAACGGTCATCGACCAGAGTGCTCACCTTCAAGCCGTATTCTCCCCCAGTGCCACGCATGAACTGCCACAAGCCCTTGGCACCTGCCTTCGAGCCAGCAATAGGGTTCAGAGCCGACTCCACCATGGCCAAATACTTCAACTCCAAAGGGAGATTGTACTTGGCAAGGTACTCCTCAAACATCGGAAAATAGACATAGGATAGGCCCAACATACGGCTCGACTGCTGACGGCGACGATTGGCGTACAACTCGATAAACGACTTGACATGGTTGTTGAATGTCAAAGGGATGGTGGTCTCATTAGCCAAAGTTTGTATGCGTTGCATGTAGACACTGTCATCGTAGGCTGGTACATCATCTTCCTTGAAACCATACTTGTTCCACGCTTTCTTGTCGATATCGAGATACACATCTTTCATCATGCCGATGGAGCTCACCATATCAAGCATCTCCATCACCGTCGACTCTTCCACTACCGCCTTACCAGAGTTCAAATCGTGGATTCTCTGGTCGTCAAGTTCAAGGCTGTCAGCATCAGGTGCCAAGGGTTCATAGACTTGTGCAAACAGGTGGGCAAAAGGAAAAAACAACAAAAGTGCTATAAGGTGCGAACGTTTCATCAGTGTGATATTTACGGATTAGTGAGGGTCTTTTTTAAAAGAACGCAAAATTATCAAAAATTGTCTACAAGGAAAGAAAAAATACTAATTTTGTCGGTATAAAACCAATAAGCCTTTATGGAAAACGAGAGAAAAACCGATAAATTAGCGGGTTACATCATTAAATTGGGTGGATTGGCCATGGTTCTGGCCTTATGCTTGTACTTCAAAAACGTGCTCATCTACATCATTGTGGCCTTTGTGGTCTCTATGATTGGTCGACCGCTCATGCAACTGATGCGAAAAATAAAAATCAAGGGGAAGAGTGCGCCCAACTGGCTCTTGGCTGTGCTCACCATCTTGCTTATCTTCTTTTTCATAGCGATAATTGTCACGCAGATGATACCATTGGTCTCTAACATCGTAAGGGATGCTTCGACCATCGAAGCGAGCAGTTATTTCGATTCTAACCCCATCGAAAAGCTGAACGAATGGCTCATTGGGATGTTCCCCAACCTAGGCGACGATTTCGACCTTTCTGCTCTTATCTTAGGAAAAATCAGGGAATTGGTTGATTTCGGGAAGGTAAGTGGCCTTGTCGGTTCAGTGGCGTCTTTAGTGACAAGTGCCTTCGTCGCCTTGTTTGCCATCGTGTTCATCTCGTTCTTTTTCCTCAAAGATGAAGGACTGTTTGAGCGAATCGTTTGCGCCTTAGTCCCCGACAAACACGAATTGACCTTATCTAAGACCTTGAGTGAGATTAAGCAGTTGCTCTCGCGTTATTTTGGGGGATTAGTCATCGAGATGCTAGGGGTCGCCTTGGTCGACTTCCTTGGTTTGTGGCTCATTGCCCGTATCGATTTCAGCTATGCCATCGGCATCGCCTTTATCGCAGGCATGCTTAATGTGATTCCTTATGTCGGTCCCATCTTTGGAGCTGGCATCGGCGTGGTGTTCGGCATCGTCTTGAAACTCGGCACAGGTGCTGGTCTAGCTGTCAACATTTGGCTTTTCGCCCTCATCATTTTGGCCATTATGCTCAGCGCGCAACTCATCGACAACCTCATCTACCAACCGCTCATTTACTCGACTAGCATCAAGGCACACCCCTTGGAAATCTTCATCGTGCTCCTCATGGCGGGCCATATCGGCGGCACCGTTGGCATGTTGGTGGCCATACCTGCTTACACGGTGGTACGTGTTGTCGCCATCCGGTTCTTTTATCGCTACAAGATTATCCAGCGACTTGTGCCGAATTTGAGCGATGAGGATAAAATCATTGAGAACATCGATTGATTGGTCAGCCCCCGCTGGGAAATACCACACTACACCTTAAGACATCATGGCGGACAAGGATCCGCCATCTCCTATGTGCGAAGACGAATCCCTTTAGTGCAGGAGATCGCGGATCAAGTCCGCGATGACGCTTCGTAGCGTGATTGTAGTCTTTTCTGGAACGCCAGGCGCTCATTACCATCCAAAAGATAAATGATGCCGCAATATTGGTAGCCATGCTTCTCCAAACCTTTACGCATGATGATATTGGCTTCATGGGTATCGATGCGGATGTTGGAAACTTGGTTTTCGCAATAGTCTAATAGCGCATCCAAAACACCGTGCGAACCAGGCGTACTGGCAATGCGGTGGATGACATGATAAGGTTCGTTGTCGAGCCACTGTCCATCATAGATGACATTGTAGGTCACTTCGGGGCTGGGCAGCAAGGCGAAAGTACCGACAATCGTTCCAGTCTCATCAAGCATGACATGGCTGCCACCCAATTCAATGTCTTTCTTGAACATGTCATCGCGTGGATAGCCGTCAGGCCACTGGAAGGTGTTGCCGTAGCTGCGCATGATTTCGCGGGCTTGGTCACGCAAATTAAGGATAGTCGGCAGGTCAGCCAAGATGGATTTGCGGATGGTATAACTCATTTTTGCCCAAGTTCAAAGATGGTCAAATCGGCGACGGTCATGTCCACCACCTGAATCAAGTCTTGTGGATTGAGCTTGAACTGGAGGCCACGCACACCTGCACTGACATAGATATAATCAAACAACTCGCAGGTCTCATGGATAAAGGTAGGAAACTGCTTTTTCATCCCCACGGGAGAGCAACCACCACGGATGTAACCCGTCAGGGGCAGCAGTTCCTTCATGGGGATGAGGTCGCAACTCTTGTTGCCCGTGACCTTGGCGGTTTTTTTGAGGTCGAGTTCATCATTGCCTGGGATGACGCAAACGAAATAGCCAATCTTGTCGCCTTTCAGCACCAAGGTCTTGAACACCTGGTCGATGTCCTCACCCAACTGGTCGGCGATATGCTGCGCCCCGAGGTCGTTCTCATCCACCTCGTAGGGAATCAGCTCATACGCAATCTTTTTCTGGTCGAGGATGCGGCAGGCGTTGGTTTTGTTGATTTTTTCTTTGGGCATGGCTTACTTCCTGTTCTCCTCCACCCACTTACGAGCATTCACAAACGCCTCCATCCAAGGCGAGACCTCATCGTTTTTCCTTTCTTCGGGATAGAACGCCCACTGCCAAGGCAGGAAAGCGCGCTCGATGTGCGGCATCATGGCGAGATGACGGCCATCGTTGGAACAGATGCCTGCCGTCGACCAGTCGCTGCCATTCGGGTTGCCTGGGTATTCATCCTGACCGTAGTTCATCACAATCTTGTACTTGTCGCGGAAATACGGGAAATAGAAGCGTCCCTCGCCATGGGCAATCCACACGCCGAGGCGTCGACCCGACAGCGACTTGAGCATCACGCTCTCGTTTTGGGCAATCTCCACATTGAGAAAGCCCGACTCGAACTTATGCGAGTCGTTGTGCTTCATCACAGGGCGCTCCTCATGGTCGGGATAGAGCAGGTTGAGTTCCATCATCAACTGACAGCCGTTGCACACGCCAAGGCTCAAAGTGTCTTCACGAGCATAGAAGTCATCAAGGGCTTTTTTGGCCTTTTTGTTATAAAGGAACGCGCCAGCCCAGCCTTTAGCCGAACCGAGCACGTCGGAGTTGGAGAAACCACCCACAAAGGCAATCATATTCACGTCCTTAAGGTCTTCGCGACCTGTGGCGAGGTCGGTCATAGTGACATCACGCACATCGAAACCAGCGAGATAGAGGGCATAAGCCATCTCACGATCGCACTGACAGCCTTTCTCGCGGATGATGGCCGCGTTGATGCCCGTAGGCATGCGGCGATGCAAGTCGATGCCGAGGCTGGCTGCCTTGCCCGTGAAACCACGTCCGAAGCTATAGTGCAGGTATTGTTTCTTGTAGTTCATGAAGCGCTCCATGGCCTTGCGTGGGCCGCTCTGCTTGCGGTCGAGCAGGTAGGATGACTTGAACCAAGTATCACGTAACTCGTCAATGTCGAAGATATAATTGTGACCGCCATGGGCGATGTTGATCTGTCTTTTGGCCATAGGCTTGCCGATCATCTTGAAGGCAATGCCGAGCTCACGCAACATGCGGTTGGCGATGCCGTCGTTGGAGACTTGAATCACCACCGAAGGCTTCTCGCAGAACAGCACGGCCATCAGGTCTTCGACATTAAAGGTGTTCAAATCGAGGTTCATGCCATAGGTCGTATTGGCGAAATTCATCTCCAACAACGTGGTAATCAAGCCGCCCGCTGAGACATCGTGACCAGCTAAAACAAGGTTGCTCTCAATAAGCTTCTGAATAGCGTTAAAGCACTTCTTGAAGTAATTCACGCTCTTCACATCAGGCACTGCCTGACCGACGGCACCGATACTCTGCGCAAAACTGCTACCACCAAGCTCAAAGCCGTCTTTCGAGAAGTCAATGTAAAGAAGTTCGGTGTTCTCATCGGCCTTCATCACAGGGCGCACCACCTGACGGATATTCGACACCTCACCTGCTGCTGAAACGATGACCGTTCCAGGAGCGACAACTTTCTCGCCACTGGGATATTTCTGTGTCATGGAAAGGCTGTCCTTACCTGTAGGAACGTTGATGCCCAAGGCCACACAATAGTCGCTCAAAGCCTTCACGGCTTCATAGAGGCGTGCCGTCTCACCTTCTTGTTTGGCGGGCCACATCCAGTTGGCGCTCAACGAGACGCCTTCGAGACTGCCTTCAATCGGAGCCCAAAGAATGTTCGTTAGGGCTTCTGAAACGGAAAGTCGCGAGGCAGCGGCAGGGTCGATAAGGCCCGCAATCGGGGCATGGCCCAAAGCCGTGGCGATGCCTCGCTTACCGTTGTAGTCCAAGGCACTGATGCCAAGGTTGCTCAAAGGCAACTGCACCTCACCTACACACTGCTGTTGTGCCACACGACCCGTCACGGAACGGTCCACCTTATTGGTGAGCCAGTCCTTGCAAGCCACGGCTTCCATTTGCAGCACATTGTTGAGGTATTTGTGTATGTCGCGCTTGGTGTAGCTGATTTTCTTGAAATAATGGGGTTTGGTCTTGTCAATCAACACCGTCTTAGGCGCACTGCCAAAGAAGTCGGAGATGGCCAAGTCGATGGGAGCCTTCCCTTTCTTGCGAATGAAACGGAGACGTTCGTCGCCTGTCACCTCGCCCACTTCGTAATAGGGGGCGCGCTCACGTTCGGCGGTCTCCTTGATGATGTCCTTGTCTTTCTTGTTGACCAACAAACCCATACGTTCCTGCGACTCATTGCCGATAATTTCCTTGTCGGAGAGCGTTGGGTCGCCAACAGGCAGGTTGTCGACATAAACCACGCCACCTGCGTCCTCGATGAGTTCGCTAAGGCAGTTGAGGTGGCCGCCAGCACCGTGGTCGTGGATACTGCGGATGGGATTATGGTCGCTCTCAGCCATGGCACGAATGACGTTGCTCACGCGCTTCTGCATCTCGGGGTTGGCACGCTGCACGGCATTCAGCTCGATGGCGTTGCTGTATTGGCCTGTATCCACACTCGACACGGCTCCACCACCCATACCAATGCGGTAGTTATCACCGCCGAGAACGATGATAACATCGCCTTCTTCGGGTTCCAGCTTCTTGGCATCCTTTACCTTGGCAAAGCCAATGCCGCCCGCCAACATGATGACCTTGTCGTAGCCCAACGTCTCTTTCTCGCTGTGTTCAAAGGTCAGCAGGCTGCCATTGATGAGGGGCTGGCCGAACTTGTTGCCAAAGTCAGAGGCTCCGTTAGAGGCCTTGATGAGGATCTCCTCAGGGGTCTGATAGAGCCACTTGCGCGGCTCGATGTCTTTCTCCCACTCACGGCCTTGCTCCGTGCGCGGATAGGAAGTCATGTAAACAGCAGTTCCAGCCAAAGGCAAGCTACCTTGGCCGCCGGCCAAGCGGTCGCGGATTTCGCCGCCACTGCCCGTGGCTGCGCCGTTGAAAGGCTCCACTGTGGTCGGGAAGTTGTGCGTTTCGGCCTTCAACGAAATCACCGTTTCGATGGGCTTGATTTGGAAGGCTGATGGTTTGTTCGGTTCAGTGGGTGCAAACTGTTCCACCTTGGGACCAAGGATGAAGGCCACGTTATCCTTATAGGCCGACACGAGGCGGTTCGGGTTCATCTTCGAGGTCTTCTTGATGAGGGCAAAAAGCGTGTTGGGCATTCTCTTGCCATCGATGACGAAAGTGCCGTTGAAGATCTTGTGGCGGCAGTGCTCAGAGTTGACCTGTGCGAAGCCATACACCTCACTATCGGTGAGTTCACGTCCAATCTTTGCAGATATGCCTTTCAGATACTCTATTTCTTCCTCACTCAAGGCCAAACCCTCCTGCTGGTTGTAGGCCTCAATGTCCTTGATGTATTGCAACGGCTCGGGGCTGCGGTCGACAGCGAACACATTCTGGTCAAGGTCCTTGTAGCGGTTTTGCAGCATCGGGTCGTAAGGCGCATTTTTCGACTCCACTTTTTGGAACTCCTCAATGCGGACAATACCTTTAATGCCCATGTTTTGGGTAATTTCGACAGCATTGGTGCTCCAAGGTGTAATCATCTCGCGGCGTGGCCCTATGAAATGACCTTTCACTGTGTCTTTTTCGATTTTTTTGGCGTTACCGAATAGCCAAGTGAGTTTGGAAACAGCCTCTACGGAAAGTTCAGACTTAGAATCAACAGCTATAATATGTTGATTATCAGATTGGAAGAAACACACCATAAGCGCAAAGATTTATGCGGTAAACAATGCCGCAAAGATAGGAGTTTTTATCTAAAAAGATTCATAATGAAACAAAAATTCCGAAAGCAAAACTGCATTCGGAATTGTTTTGTCTGAAACAAGTCTGACTTCTTACTTCACTAAAACCTTTTTCACCGCATCTCCAGCTTTCACGAAGTAAAAACCACTGGAAAGACCTTGCAAATCGACGGTTTGTTTGTCGTCAACAAACAAGGTTCTCACGACGCGGCCCATTTCATCGGAAATCGTCACGAGGCCTTCGGCTTCGATGGTGAGGGATCCCGAAACAGGGTTGGGGTAAACGTCAAAAGCAAGGGTTTTGGCTTCGCCTACACCCACATTGCCACAGTCGTCATAGAGCTGGATGCCTTGCCATTCCTCGGCGGCCTCGAAAGCTTCGATGCAGTTGCAGGGCACCACGATATGCACATGGTCGTTGATGTCAGCGAAAGCGTCATCCCAAAGGAAAAAAGGCTCTGTACTGTGGATGAAGATGTGGTCGAGCTCATAACAATGACTGAAGGCATTCGAGTTGATTTGCTGCATACCGGCAGGGATGTCAATGTATTCCAAGAGAGGACATTGAGCAAACGAATGGTAACCGATGTTCACAATGGTACTGGGCAGAGTGACGCTGGTAAGGTTTACACAACCAAAAAATGCCTCACTGCCGATGTAGCGCACTCGAAGCGTCTCCCCGTTGATGATTTCGGTCTCGGGAACGACCACATCACCTGAATAGGTGTTTGGGTAGTCGTCGTTGACGACAATCAGGTAGGTTTCGCCACAACCGCCTCCCGGTAGTTGTTGCGTAGCTTTGCGGTAATAGATGCCATTGATAATGTAATCATAGGCAAATGCACTTTGGCAAATCATCATAAGTGCCAAGGTCAGCACGGAAAGGATAAATGTTCGTTTCATACTTGTAATTGTTAGATGAGAAATTGTTTAACATTATTATTAGTTGCAGAAAATCGAAAATCATAACAGATGCAGGAAAAAAAGTCGGGATGCAGCGAAAAAAAGAAAAACTGCGTTATTTTTCAAAATACCTTTGCAACTAAATCATCAAAAGACAAACTGAAAGAATGGCCTCTTCCGAGTCACACGGAGCCAACAAAAGCAACACCAACATTTCTCATGCCGAATTCAACGCATTGGTTCTTCGGCATAAGGCCATGATTTGGCATATCTGTTCCGACTATAGACTTGGAAGCGCATGGAAAACAGAAGACTGCGTCCAAGAAGTCATCGTGAACCTTTGGCGGAGCTTCAAAAGTTTTGAGGGGCGTAGTTCGGAAAAGACTTGGGTGTGGCGGGTTGCCACCAACACCATGCTGATGCTGCAACGCAAGGATGTCAGAAGTCCGCAAACGGAGTCCATCGAAACGGATAATGTAGACAAAAGGGATGAAGAGCCCAGCAACGACAGCTACCAGCAACTGCAACAGCTTATCGAAGCCTTGCCCGAAGAAAGCGGTGTCATCATCCGCGCCTTCCTCGATGGCTTTTCCTACAAGGAAATCGCCGAAATGACCAATAGCACTGTGGGGGCCGTAGCCATGCGCATCGCCCGACTCAAGCGGAAACTAAGAATAATGTACGAAAGAGAAAACAAACTATGACAATGGAAAACAACATAAAAGCATTGAACCCAAGCACGCGACGCGACAACTTCAAAACCCTATGGGAGCACCGCCAACAGTGGGAGAAGCAGGCCGAAAAGACGGTGCCTGACGACAAGTTCTTTTTGCAGTGGGCCGAGAAGGCGCAACAAGATCCTGCCGGTTTAGGAGTGAATGTCATCCACTTTCACCGCAACAGACGCTGGATACCCTATGCAGCAGCAGCCAGCCTTATCATCGGCGTGACCATTATCGGACTGACCTACTCTAGCCAACCCGAAGATGAACTTCCTATCGCCGAAGAAGTGACCGTGGAAAGCCAAACCATCCATTTTGTATGCAACAACGGATGCTCGGCGCAAGACATCATGCTCTTGGCCAACAAAGTCATTAAATAACAAAACCCAAAGACAATGAAAAGCCTTGTTCCATATCTCGCCGTCCTCCTTGCTTTATGGCTGTCAGCCTGCAAAGAAAGGACTGCACCCGAGACAACAACCTGCAAAAAGGCTGCGATGGAATTGTACTGCAAGTATGCCGACAATGCCAACCTCACTGTGGCCTATCTCGGCGACTTGTCCGTCAACGGAAAATGCATTGACGCCTTGATGCTGCAAGCCGACAACGAAACCGATTGGGAAATGCTGAAACGGGATTTCGGCTTCATGACTTACGACACCGCCGACTTTACTTGTCCGAACGACGACAATCCCGTTATGATCGGTGTCGGCATCGAAACCGATTTTTTGGATGATGCCATCTTCGACACATTGACCGACATCAGCCAAATCCCCGATGAAGACATCGAGAAATATACGCTTGTCGTTGCCGACAAGATGCGCGAAGTCATGAACAGCTTCCAAGCCCCCGATTCGTTGCTGCCCAATACAGCCATCATCGTTGGCCAAGGCCCAATAGAACAATCAGCCGCCAACGATACATACGATGACTACATCATGACCATTGCGCGGAGCATTGTCATCGGGATGATCAACGATAGGCTTCAGCCCAATACAGCCCCTAATTCCTATTTACAACAGCAAAAGGACTGGAATCACAGCCTCATGGATGATGCCCAAACTCACGGCCACATCGGCTACATCACAGCTGCCGATAGCGAAGAACGCGCTTTGTGGCTTTTCTTCTATGACGACCAAGAGGAATGTAACTCCATCATCAACCATATCAGCGAAGACATGATTATCAAATAATTAACCATTTATCAAAACTTTTATTCGTATGAAAAAAAATGTATTTTTCTTTCTGATGTGCATTTTTGCCATGACAGGCATGACACAAGCACAAAACCGTGGCGACATCCAATTGAGCACCATCGAAATGAACAACGTGATGATTTCACAAGACCGCCTTCCTTCTGAGGGCTCGTGGTTTTCCTATGTCGGAGATTATTCGGAGCCACAAATTATCGGTATCGGAATGCCCTTCAATTGGGGTTATATGTTCCCCGCTGAGCTGATGAGCGAGTACAAGGACTGCTCTTTCACCCAGTTTGCCTTCTTGGATGCAGGTGAAGAGCAATTTGCCACCACCTACACCGTCAACCTCTACCTTGGCGGCGACACTGCACCAGGCACTTTGGTTTCTACCCAACAGTTCGAAATCACGGGCACAGTCGGCGATGTCGTTACCTTCAGGCTTGAAACGCCCGTCGAAATCGATGGCACGCAAAACATTTGGTTGACTTTCTACCATGACGGCTCCATTCAATATCCCGCTCCTGCTGTTGCCGACGTGGGCAACCCCAACAGCCGTTGGCTTGGTATTGACGGATATGGCTGGATGGACGTGGCTTCAGTCAGTAGCGAGGTCTACAGTTGGCTGGCATGGGTTTATGTCGACGGCTACGACTGGATCAACGAGAGCAACGAATCTGTCTCTGTCTATCCCAACCCCACCACGAACAATGTGAACATCGTTGCCCCAGGCATCAATCACGTCACCGTGATGAACACACTCGGCCAGGTGGTTTACGACAGCCATGTGGACGGAAACATGACCACCCTTGACATGAGCCAATATCAAGCTGGAGTTTATATGGTTCGTGTAAAGACCGAAAATGGCGAAAGCGTAAAACTCGTTTCAAAGCAATAATGTTGCGTTTTTTAAGTTAATATAAATAGCTTTCAGCATTCAGCTATCAGCTATCAGCCACGTTGCTGCCAAGCTGATAGCTGACGGCTGATAGCTTACAGCCAATGTAGAAATTAAAGTTTAACCTTGAACAATAACAAACCATGAAAAAACTCTACATCCTCCTCGCGTTCCTGCTCTTTGGCGCAGGCCTTCGCGCACAACAGACCAACCTCACCGAAGCCGTTGACTTCACCGTCACCGACTGCCACGGACAGACCTACAACCTCTTCGAAATCCTTGATCGAGGTCAAGCCGTCTTTATCGACTTTTTCTTCTACTCATGCGGTCAATGTCAGGTGATTTCACCCTATATCACAGGCTCCTATACCCAGATGGGCTGCAACTTGCATGATGTGTTTTACATCGAGATCTCCTACATCGATAGCGATGCCGTCTGCCAACAATGGGCCAATGAATATGGCGTTGAATTTCCCACGGTCGGAAGGGATGGCGGCGGTAACGAAGTCTTCGACCTCTACGGCATCCAAGCCTGTCCCACGCTTGTCCTCATCATGCCCGACCGCAGCATTCCCATCCAGGGACTGCTGGATCTCTATCCTTTCTCGGCACAAGATGTGGTCAATGCCATGCAACGAAACGGCCTGCAACCTCACGACTGTACCGGTACACTGACCGTCAATCCGCAAACAATGCATATCTACGACGACGGTGAGACCTACGAACCTGGCCTGTTGACCATTTCCAACATGACCGGTGACGATGTGACCGTCAATGCCTTCACAGCCGACCTCTTTGCGTTGCAATGCCTGTACGAAGGCCAAGATGTCACTGAGGGCATGACTGTTGCTGCAGGACAGACTGCAACCTTGGAAGTCTATGTCGATGTGCCTGTAAAGGATTCTTTCGAAGGCAAATTGTATGTCAATACCTCAGCGGGCAACTTTGAAGTCAACATCATCTACGAAACAACCTTCGGCATAGATGAAAGCAACGCGACATTGGCCTTGTTCCCCAACCCCGCTAATGAGAGCGTCACCCTCCGAGGCGAAAACCTTGGGGTAGTAAGCATTTACAACACGTTGGGTCAAGAGGTCGACACCTTCTTCTCCGAGGAATCGCAAATGGTCATCCCGACTGCCAAGTATCAAGAAGGTATCTATTTCGTGAGAACAAGCAACGGAATGACACAACGCTTGGTGATTGTGCACGAATAAGTTAGATGTTAGTCTCTATTTTAACGAAAAACCGCCACGTTTGTGACGGTTTTTTCATTTTAATAGCCTTCATCGGATTGTTGTTCTTCGCCTCCGCCTTCATCATCGCCTCCGCCTTCACCGTCGGGACGACCGCGCTTCATGTTCTGCTGGTTAATGCGGTAGTTGAAGTTGAGCGAGAACGAGCGCCGGTTCCAAGTGCTGGTGTTGTATTGCCAGAACCCGTCGCCCCACGACTCGCCGCCCCAACTACGGCTGTTGAACAAGTCGCGAACGTTGAAAGTAATGGTACCGTTACCGTGCAGAATTTCCTTGCTCACGGCGACATCCATCCACCAGTTGCCCTTGTGCATACCCAACGGCTCCTTGTGAGGTCCCATGATGTGCGCCGTCAGCTGAAGGTCGAACCAATCGCTTACCTTGAACTTCGAGACGGCACGCCCAAAGAGCATCCAAGTAGCATCATCGTAAACCTTGTCATTGATTTTACCATTGAACTGTGAGCGGAAGAAGTTGACATTGCCGTTCAGGTTCCACCACTTGGTCATCTGGCCTTGAGCGACCATCTCCACACCGAAATCATCGGCTTTGCCGAAGTTGATGGGCATGCTATAGAACACGCCATCATCCTCGTAGGTGTAATGACGTATCATATTGGTGCCGTGACGGTAATAGGCCGTGAAGTTGAAGCTGGCCTTATCCCAGAAGTGGATATAGCCCAACTCGTAGCTGTCCATATAGGTAGGAGTCAAAGCGGGATTGCCCATGCGAATGTTGCGGTTGTCGTTGTAGGAACGGAAAGGACTCATCTGCCAAAAGCCCGGGCGGCGGATGCGGCGCGTGTAGCTCACCTGGAACTGGTTGAACTCATTCACCGAATAATTGATGTGAGCACTCGGGAAGAAATCAAAGTAAGGCTTGCCGCCGTTGATGGAGTCGTTGCCATCGTGGGCATAGCCTTTCAGGTTGGTCATGATGTCGGTCATCTCGGCACGCAGACCCACTTGTCCCGACCAACGGCCCCACTCATTGCCCAAGCTGGTGTAAAGTGCGGCCACTTGCTCGCTGTATTCGTAATCGTAACAATAGTTGTCCAAAGGCTCCCAAATGCCGTCATTCTTCTCCCATACACTGTCGTTGCTCAAAATATTGCGGTTGGTGTATTTGCCGCCAATTTCCCATTGAGCTTTGGTAAGGAAGGGATGCACATAGTCGATACTGGCCTGCAGGTTGCGCATACGCTGGTCATTACCCGTCTTCTGATAGATGGTCCAAAAAGCTTGTTGCGCATCCGCATTAGGATAGAGCGACTCGTTGATGTCGGAGCCCGCATTCTCGGTATTGGTGAAGAAACGCACATTGGCTTTCAGACTGCGACCTTTGCGTTCAAAAGTCTTGTCGTAGTCCAAAGTGACCTCATACATGGGGTCATATTCCCAATAGTCCTCAGCACGAACGTCATACGATGCAGAGTCCCAAATCGGATATTCGTCAGAATAACGCACCACAGGATGCGTCTGCAACTTGCCGTAACGGTAAACAAAAGCAGCACTCACAATATCATGGTCAGTGATGTAATAATCGGCACCCACACGCACATTGTGACCCATACGGTTCATCCTACGCTCGGTGGTCTGGTCGGTAATTTGGGTGAAAATGGTATCTCCGTCAACGATATCACTGAAGCGTTTGGTTTTATTGATGCCACCGCCTATATTACGACGGTTGTTGAAGCCGTAACTGGCAAAGAGGTTCCACCGTTTCAGGCGATAGTTGCCCGAAAGACTGGCACCGTACATCCAAGGATAGCCTCCTCTGATGTTGACCGCGCCATTGAAGCCTTGACGCTTGTCCTTTTTCAGAATGATATTGATGATGCCTGCCGAGCCTTCGGCATCGTAACGCACCGAAGGATTGGTGATGACCTCTACCCTTTCAATCATATCGCCTTGCAAGGTACGCAAAGCATCTTGGGTACTCATGCCCGATAGTCCCGACTCCTTGCCGTCGATGAGGATACGCACGCCATCATCGCCACGAAGGCTCACATTGCCCTCCACGTCGACCGACACGGCAGGGATGTTCTCCAGCACCTCAATGGCATTGCCTGCAGTGTTGCCCACATCTTTGCCCACATTGAAGACGTGTTTGTCCAACGTCATCTCATAAGTGCTCTTCTCAGCCACCACATTCACCTCATTCAGCATGCGGCTGTCGGGCGAAAGATTGATCTTACCCACGTCGACCGTGCTTTTTGTGCCATCGAGGTTGATGTTTTTATAGGAGGTGTTGAATCCCATATATTGGATTTCAAGCTCATACCGGCCTTTCTCAAGTTCCAAGGTAAAATGTCCCGTAGGGTCGGTGACGCAGCCCGACACGAATGTCTTGTCAGGCAAAATGCAGGCCCGCACCGTGGCATATTCCATGGGATGGCCGGTCGAATTGTCAATAACGCGGCCTTTCACCGTGATGGCGGCAAAAGAGAATTGGGCGCAGCAAAAGAGCGCCAAAAAGAATAGGACAGTTTTTTTCATAGTAATAATTCTGCTCGTTTTAGGACTGCAAAAATAGGCTTTTTCAAGCAATTAGCGTTTGGAATTGTTGGAGAAAATCACATCGGATCCACATCAATCTGCACCTGGACGGATTTGTATTCGGAATTCTGCTGGAACAAACGAATCTGCTGCGCAATCAACTCCTTCACTTTCTGGGTGTTGTAGTCCCGCCTAAACTTCACCATCATCTGCTTGATATACAGATTCTTGACTCTTGAAACCACGGGGTATTCCGGTCCGAGCAAATCCTGCTTGAAGATGGGGCGAAGCATGGCAGCCAATTCCGCCGCAGCGGGATTGAGTTTTTGATAGTCCTTATGTTTCAGTCGGATGAGGATGAGACGGTAGAACGGCGGATAGCCAAACTGTCGGCGGATGACCATTTGCTTCTCGTAAAGTCCACGGAAGTCGTTGCGCAACACATCCTGCAAAACGGGATGCGCCGGCTCGTAGGTCTGGATAATGACCTTGCCTTGTTTGCCTTTGCGGCCTGCGCGACCCGCCACCTGAGCCATCAGCTGGAAACTGCGCTCATGGGCACGGAAATCAGGGAAGGAAAGCATGTTGTCGGCATTGAGGATGCCCACCACCTTCACCGAGTCGAAGTCCAAGCCCTTAGTGACCATCTGCGTGCCCACGAGGATGTTAGTCTCATGGTCTTGGAAAGCCTCCAAAATGCTCTGGTAGTCGTTTTTCGAACGCGTG
>CACXXW010000004.1 GCA_902771635.1 uncultured Bacteroidia bacterium | reverse complement strand
GCTGGCGGGATGCCAGCAGGGTAATCACGGAAAGGACAAAGTGCCAGCCGTTGAACAAACGCAAGCCACAGTGGACACCACCGAAGAGGACACGATGGCTGCCTTCTACGAACGGATGCAGCGCTGGAAGGCTCTGCACGGATGGACCAATCGCTGGGAAAGCGAGAAATGAAAGCTTTATATTGTGCGCCAAAACACTAATAACAAAGAAAGCTCCGAGCAAACGCTCGGAGCTTTCTTTTTCGTTGTGGCTGAAGGTATTAGTCCTTGAGCTCCTTGATACGGGCTTTCTTGCCGCGGAGGCCGCGCAGATAGTAGATGCGTGACTTGCGGACAGCACCCTTCTTGTTCACCTCGATGTTCTCAATCATCGGGGAGGCAATGGGGAAACATCTTTCCACGCCAACGTTGTTGGAAATCTTGCGGATGGTGAATGTACCAACCTTGCCTTCACCGCTGCGCTTCAGGACGATGCCCTGGAACTTCTGCAGACGCTCTTTTTGTCCTTCAACAATCTTGTAGGTCACCGTGATGGTGTCGCCTGTCTTAAACTTCGGAAAATCTTTTACAACGATTTGATCTTCAACGAATTGGATTAATGCGTTTTTGCTCATTTTTATATATTTTTGTATATTTTTCTCCAAAAAGTGGGTGCAAAAATACAAATAATTTCAATACGAGAAGAAGATTTTCAGCTTTTTTTGAAAATTTCGTACATCTCAGGCCTCCGCACCTTGGTGCGCTCGATGGCTTGCTCCAGCCTCCAATCGTTGATGAGCTTGTCGTTGCCCGACAAAAGCACCTCGGGAACCTCCCAGCCTTTGTAGCTTCTCGGACGGGTGTAGACAGGTGGCGACACCAAGCCGTCCTGGAACGAGTCGGAGAGGGCAGAGGTCTCATCGCCCAAAGCTCCAGGGATGAGGCGCACCAAACTGTCGACCAAGACTGCCGCACCGAGCTCGCCGCCCGAAAGGACGTAGTTACCGATGCTTATCTCTTTGGTAATCAGATGTTCACGGATGCGTTCATCGATGCCTTTGTAGTGTCCGCAAAGGATGATGATGTTCTCTTTCATTGAGAGTTGGTTGCACAAAGGCTGGTCCAAAAGCTCGCCGTCGGGGCTCATGTAGATGACCTCGTCGTAATCTCTTTGGCTCTTCAGGTGGCTGATGCAATTGTCGACGGGCTCGATCATCATCACCATGCCCGCTCCGGCGGCAAACGAGTAGTCGTCCACCTTGTGGTGTTTGTCGGTGCTGTAGTCGCGAAGGTTGTGCAATCCAATCTCCACAATGCCCTTGTTTACAGCGCGTTTGATGATGGATTCGGTGAATGGCCCCTCAAACATTTCGGGAAAGACGGCGATGATGTCGATGCGCATGGCTTTGAAATTTTTTGCAAAAGTAGTGATTTTTTTGAATGCGGAAAGAGATTCCCTGAAGGGAATGGAGTTAGGCATTGAGTAACAAGCGGCGGCCATTGACAGTTACCTGTCAGCAGCTGTTTCAAGCCGCCGGTAATAACGAAAAGAAGTACTCCATTCCCCTAGGGAATCTCAATTTGAATCTTAAATATTGATTTTTAAATCTTGAATCCGAAAAACTTATTATTTTTGCCCGTTTTTTATCACCTAATTATGTGTTCATAATACAAATTCTATAGCAATGAGAAAGCTTTCTTTTTTACTACTGTTTCTTGCGGTCACGATGTTTGCCCAAGCGCAAATCGCGACCAACATTTACTGGGTGCAGTTTACCGACAAGGAAAACTCACCTTATTCTATTGACAACCCCGAGGCTTACCTGAGTCCAAGGGCTTTGCAGCGTCGTGCCAATTTGGGCATTGGCATCGATGAGTACGACATCCCTGTGAATCCGCAGTATCTTCAGGCAGTGGCCGACTGTGGTGCGCAGTTGCTCAACCCCTCGAAATGGTTGAATGGTGTTTCGGTGTATGTCACTGACCCCGCTGTGATTGAGGCTATCAATGCCCTTGGGTTTGTGCAAGTGGTGCGCAATTGCCCCAATGACCCCAAGGCACAAGAGATGAAGGAACGTTGGATGGCTAACGAGATGAAAGCCGTTGAAGGCTCTCGTGGTTTCCGTGGCTATTATGGCGGCGCAGAAGCACAAGCCACCCAACTGAAAATTGATGTCTTGCATGAGCAGGGCTTTGATGGCACTGGCGTCGTGATAGCCATCCTTGATGGTGGCTTTATTGGCGCCGAAAGCCACGCCTGTTTCGACAATATGCGCGAGGAAGGCCGTTTGCTCGGCATCCGCGACTTCGTGTATGGTTCCAGCTCGGTTTATTCGCAAAGCACACATGGCACCTCATGTTTAAGCACTATGGCAGCCTATGTTCCAAACCAGATGGTAGGAACGGCTCCCAAGGCTTCCTATTATCTGCTGCATACCGAGGATGGCCCGAACGAAAACATCGTGGAGGAATACAACTGGGTCTCTGGCGCGGAGTATGCCGACAGCTTAGGTGTTGACGTGTGCTCCACTTCTTTGGGCTATATTGATTTTGACATGTCGCAATGGGATCATCCTTTTGAGCACTTTGACGGCCACACTGCCCCGATGACGATTGGCGCCGAGATTGCCGCAAGCCGTGGCATGATTTGCATGAATGCTGCGAGCAACGAAGGCGATGGTGTTTGCACCTTGGGTATTCCTGCCGATGCCGAGCACATCTTGACGGTGGGTGCTGTTGATGAAAATGGCTACCGTGCTGATTTCAGTTCGGTGGGGCCCACTTACGACGGACGCATCAAACCTGACGTGATGGCTATGGGCGAAGGTACATACGTGGCTTCGGGTGACGGAGGCTGGTGGCCTTATTACAATGGCAATGGCACTTCGTTTGCTACGCCCGTGCTGGCTGGCGCTGTGGCTTGCCTGCGTCAAGCCTGTCCCTACGCTTCGGTGCAAGAGATTTGTGATGTCGTTCGCTCTTGTGGTAACCGTGCCGACAATCCCGACAACAAATACGGCTATGGCATTCCCGACTTTAGCCAAGCCTTTGAACTCTTGCATCTGGAAGAGGCTCCTGTTCAAAATAACAATCTCATCAATGTGTATCCCAATCCCTCTCAGGGCGAGATGCGTGTGGTGCTGAACGAAGGTGCAAAGGCCGAGTTGGCGGTGTTCGACTTCATGGGTCGCCAGCTTTACACTTACACCTTCAACGGTCTGAACCACACGACTTTGGAGACCTACTTAAACACGCTTGATTCGGGCGTCTATTTCATCAAAGCCGTTTCGGACTTAGGCAACCAAACGCTGAAGTTCGTGATAACGAAATAAGCATTGTCGCCGACCAAAACAAAAGCGGAAAGTCGATTGCATTCGGCTTTCCGCTTTTTATGTGGAATCTGGGTGGATGGTTATTCCTTGATGAATTTCAAAGTGCGCTGGTTGCCGATACGGAGAAGGTAGAGGCCAGCAGGCAATTCGCTGATGTTGATTTCAGCGTCGCCTTGCAGTGTCATGGTTTTGACTTTCATGCCCATGGCGTTGTAGATGCTGATTTCACAATCTTCTTCAAGACCTTCTAGGAAGAGCTTGTCGTTGGCAGGGTTGGGGTAGAGGCTGACGCTTTCTAAGCCGTTCTCATCGACACTTGTGAATTCAAAGAAGGCTGCCAACACGATGTCTTCATCGACAAGGATTTCCTTGGGGTTGTCGGTGGTTCCGTCGCTCCATCTCACGAATATGAAGCCATCGGCAGGGATGGCGGCGATGGTGGCGATGCTGCCTGCGATATAGGTACCGGCACCGAGGATGAGACCTTGTGCTTCATCATGCAGTACGGTGACGGTATAGGTCAGGACGGGTTCCCGGGCGAACGAGGCGACGTACTCGGCATCTCCGGTCACGATGATGGTGCGGGGGTTGTCCATGTTGCCGTCTTGCCAACCAGTGAAATAATAGCCCGTCGCGGGGGAGGCTCCAATGTTGACAACGTAGTTGAGGGGGTATTCACCACTGCCATAGGTGGAGCCCAACAGCGGACTCTCAGCCCTTACCGTGATGGTGTAGGTCTCTGTCTTGGTGAACACAGCTATGAATTCCATGTCCTGCGTCACTACGATGCTGCGCGGGTTGTCGGTGTTGCCGTCATCCCAGCCCGTAAAGACAGAACCTTCATAAGGTGTTGCGCTGATTTCGGCGATGCTTCCTTCAGGGTAGATGCCTCCGCCTGTGACGGTACCCAGCAATGGGTTGTTGGCCGCCACGGTTATAGTGTATTCGGTCGTGCCATTGAAATGGAACAAGGCTTTGTAGTTGGCGTTGCCTGTCACAGTGACGGAGCGCGGGTTGCTGGCGATGCCGTCGCTCCAGCAGAGGAAGATGTAGTTCTCGTTGGGTGTGGCGGTTAGCGTGGCGGTAGTGCCATAATAATAGGTGCCTGCTCCGCTCACTGTGCCACCTTCCACGGGGTCGCATTCGGCAGTGATTTCGTATGGGAGTGGCTCAAACACGGCTGTATAAGAGGCATCACCTTCCACGAAAACGGAGCGCGGGTTGGTAAGGTTGCCGTCATCCCACATCTGGAAGCGATAACCTGTGTTGTTGTGGGCCAATAGCTGGATGGTGGAGCCATAGTCGTAGGTGCCGCCACCATCGACGGTGCCTGCACCTTCGGGGGTGACTTGGGTCTTGATGACGCATTGCTGTAAGCCGAAATGCGCGGTGTATGTCGCGTTTTCTGTGACGATAATGGTGCGCGGGTTGTCAGTGTTGCCGTCGGTCCAACTGATGAACTCGAATCCGATGTAAGGCGTGGCGGCAATCTCGATGGTGTCGCCGTATTGATAGGTGCCGCCGCCAGTCACTGTGCCCATCATGGAATTGTCGGAGATGACTTCGATGGTGTATTGGCTAATAGCGAACAAAGCGACGAAGGTGCTGTCTTGGAGGACAACAATGTCGCGGGGGTTGCTGGCGATGCCATCGTCCCAGCATAGGAATTCACGGCCAATGTTGGGATGGGCTTCGATTTGGACGGTTTCGCCGTGAGGATAGCTGCCACTACCGCTGACGGTGCCCCAATCCGGGTTGCTGCTTTCGACGGTGATATCATACAGGGTAAGTGCTTCTTCAACGTTTATGTCGTCAATGTACCAATCGTGGCCGTGATGTCCAGTGTATTTGAAGGCCAAATAGATGGTGTCGCCTTGGTAGGCAGAAAGGTCGATGTGGATGGAATCCCAAGTGTCGGATGGGTTGTCTTGTGACCAAATCTCGGTGAAATCGGAGAGTTGGGTGCCTGTGGTCGAAATCAAGAGGCTGCTGTTGGTGTAGTTGCTCGGATTGACTTCCATGGTCTTGAAACTCATCCAAGTGGAGTCGCAGTAGAGATTCAGGTATAGGGGAGGAGTAATGAGCCAGCCTTCCTGGATGTTGTCGCAGGCGAGGTGACGGGCGCTGAAGTCGCCAGTGGCGGCTTCGTCATCACTGCGCTCCCATGCGATTTCGGTGTTACCGTCGAAGTCAAGGATGGTCCAGTCGGCCCAGGTGCTGTCGACCTCGAAACCATCGAACCAAGGCAGGAGTTTGGGCTCATGACCAGGTTGCGGTGTCTCAGTGGGCAGCACTGCAATCGCCGTGATGCTTTCGCAGTCTTCAGGTTCATAGAGGACTTCACCGTCTTTCCATACGGTGGCAATGTCATCGTCAATACCAGCATAAAAAACACCATATTCATTGACGTACAAAGCCGTAATGTTTACGTCAACATGGGAAAATAGCACCTCGCCGTCTTGCCAAATGTATGCAGTGTTGTCGGAGGCTGAGACTCCAGCCCAATACAGGCTTCCGTCGTATGCGGTGATTTCCGTGATGTCGCCCCCTTCGATTTGGAAAATGATGGAGTCGTTTTGCCATACTACGCCATTGATTGACTCAGCGCCATAGATGAAACCTGCTGCATAGAGGTTGTCACCATCAAAGTAGAGGTCGTTGACTTCCGACCAGCCCGCACATTGCCAAAGTATGGTGTCGTTTTTCCATACGCAGGCATATACGCCTGGGGTAACGATGGAACCACCTGCATATACGTCACCTGTGAGGTCATCAACAGCCAAGGCATAAAGGTTGCAAACGGTGTTGCTGTCAATGCTATATTCATAGAGAATCTCGCCGTTTTGCCAAACCTTGTTTTCGCCGACTGCTGTCCAACCGTTGTCATTGGGCATCATCCGCTCGATGAAAGTTGGGGTGTCGGTCATAAATAGAACCGAGTCGTTCAACCAAACATGACCCCGAAAGTTGGAATAATTATAGCCTGCGCTATAAATGGTGCTGTCGTTGGCCACTTTCATATCGGTTAGCATGACCATGGCTGTATCGGAGATGCTATAAATCAGCGTGTCGTTTTTCCAGATTTTGCCGATATTGTTGCCATTGCCAGAGAAATAAACGTCTTGGGCTTGAGCCATTCCCAAGGCCATTAACAAAAAGGTGATAAATAATGACAGTTTTTTCATTGTGTAGCTGTTTTTTTCAATTGTAGTGTCCGCGCATAGAAAGAACCAATACCAGAATTATTTCATCATGGATTTCATAAATAATTCGGTCTTTCTTGTTAATCCTTCGAGACCAACAACCTGTGTAGTCTCCTGTGAGTATTTCTGGCTTTCCAGTTCCAGTCCGGGGATGAACCTCCATTTCGCGCAGCAGAGAAGAAATCTTTTTTTTCGCTGTTTCGCTACCATTGGCCTTCCACCATTCAAGATCCTTTAATGCGTTTGGAGTATAGGCTATTTCCATATATCCTCGGTTTTGATGACTTTGTAATTGCCATTCTTGAAATCTTCACGTCCCTGTCTGATTTTTTCGATCATCATAGAATTTGACGATTCACTTTTTTCATCAGAGATAGTACCTCCAAGAGCAACAAACAAATCAAGGACTTGCTTGAAAATAGGGTTACGTCCATCATATTTTATTGTAAGCGTTGCCATTTGTGATTGAAGTTTTGTTTTCGGTGCAAAAATAATAACTTTTTCTCGGAACTTATATACTTTTTGTTGAAAATACTGTATCTTTGCCGCCGATAAGCGGTGCCGCGAGGCTCAATAGGGAATCGGGTGCAAATCCCGGACAGTTCCCGCTGCTGTAAGCTCTTCACGCTGGCCACAATGCCACTGAAAACCTGTTCTTTCGGGAAGGCGGTCAGCCAAAAGGAGTAAGTCAGAAGACCTGCCGCCTGTCGCTGAAACGAAGCTTTCGGGACAAGAGCTGGCTTTCCTTATATAAATTAAGGTGTACCCTCCATTTCCGCGAGCATTTTAATGTAATGGATTGAATGTCAAACCTAAAATTATATTATTATGCGTAAAATCTTTACTTTAGCATTCCTTATGGGAATCTTCGGTCTGTTTACGACCAATTTGTTTGCACAACAAGATGCTACTATCGATCCTGCCGACATCCAATACTGGATTGGCGAGGGCGAAAACGAGGTTGTGGTTGCCCTCAGCTGGTGCAGCCACACTGAAACAGCTTTGGCATGGGGCTACCGTTTCGATGGTGAAGCCACTGTTTTCCAAGCTCTTACTGATATTGCAGCTGCCGACAGCCGCTTGACAGTAATCGGTTCTGCTCCCACCAACATTACCTATGTGGATGACGAATACGATCTGACGATGTGCCCCAACCCGGATGCCCAGTGGGGTGATCCCGATTATGATGTTCCCATGCATAGCGTGAATGGATTGATGGGTCAGAACATGATGGCTGAAGAACCGATTCACAACGACGACTTTGTGAAGATTGGTGGTGTTGCTTGCAGCATTATGTCCGATGACTGGACCACCATCTCTTGGACTACAGAGATTATTCCTGCCACCGACCCGAATGCAGTCGTTGACGCCACTATTTCAGCTGACGAGATCCTGTTTTGGGTTGGCGAAGGCGAAAACGAAGTTGTGGTTGCCCTCAGTTGGTGCAGCCACACTGAAGCTGCTCTGGCATGGGGCTATCGTTTCGATGGTGATGCCACTGTTTTCCAAGCTCTTACTGCTATTGCAGCTGCCGACAGCCGCTTGACGGTCATCGGTGACGCTCCCTCCAACATCACTTATGTGGATAATGAATACGACCTGACGATGTGCCCCAACCCGGATGCACAGTGGGGTGATCCTGATTATGATGTTCCCATGCATAGCGTGAATGGCTTGATGGGTATGAACATGATGGCTGAGGAACCGATTCACAACAACGACTTTGTGAAGATTGGTGGTGTTGCTTGCTGTGTCATGTCTGCCGACTGGACCACCATCGCTTGGGAACAACCCATTGAACCCGCTATCAACAACACGAGCGTGAATGAAAACCAGTCCAACACTCTGGCTGTTTATCCGAATCCTGCCATCAGCGAGGCCTTTGTGACTATCACCAATGCTGGAATGACCACTGTTTCTGTCTACGACATCCAAGGCCGTCTGGTCAACGAGCAAAGCGTCGAAGCAAAGGCTGGCGAGCAAGTCCGCATCAGCACCGAGATGCTGAATGCAGGTATGTACTTCATCACCGTCAGCGATGACAGCGCCGTGCGTACTGCCAAACTCGTGGTAAAATGATAAAAATGATTTCCATCCTGTTATTGGCTATGGTGCCGGTTGAGCTGTGGGCACAGTTTGCGCCTGCGCAAGATCAACCCGGCACCACAGCCATGCACGCCGACTCTTCGGCATTCGTAGCGTGGGCTACCGGATGCACAGTAGAGCGCGGCCCGATGCGTATTGATAGGCCGGAAAGCGGCCTCGCATCGTATGGCGCCGATTCGCTCGCCTTGGGCATGCCAGGTGGCACCTATGATATTGTCAGCCTTGGCGACGGAGGCAACGCCGTGTTGACTTTCGCCTCGCCGATATATAATGGTCCTGGCCCCGACTTTGCCGTGTTCGAGAACGGTTTTGCCAATGCTGTGAATCCAGATACTTGGGCACTTGAGCTTGGCTTTGTGGAGGTCAGTTCTGACGGCGAGAATTTCTTCCGTTTTCCAGCTGTAACCTATGTCCAGATCGATGAACAATTGGGTAATGCAGGCTCTATTGTTCCTGCACAACTCCATAACTTCGCCAGCAAATACGGGGCGTTCTATGGCACTCCGTTCGATCTGGATGAAGTGGAGGACAACGAGCTCTTAGACAAGAATCGTGTCACCCATGTCCGTATTGTCGACGTGGTAGGCAACATCGATCCTGAATATGCCACCAAAGACTCGGAAGGCCATATCGTCAACGACCCATGGCCCACACCATTCGCTTCCAGCGGCTTCGACCTTGATGCCGTCGGCGTGATTCATGACATCGCCCATAACGATGTGCCCGAAAATGCGGAAGAAGCCATTGCCGTGTACCCCAATCCCTTGAGAGACAGACTGATGGTGAAAGCCGAAGACTTGCAATCCGTCGAGATTTACAATCTTGTGGGGCAGCAGGTTTTGGTTTCCACATCCGATATCGTTGACATGGGTGCCTTGAACCAAGGCATTTATTTCGTTCGCGTCAACGCTGACGGAAAAACTGTTACGAAACGTGTTGTGAAACAATGAATAAACACAAACTGATATGAAAAAGACGAAACTGTTTCTGTTGGCTCTGTTGGTGGTGGCATTGTTCTCCTGCAAGCCCGACCCGACACCGACTCCCGTTGACCCTTCAGATACAATAAAGCCGCATCCGGTCAATCTCAAAGGCGTGTATGTTCTCAACGAAGGCGTTTACATGTCTTCCAACGCGTCGCTTTCGTTTTATGACCCTGTGGCTGACACAGCGGCAAGCTTTTTGTTCTACAAGGCTAACAACGCACCTATCGGCGATGTGGGGCAAAGTCTTGCAATGGCAGAAGGTAAACTCTACATTGTCGTCAACAACAGCAACTTGATTTATAAGGTGGATGCCAATACGATTCGGATTGATATGACAAAGCCGTTTAAGTTGTTGGATTTCTATTCGCCGCGCGAGATGCACTTTGTGGCTCCCAACAAGGCCTACGTCAGTGATTTGATGGGAACAGGCCTTTGGATTGTCAATCCTCAAGACATGAGCCATTGCGGGTTTGTCGAGACTGGCAAGACCACGGAAAAGATGGTACAGGTCGGCAATGAGCTGTATGTCAGCAACTGGTCGTATTATTATGTTAATGCTAATTCGCATGAGAGTTACAATACGGTGCAAGTGATTGACGCGAATAATGACGTAAAAGTCGCTGACATCGCAGTGGGGAAGGAGCCCAACACGATGACGGTCGACAAGAACGGCCATGTGTGGGTGCTTTGCGAAGGTCGTGCATGGGACGTGGAACACATCGATGACCCCACGATTTGCGAAGAGCCTTCGTTGTGGGAGATCGACCCGCAACTCAAGACCGCCCAATGCCGCTACGTCTTTGAAGATTTTGTCGATCCTCAGACGGGTGAAAACATGGGCTATTCTGCTTCAAACATGAAATCTGACCCGCAAGGAAGATATATGTATATCATTGTGAGTGAGATGGATGAATATGGCATGTCTTCGGATAGCGAAGTGCGTCGTTTTGATGTGGAAACGCTTTCTTTCTCTGAGTCGTTTTGTATTCCAGCCGATGGGAAAACGTTCTATAACATGGCCGTCGATCCCAACTCGGGAGACTTGTATATCTCCTGCATCGCCAATCCGACGGTCAATGGTATCGTGTATCGCTATACCTCCGATGGAGTGTTGCTATCATCGTTCGAGGCTGGACTATTTCCCAGTGCAATGTTGTTTAAATAATTGATATTCTTTCGGGGATTGCAAATCCCCAACACGGTTCGGGCGGATTTCAAATCCGCCCGAACTTTCTAACAATTAAACAATTAAACAATCAACAACTAAACAAATGACAAAAACCTGTCCCCGTTGCGGAAAAACCTTCGAATGCGTGCATTCCATCGACTGTTGGTGCGTCAAGGTGAAGCTCACCGAAGCCACAAAAGCCTATCTGAAGGAACATTACAATGATTGCCTGTGCAAAGACTGTTTGGAGGAAATCAATGGAAAACAATAATCGTACAATACTGACGGATTCCGTCATTGCGAGGAACGAAGCAATCCAGGAAGGAAACACCATATCTGGATTGCCGCGCTTCGCTCGCAATGACGCAAAGCGACACATAATTGGAGCGATGCTCTTTATTGTGTTGCTGTTTTCAGTATCGGCTTGTAGGTTCAACACTCAAGTCAAGGAAGAAAAGGTCGAGGTGGATAACCTTATGCGCTATGCCCGCAATGTCACGGTTTGCCAAAAGGATTACGGCTACTTGTTGGAGGTGATTTGCCCTTGGGATACCACCTTGTCGTTGGGCAAGTTTGCCTTGGTCAAGGACACGACAGCCGCGGTTGACAGGGATGTGGCAGGAGTGTTGCATGTGCCGGTGAAGACGGTGATTTCGTTCTCTGCCACGCAATGGTCTGTTTTCCTGCGTTTGGGTGAAATCGACCGTGTGAAAGGCATCCTTGAAGGCCGTTTCGTGACCGACAGCACCATGCGCTCGCTGTTGGCGCAGCAAAAGGTCTACGACATTGGTACAGAAGCCTCTGCCGATATTGAAAGGATGATTCAACTGCAACCGGATGCTTTGCTCTATTCGCCCTATTTCGATGGCAACCAAGGCGGCTTGAATGTCACGGGAGCAGTGCTGTTTCCTTTTGCCGATTACATGGAAAACACGCCTTTGGGCCGTGCCGAATGGATTCGTGTCATAGGCATTCTGGCAGGCTGCGAGGACATGGCCGATGCTTGGTTCGATGACATTGAGCGACGCTATAATGCCCTTTCCACGCTTTGTGCTGATGTGGAACACCGTCCCACGGTGTTCTCCGACCTGGCCTTCAACGGACAATGGTATGTGGCTGGCGGGCGCAGCTATATTGCCAGGCTCTTCGCCGATGCTGGTGCCGACTATATTTGGAAGGACAACCCTTCGACGGCCAGCGTTCCCATGGATGCAGAGAGCATTTTGGCGAAGGCACAACATGCAGATTATTGGCGCGTCATCAACTCCAATCCTTTCCCGATGACCTACGAAGCTTTGGCTAAGGAGAGTCCCGTCTATCCGCTTTTCGATGCCTACAAAAACCATCAAATCATCGTTTGTGACATCCTCTCTACTGGCTATTTCGAGCAGTCGCAGTGCGAGCCCGATTTGCTCTTAGCCGACTTCATCCATTTCTTCCACCCAGAATTGCTAACGGACGAATGGGCTGACTACCAGCCAAAATACTATCATTTTGTTGAGGAATAAGACACGAATTCCGCAGCGGAGGACTCCGTCACGGAATTCGTGATGTTTTATTTTTGCATAGCTTACACGGCAAAAACACATTTATTTTTTCGTTCCGCTCCATTTCCTTGATGGTTCGGCATCGTTGTAGTCCCACTTGCCGGTAAAGGCCGAGAAGTCGGAGTTGAATTCCATTACAAGCCGCCCCTTGCCGTTTGATTGTGTCCACCGTCCAGTGAGCGTGTGTCCTGAGAGTGTTCCTTCGATACGGCCATCTTTCCAATCGTATGTGCCAGTTACCTTATTGCCGTTGACTTTCAAGGTCATTTCGTTGAAATCGGTGTCGTAAACTCCCGCAACGTTCGCTATGGGCGCGATACTTGTCTTTTTCGTTCCGCTCCATTTCTTTGATGGCTCGGCTTCGTTGTAATCCCACTTGCCGGTAAAGGCTGAGAAGTCGGAGTTGAATTCCATCACAAGCCGCCCCTTGCCGTTTGATTGAGTCCACAATCCAGTGAGCGTGTGTCCTGAGAGTGTTCCCTCAATGCGGCCGTCGTGCCAATTGTAAGTGCCAGTCACCTTATTGCCGTTGACTTGCAAGGTCATCTCGTTGAAATCGGTGTCGTAAACACCGGCAATGCCGTTTGAGTTGGTTTGTGTGGGCGCTTTCTCGATGAGCCATTGTTGCTGGTATCCTTTGTGCGCTCTCCAAATTTGAATCACGTTATTGTTCTTTGTAATGCCATCATTCAGGTCGAGGCAGTAGTCCGAGTTACCTGCTGTCATCAACACGTATGAACCATTGCTCAGTTGCTCAGGAATCCAAAGTTGGTTGGTGGCACTTCGATACTCATAGAGTTGGACTTGCGTATCATCAGCGTAGGCTAAGCCTTTTACATCCAACACATAATTGTTGTTCACCATGCTACGGAAGACCATTTTGCCGTTCGTGTGGGTCACCTTCCATTTTTGGGAATTGTCGTTTTTCCACTTCCAAAGATGGACAGGATTGGTATTGCTGGCCTTGCCATCCTTCAGTGTCAACACGTAATCAGGATTCTTGGCGAACTTGATTACATATTCACCGTCAGCAATGTCGACAGTTGTGGCTTGAACTGGTTTTGGCATTTTGGAGGTCTTCTCAAATATCCATTTTTCTTGGAATTGTTGATGCACTTGCCAAAGCTCAATATTGTTGTCGTTTTTGGCAATACCATTTTTCAGGTCAATACAATAGTTTGGGTTCCCCACCGTCTTCAGAATATATGAACCATCGCTCATGCGTTCAGAAATCCAAAGTTGGTTGTTGTGGCCATGATAGTTGTGGATGTAGACTTCGGCACCGTTGCTGAAGTTGGATCCCTTTACATCTAGCACATAGTTGTTGTTGACCATGCTGCGGATGACTATTTTTCCGTTGTTGTGCGTTACCTTCCATTTTTGTGAATTGTCGTTTCTCCACTTCCAAAGGTGAACACGGTTGGCATCACTTGCCTTGCTGTCCTTCAAGGTCAGCACGTAGTCGGGACCTTGAGCGAATCTGATGACATATTCGCCTTCGGGAATCAATTGTCCATTCGTTGTGGCCACAAAAGCCAAGATGGCCGTTAGGGTCAAGAATAGTTTTTTCATAATGAATTGATTTAGTTTGAGTTATTTTGAGTTATGTTATTTTCTTTTTTTGTTTCTAGAGTCGCTTTTTGCATTGATTATTGGGCAAAAGTAGCCAAAAATGATTAGAATGCAATTTTTTTTGCTTTATCTTTCGAAAAAAAGTACTAATTTTGCAATTCAAAATGTACTATAAAAATAGAAATAGCTATGTGTAAAAATGTACTGAGAATAATGATGATGTCACTTGTGGTGGCATTGTCGGCTTCATTTGCGAACGCTCAAGTTCATGTGGGTGACATCCTTTGCGAAGGAAATCGTGTGGTCAGCCCCGCTTTGGCTGGCAGCGAAGCAATAGCGGTTGTCTTTTATGTGGATGGCACAGGTCAACACGGTTGGGCCGTGGCGCTGCATGACAGCGGCATTCTGTCTTGGGCTCCCAACTGCTACAATACGCCATTGCGTGATTGTGTAAGTCAAGCGGCTGCGGCAGCGGATCTCGATGGATATAATAACACACGCATTATCATCGAACAAGGAGAGGAACATCCTGCATTCCAAGCCTTGGATTTTGAAAACGGTTGGTATCTTCCTGCCATCGGTCAGCTAAAGCGCCTTTACAGCAAACTTGACAAGGTGAACGAAAGCCTTTCGGCTGTGGGAGGCGATGAATTCTCGTCAGATACAGACCCGAATTGGGAGTGTTGGTCATCCACTGAGTATAATGTTGTCAGTGCGTGGTATATGACGGCTTCCGGCGAGCTGCGTTTCAAGGACGAGTCCTATAATGGTACCAAGGATGGGAGACGTGTTGTCCGCAGCGTGATCAATTTCTAAGTATTAAAACTGAAGAACAAAGCCTGTTTCACAAACGAAACGGGCTTTTTTTGTGCCTTGTCAGTGCCCTTTTAGCGGACAATTTGCCGCACATGAAGCACATTTGCTGACGTTTGCTGGCTTCTTTGCGTTTTCGTCACAAGCACATTTGCCCTTGCCCATCCGCATGGCGCGGATGGCGACAATGACCATCGCCAGGACAACCAAAAGCACTATGACGGTAGGCAAATTCATGCGATGACGGCGTTGGCGATGAGATAGGCAATCCAAGCACAGACCCAGGCGACGACGCACTGGAACAAGATGATGAAGAGCATCCACTTGGCGCCCAACTCGCGACGGATGGCGGCCATGGCAGCTACGCAAGGCGTGTAGAGCAGGCAGAAGACCAACATCGAGATGCTGGTGACGGTGGTGAAAAGTACTTTGGCATTCAGGACCTCAAGGGTGGCTACGACGCTCTCCTTGGCCATGAAACCACTGATCAATGCTGTGACGACCTGCCAGTTGCCCAAACCTAATGGACGGAAGATGGGCGCAATCCAACCAGCTACACTGGCCAACATGCTACCTTCACCATTCTCCACCATATTGAAATGGAAGTCGAAGGTCTGCAGAAACCATATCACTAACGTGGCCAAGAAAATGACTGTAAAGGCGCGTTGCAGGAAGTCCTTGGTTTTGTCCCAAAGCAGGTGCGCCACATTCTTCATTCCTGGTAAACGGTAGTTAGGAAGCTCCATGACGAAAGGCGCCACATCACCCTTGTGACCAAACCATTTGGTGAACAATGCAGTGATGATGCCAACGATAATGCCCAACAGATAAAGGCAAATGAGCACCACACCACCATGTCCGGGGAAGAAGGCTGCTGTGAAGAAGCCATAGATCGGAATCTTGGCCGAGCAGCTCATGAAAGGTGTCAGCAAGATGGTACGCCAACGGTCGTGGGTGGAGTGGAGGGTTCGCGTCGACATTACCGCAGGCACGGTGCAGCCAAAGCCGATGAGCATAGGCACGATGCTATGGCCTGTGAGGCCGAGCTTGCGCAGGAAACTGTCGCTGACGAAGGCTACACGTGCCATATAGCCACTGTCCTCCAACAGACTGAGGAAGAAGAACAGCAATATAATAATAGGTACAAAACTCAAGACACTGCCTACGCCACCAAAGATGCCGTCAACAACTAACGACTGCACTGCAGGACTGACATTCCAGTTGGCCAAAGCCGTTCCGCATTGCTCAGCTAACCACGAGATGCCTTGGTCAAGCCAATTCTGCAACGGCGCTCCAAGAAGGTCGATGGAGAGATAGATAATGCCTACCATGACCAGGATGAAGATGGGTATGGCAGTCCATTTGCCCGTCAGGATGCGGTCGATGCGGCGGCTGCGCTGGTATTCCTTGCTTTCCTTGGGTTTCACCACGGTCTTGTCGCACAATTTCTTGATGAAAGCGAAGCGCATTTCGGCCATGGCCGCAGCGCGGTCGAGGCCACGTTCCTCTTCCATCTGCACAATGAGGTGCTCCAAGGTCTCTTTCTCGTTTTGGGAGAGCTGCAGGGCTTCCATAACGATGGGGTCGCCTTCCACGAGCTTTGAAGCTGCAAACCTGACAGGGATGTCGGCGCGTTGGGCGTGGTCTTCGATGAGGTGCATGATGCTGTGGAGGCAGCGGTGTACGGCGCCGCCATGGTCATCCTTGTCGCAGAAGTCCTGACGCACAGGGGCTTCCTGGTATTTCGCAATATGTATGGCATGGTCGACAAGCTCGGAAACGCCTTCGTTCTTGGCTGCTGAGATGGGTACCACAGGCAGACCTAGGATTTGCTCCATTTCGTTGACGAGGATGCTGCCGCCATTGTTGCGTACTTCATCCATCATATTGAGCGCTAGTACCATAGGTACGCCCAATTCCATGAGTTGCATGGTGAGGTAGAGGTTGCGCTCGATGTTGTTGGCATCCACGATGTTAATGATGCCTTT
Source organism: uncultured Bacteroidia bacterium (assembly GCA_902771635.1). Taxonomy (GTDB): domain Bacteria; phylum Bacteroidota; class Bacteroidia; order Bacteroidales; family F082; genus Limimorpha. The sequence goes on along the minus strand of CACXXW010000004.1, from coordinate 30,889 downwards.
GGGCTTCTCCTTCATGATGAACTCACGTGAGACGATCTCCTCAGAGGTGTAAGGCGACAGGGAGTAGATGCCCGGCAGGTCGGTGACCGAGGTGTCGGGATGCCCTTTGATGGTGCCGTCCTTGCGGTCGACAGTGACACCAGGGAAGTTGCCCACATGCTGATTGGCTCCCGTCAACTGGTTGAAAAGGGTTGTCTTGCCGCAGTTCTGTTGTCCGGCGAGGGCGAAGGTCAGCTTGGTGCCTTTGGGTAGTGGTTTCTCGTGGGTCTTGTCGTGGTAGATGCCTTCCTCACCCAAGCCTGGGTGGGCGTTGTGGTCGGGGAGGGAGGTGATATACAGGCGGTCAATGCTGGTGTCTTTGTCTTTTTCTTCGGTTTGGGTTCCGTTGCAAGGCTCCACTCCAATAAGGGCGGCATCGGCCTTACGGAGCGTCAGGGCGTAGCCGTGCACCATGATTTCCATCGGGTCGCCTAAAGGCGCGTATTTCACGAGCTTGACAATGGCATCGGGGATGAGGCCCATGTCCAGGAAATGCTGACGGCGTTGTCCTTCTCCGTTCACCTTCTGAATGCGTGCGGATTGTCCGATTTCAATTTTATCGAGGGTTATCATCTAAGGATTCTGTTTGAAGTTGCAAAAATACGAAGACCGAGCATACGCTCCTATCCTTATTTATGATACTTTTTCTCGAAAACTATCCTCATTTTTGATGAGCGTAACCTTGTTTGTTGCGTTTTGCACCAAACTATGAGCCTTTTTGCAACCTTATTGCATCGCCGTGGGTATAATAACGAATGGTTACTTCCGGCTTTTTTCTCTCTTCCGTTTTGACCTCGCAAGTGAATGATACTTCGGAAACACCTTCTTCCAAGACCGAAACACCTTCTGCGGTCACATCTCCAATTTTGTTATAGTTTAAGTCGGTAATGCAGGCGTTGCCTTCGAAATCATAAATGAGATATTGGCCGGCTTTGATGGAGCATGGGAAATAAAGCATTCCATTTGGGGTTCTGAATGCCAGATTGCTTATGCTGCCTTTGCCTTCTACGGTTATGCTGAGCGCAAATCGGCTTGTGTAAGGGGAGTTCCATTCCCAATGGTCGTCGGTAAGATTGCAAAAATATCGGCGTGAGTTGTTTTGGGGATAAAGGAGAAAAGAGGCATCATCATCTTTCTTGATATGCCAGTCGCCGTATGGGTCTTTAAGAGCTTCCTTTATTTTGTCGCTGAAGGCGTGGGATAAGCGAAGGCTCTCCCATGTCCGTATGGTATTGAGCATGATATTGGTGAGGCCATGTTTCCGCATGGTTTCCGCGCTGAAGTCGAGGCCAAAGCCTGCATCGAAGGCGGCGGCTTTGGAGAGGAACCATTCCAACTCTTCCATTGAGGTCGCTTTCCGGTTTTTGTCAGCGAGATGGATTTGGAAATTACCTATCATCCACGGCATCTGGTCCTTACTGTAGTAATCCTGCTTCTCGGTCGAAGTTTCAACAATCTTGGTGCGCATCGACTCGTTCCAGGGTTGATTCTCGTTGATACGGCTCAGGTAATGCCACGACAAGGGGGTGAGCAGGTCGGCTTGCAAGAGTTTGTCGGGATTGTATTTGTGCATCGTGTCAAGGAAATGACCGATGGCTGTGTCACCTTGCTTATTGTAGGCATAGCTTTTCAAGTCGTTGAAAATCAAAAGATCATATGTTGTTTTAGCCAGTTTCTTGGCTTGGGTTTGGACCATTTGGTCTTGTAGCTCAAGATCAGGGAGCAGGGCCCGTTCGGGGGTGTCCCAAAGCTTGTAAACCGTAGCATTTTTCGAGTGGGCCGACCTCCTCGTGCCAAAGGCTCCACGCACACAACCGTAGAACAGATGGATGTTGCCGACCTCCTCGGTGCTGCGGTATGTGACAAGCTCATCATCGATTTGTAGGACATTGATGGTGGCGGGAACGGAAAAGAGTTCGGAATGATATACAGCAAACTCGGTTTGGGTCTCATTAATAGGGAGTTGCAGCTGTAATGTCCCTTGTTTCAATAGATGTTTCGAAGGCTTGGGTGTGACGAGTTTGCTGTCGGTCGGGATGCGATTGACCAGCACTTGAAGGCCTAAGTCCAAGCCAGCTTGACGGCATTTCCCTTTTAGGTAGGCAGTATCTTTCGGGTTGCCATCAGCGATCAGATAGGACTTTGTGCTTCTTGAAATGTTGGGAGGACATAAAGGGTCTTGCGCGAAGGTGACAACTGCGCTCAACAATAGGCAAACAATGAATAAAACCCTCTTCATCAGTCAATTCCTCTCAAGTCTTTGTAAAGTTGTACGGCATATAGGTCGGTCATGTTGGAGATGAAGTCGATGACAGATTGCAGCTTGGCATAGGTGTCATCGGTTTCCACCTTGAATTGCTCGGGAATGAGCGAAAGGAGCTTTTTGTTGTATGGTGTACCAGGATTCAACACGGCATCAGTGAAATCCTCCAAAAGTGTGCCAATTACGTTGAAGCCTGTCAGCTCGATTTTCACCACTGAGGGATGACGATAGATGTGCTTTACCGATTCATCGCGACAAATTTCCAGCGCATTTTTTTCAAACTCAGGCAAGTGTGCAATCAGACTTTTCTCGAAGCGACCTTCCATGATGGCATCGTAGTGCTTCACAAAGATGTCGCTGGCACAATTGACGAGCTTATTAATTAAGGTGGCGCGCAGGAAGGCCATCCGCTCGTTGATGTCGGTCACGTCTTGATAGACTTCATCCTTGTGCTTGAACACTTCCTTGTCTTTGGGTTGCTCAGGGTTAAAGAACGAAAGGAAGCACCGCTCGATGGCCTCGGTGCTCACGATGCCGCGTTTATGGGCGTCTTCCATGTCGAGGACAAGGTAACAGATGTCATCAGCAGCCTCCATCATATAGGAAAGGGGATGACGGGCATACACCAAATGCTCGGCATCTAAGCGTGGGATGCCGCATTCTTCGACAACCTCTTTGAAGGCCTCAATTTCTGAATAGAAGACGTTGTATTTCTTGCGGTTGCCTTTGTCGAAGGAAGGGTAGGGGTACTTCAATAAAGTGGCAAGGGTGGCCGAAGTCAGCGAGAAACCGCCGGCCCGCCGCCCTGTGAACTGATGGGTCAACTGGCGAAAGGCGTTGGCGTTGCCCTCGAAGGCGATGAGGTCGCTCCATTGTTCGGGCAGCACTTGGCTTTCCAACGTTTTTCCTTTGCCATCCTCGAAGAAGCTACTGATGGTGTCTTCGCCCGAATGGCCAAAGGGCGGATTGCCGAGGTCGTGGGCCAAACAAGCTGTGGCCACGATGGTCTCGATGTCGGACTGACGCTCTTTCAACTCAGGGTGTTTCTTGGCCAGCTTCTCCACCGTCCGGCAAGCGATAGAACGACCTACACTAGCCACTTCGAGGCTGTGGGTCAAACGGTTGTGGACCATCTGGGCGCCTGGCAGCGGAAAAACTTGGGTCTTGTTTTCCAAGCGGCGGAAGGGACTGCTGAAAATGATGCGGTCGTAGTCGCGCTGAAACGAGCTGCGGATGTCGGGGCTCTTGTGCGGCTGTGCGTAGCGTTTGTTGGAAAGAAGGTCGTTCCAGTTCATTGTCAAAATCGTTTAGATAGTGCAAAAATACAAATTTTTTCGATGCATACCCTTTGATTCCCTATGGGAATGGAGTTGGGTTTTGTTTATTAATGCGGCGGCAGTGAGGTTGTTTCTTTGGAAACACTTCAATCCGCCGCTGGATCACTCTATGGCAACGCTCCATTCCCGTAGGGAATCACGTTCCAATTCAAAAAAAATCCCTACTTTTGCCGCCAATTCCAAAGTAACAAGCACCATGTGGGTAGTCTTATCTTTGATTTCAGCCGTCCTGCTCGGCTTTTACGACATCTTCAAGAAACAAACCGTTGTCAACAACGCCATCATTCCCGTTTTGTTCTATAGCACGATGATCAGCGGGCTCATGTTCTTGCCTTTTGTCCTGCTGTCGCAATTCAAGCCTTACATTTTCGAGGGCGACTTCATGCAGAAGCTTTATATCGAGCCTCTTACGGCACGGCAGCATTTGCTCATCATGGGTAAGACAGCGCTTATTCTCTGTTCGTGGATGTTCAGCTATTCGGCGATGAAGCACCTGCCTATTACGGTAGTGGGTCCTGTCAACCAGCTGCGCCCTGCCATCACTGTTATTTTGATGTTTTGCGTTTTTCGTGAAAGCCTGACTTGGTTGCAGGGCACAGGTGTGGTTTTGGCCATCATTTCGTTCTACTTTATGAACCGATCGGGCAAACTTGAAGGCATTCAATTCAAGTCGAACAAATGGGTCTATATGTTGCTGGGCTCGGCTGTTCTCGTGGCTCTGAGTGGAGTCTATGACAAGTTCCTGCTCAGCAAGGAGAGTATTTCACCCTCTACCATACAGGCGTGGTACACCATTTATGACTTCCTCATGATGGCCGTGTTGTTTCTCATCATCTGGCTACCTAAACGCAAAGATCAACCCTTTGAATGGCGTTGGGGCATTGTGGCTATGGCGGTCTTTGTCACCGTGGCCGATGTCATCTATCTCACTGGATTGAAGCAAGATGCAGCCGTGGTGGTGCTTATCCCGCTCATCCTTTACGGTGTGCGCCTCATCGTGTCGTTCGTCTATGGCATCTTTGGCTTCAAAGAAAAGAACATCCGCAGCAAGATTATTCCTTTGCTGATGGTGTTGGCTGCCTTGGTATGCCTCTGCATTTGATTGAAAAATTCCATACTTTTCTTTCAAAAATTTGGCGTTATATGGATTATTCCATATCTTTGTGCCCTAATTGAAACGAGAAATCTTTAGGATATGGAAATAAAAAGAGTTTTCGATCTTCTTGACAACTATGTCGAGAAATACCCCAACCAACAAGAAGCCCTTGCCGGGAAAAAGAACGGTCAATGGGTGAAATACAGTTCTACATCATATAAAGAACATGCCGATACGCTGAGTTATGCCCTTATCGAGTTAGGCATCGAGAAAGGCGACAAGGTTGCGATGATTTTGACCAACCGTCCCGAATGGAACATGCTCGACATGGCCATCAGCCAAGTGGGTGCCATCACGGTTCCTGTCTATCCTACCATCAGCGAAGAGGACTACCGCTACATCCTTCACGACTGCGATGCCAAGATGGTCATCATCGATGGCCTTAGCGTGATGAACAAGGTGACCAACATCTTGCCTGATGCGCCTAACGTCAAGTTGGTCTATACCATGGTCGACCGTGAGAAATATCCCTATTTCGACCAGTTGCTCCAACTCGGCAAGGAACATCCTCATGCTGAGGAATTGGCTGCCCGAAAGGCAGCAGTCGACGAGATGGAGTGTGCCACCATTATCTATACTTCTGGCACCACGGGTACGCCCAAGGGTGTGATGCTTTCGCACCACAACTTGATGAACCAGTTCCCGAACTTCCACTACACCATCAGCGACACTTCCAATAAGGCCTTCAGTTTCCTGCCCGTGTGTCATGCCTACGAGCGCGCACTGAACTACTGCTACCAATATCGCGGCATGTCTATCTACTATGCCGAGAGTTTGGGTACCATTGCCAACGACATGCGCGAGGTGCATCCCACGATGATGTGCGCCGTGCCGCGCGTCTTGGAACGCTTCTACGACGCCATCCTGCAGTCGGGCAAAAAGCAGAAGGGCATCAAGAAACGCATCTTCTTCTGGGCCGTGCGCCTTGGTGAGCGTTACAAGATTGACGCAGTCAGCCGCCACTGGTTCTACGATTGGAAACTGGGTATCGCCGACAAGTTAGTATACGCTAAAATCAGACAGGGCATTGGCGCCGACAACTTCGACATCATCGTGTCGGGTGCGGCTGCCATCTCACAGAAGATCGCTGGCTTCTTCTCGGCCATCAAGATGCCCGTGTTTGAAGGTTATGGTCTTACCGAAACATCTCCCGTTATCGCCGTCAGCAACCGCAACCCGCATGGACGCGAGGTAGGGTATGTGGGTCAACCACTGCCCGGCACCGAGGTGAAGATTGCCGACAATGGTGAGATTTGCTGCCGGGGTCACAATGTGATGATGGGCTACTATAAACAGCCTGAACTCACCAAGGAAGTCATCGATGAGGAAGGTTGGTTCCACACGGGCGATATGGGTGAGTTTGACCAATACAACCGCCTGAAGATAACAGGTCGTATCAAGAGCCTCTTCAAGACTTCCGGCGGCAAATACATCAACCCCGACATGATTGAAGCCAAGTTCTCCGCCTCCAAGCTGATCGAACAGATTTTGGTGGTGGGTGAGAACCAAAAGTTCGCCGGTGCCCTCATCATCCCGAGCTTTACCGACCTGAAGGCCTGGTGTGCTGAGGAGAACATTCCTTACACGACCAACGAGGAAATGATCCAAAAACCTGAGGTGCTGAAGCGTTACGCTGCCGAAATCAACGAGCTGAACAAGGGCTTGGGCGAGACCGAAAAGGTCAAGAAGCAAGTGCTGCTTGCCGATGAGTGGAGCATCAACAATGGCATGCTCACCCCGACGCTCAAGGCCAAGCGTAAGGTCATCACCGCGAAATATAAGGACGTCATCGAGAAGATGTTCGCTTGAGGACTATGGCCCATGGCAAATGGCCTATGGCTTGCCTTTACGTTGAGGCAGCCATAGGCCATTGTCATAAGCCATAGTCAAGAAGACTACTCCAAATAAGTATACCCATACAACCCCGACCGATAGTTGGACAAGAACTCCTTGCCCTCTTCAACCGAGATTTTGCCTTCCTTGACGCACTTGGTGACCCAGGTCTCCACCGTGCGGACGAGTTTCTTCGGGCTGTACTGTACATATTCCAACACATCGGCAACGGTCTCGCCATCGATGACTTGGTCGATGTAGTAGCCCTTCTCATCCACCGAGATATGCACTGCGTTGGTGTCGCCAAACAGGTTGTGGAGGTCACCCAAAATCTCTTGATAGGCACCCACGAGGAACACTCCTATATAATAGTGTTCCTTTTCACCGAAAGAGTGCAGTGGGATGGTGTGTTGCGTCGACTTGGCGACAAAGTTGGTGATTTTGCCGTCGCTGTCGCAGGTGATGTCTTGCAAAGTAGCCAGGTGGGTCGGGTTCTCGTCAAGCCTTTGAATCGGGATGATGGGGAAGAGCTGGTCGATGGCCCAGAGGTCGGGCAACGACTGGAACAGCGAGAAGTTGCAGAAGTATTTGTCTGCCAAGAGCTTTGGCAATGAAGTGAAGTCTTCGGGCACGCGCTTCAGGCTGTTGGCGATGTGGTTCACCTCGCGGGCGATACTCCAGAACAGGCGTTCGATCTTGGCGCGCGACTTGAGGTCGAGCAGGCCGAGGCTGAACAGGTTGAGGGCTTCTTCACGGATTTCTTGGGCATCGTGCCAGATTTCCAAGGAAGAACTCTTGGTCAGTTCGTCCCATGAATCGTAGAGTTCCTTGATGAGCTCGTGGTCGTTTTCCTCAGGCTCCTCATTGTCGTCCCATTCGGGCAGAGAGGTCTTTTCCAGCACCTCGAAGATGAGCACAGAGTGGTGTGCTGTTAGGGCACGCCCCGATTCACAGATGACGTTGGGGTGGGGCAGATCGTTCTTGTCGCAGGCATCCACGACGGTATAAATGGCGTTGTTGGCGTATTCCTGAATGCTATAGTTCACCGAGCTGGCGCTACTGGAGCTGGTGCCGTCGTAGTCGACGCCGAGGCCGCCGCCCATGTCGACATATTCGATATGGTAGCCCATCTTGTAGAGCTGCACATAGAACTGTGCCGCCTCACGCAGGGCCACGTTGATTTTCTTGATCTTGCTGACCTGGCTGCCGATGTGGTAGTGTACCAATTTCAGGCAGTCCTTCATATCGTGTTCCTCAAGGAAGTCGAGGGCTTCAAGGAGCTCGGAAGAGGTGAGGCCGAACTTGCTGCCGTCGCCGCCCGATTCTTCCCATTTGCCTGCGCCCGAGCTGGCCAACTTGATGCGCACACCCAAATTGGGCGTGACTTTCAATCGACGGGCAATCTTAGCCGTAATCTTCAGTTCGTTGAGTTTTTCGATGACGATGATTATTTTACGCCCCATTTTTTGGGCAAGCAAGGCGAGTTCGATGAATTCTTCATCCTTGTAGCCATTACAAATAATGAGCGAGTCGGAGTCGGTGCCGAGGGCGATGATGGCGTGGAGTTCGGGTTTTGAGCCAGCTTCCAGACCGATGTTGCACTTCTTGCCGTGGCTCACGATCTCCTCGACCACGGGGCGCATTTGGTTCACCTTGATGGGCATCACCACGAAGTTCTGGCCGTGGAACTCGTATTCCTTGGCCGCCTCCTTGAAGCAGGAGTCAATCTTGTTGATGCGGTCATCGAGGATGTCGGGAAAACGCAACAGCATAGGAGCTGAAACATCCCTAAGTGACAGCTCGTCAACCAGTTCTGGCAGGTCGACCGAGGCACAGCCTTCCTTGGGTGTCACGACCATGTGGCCTTTTTCGTTGATGGAAAAATAACTACCGCCCCAGCCTTTCACGTTGTAAAGGTCCTCGGAGTCTTCAATGCGCCATTTTCTCATTTGCAGTATTGTTTAATGGTTCTACATCGGTTGTGGCTTCGTGGCTACTAAGCCTGGTCGAAGCATAAATGGGCTGCAAAACTATTAAAAATATTCGGTTTTACGCAGTTTTCCTTATTTTTGCACAAAATTATGCACCTATGAGGCTCATTATCGATGCTGGCTCTACCAAAATGGGATGGATTCTCATGGATGGCCCTGAAGTCAAAGCACATTTTGTGACCAAAGGCTTCAACCCGAATTATTCTCCCATGCAAGACCTTGTAGAGACGTGCCGTGTCGCATCTCTACCTGACGGAATCCGTTCCATCCATTATTATGGCACAGGCTGTGGCAATGACCAGAATTGCCAAGCCATCAAGGAGGCCTTCCAAAACCGATTTCCCGATGCCGACATCCATGTCACCCATGACCTGATGGCGGCTTGCCATGCCGTGTTGGGTCATGAAAGAGGCATCGCTTGCATCCTTGGAACGGGTTCGAATTCTTGTCTTTACGATGGCGAAAACATCATCGAAAAAGCCGTTTCCTTAGGCTATCTTGTCGGCGATGAAGGTAGTGGCATGCACATCGGCAGGAAAGTGGTGAGGGCCTATTTCTATGGCTTTATGCCTGATGATTTGCGGATAAAATTCGATGCGGAGTATCATTTGGTCTTGAAGGATTTCATCCAGCGGTTGTATCATGAGGGACAGCCTTCAAAATATTTGGCCTCCTTTGCCAGATTTGCTGGAGAAAACCAGTCACATCCTTTTATTCAAGGTTTGGTGAAAGGCTGTTTCAAGGCCTTCATTGAGGCCTTTGTTCTTCGTTATGAAAGTTGTAAGTCTTTGCCAGTTAGTTATATTGGCTCCGTGGCTTTCCATTTCCAAGACATCCTGAAAGAAAGCCTTGCTGAATATGGCCTCACTATGGGCAAGGTCATGCAAGCGCCTGCTGAAGGGCTGATAAAGTATTATCAAGGAGCAATTGCTTGATTTTTTTAATTTTGCAGTCGGAAATATTATCAACAAAAAAATATCAGTTATGAAAAGAGTATTTATCTTATTGGTGAGCTTGTTTGCGATGATGGCGGCAAGCCTGAGTGCTAAGGCACAGCAGATTACGATAACATTGTACCCAGGTGTTAACTGGATTAGCTATCCCAATGCTGAAGCGATGGATATTGCCTCGGCTTTTGGGAGCTTTACCCCTGCACAGGGCGACATCATCAAGTCGCAGTACACCTCTTCCGTCTATTCCAATGGAGGCTGGATGGGAGGCGTTACGCATTTGGTGCCTGGCAGCGGCTATAAGTATTATTCCAATCGAACCGAAGTGGTTGACTTCTCATTTGCCCAACCTGCTTCCAATGCTGTGGCCACGGCCACGCCGACTGGCATTACTGCTACAAGCGCCGTCGTGGGTGGCATGGTGATTTTGCCCGAGGGTACCCATGTGTTCCTGCGTGGCGTGTGTTGGGGAACGGAGTCGAATCCCGACATCGATGGTGACCATACCTCGGATGGCACGGGTATTGGCAGCTTTAGCAGCACGTTGGAAGGCCTGAACCCTGCAACCACCTATTATGTGCGTGCTTATGTATTGAGCGACCACGGTTTAGCTTACGGCAGCGAGCAGAGCTTCACCACCGAGGCAGGTGGCAGCGCTCCCATAGGAGCCATAAACGGCAAGTTCTCCATAAACAATAGTGGCGACCAAGTGTATTTCTCGCAAGGAAACCTGCAGTACCAAGCCAGCACAAACACTTGGCGTTTTGCTGAAAACCAATGGGATTATGTTGGAACACAAACTCCAGATAATTATGGATTGGTTGGAGGTACAGTTACTGGAAGTGACAACAGGAACATCTCCCAAACCTACAGTGGTTGGATAGACCTCTTCGGCTGGGGCACGAGCGGCTGCAACCACGGAGCCAACTGCTACCAGCCTTGGAGCACAAGCACCAGTTATAGCGACTATTATGCCTATGGTAGCTTATCTTCCAACCTGTACAACCAAACCGGTATGGCCGACTGGGGCGTTTACAATCCGTTAAGCAATGGTGGCAACCAAGCCAACCAGTGGAGAACGTTGACCCAACCAGAATGGAACTATGTCTTCTACAATCGAAGCACTACCTCGGGCGTCCGCTTTGCCAAGGCCAAAGTGAACGATGTGAATGGCGTAATCCTGTTGCCCGACGACTGGAACAGCGACACCTATAATCTGAGCAACGCCAATACTAATGGTGTCAGCTACAGCAGCAATGTGATAACCTCTTCTCAATGGAACACTTTGGAGCAAGCCGGTGCGGTCTTCCTGCCTTCAGCGGGCTACCGTTACGGAACTTCGGTCTGCTTAGTGGCCGATTACGGCTATTACTGGTCGTCCTCGTACTTTAGTACAGACTCCGCGCGGGGCATATCCTTCGACAACGCGAACCTCGGCACTGACGAAAGCCGCCGCGGCAACGGTCAGAGTGTGCGCCTTGTTGCCCCTGCTGAGAACTGATTTCATGTGTTGACTATCGTCATCCTCGTGCCGAAGGCACGATACTTTATTTACCCCATACAGCTCTGCTGTGTGGGGTTTACCACACTGTAGACTAGGCTGGGCGTGCTGGAGGCACGCTACAGATGCGTCAGGATGCAGTGGATATGGTGTGTAGGGGTACCTATGCTGTGTCGGTACTGCATGGCATCAGGTAGGTGTGGGGCAGACCAGACTGTAGACTCGGGAGGTAGGGATATGCTACGACTTTAGGCGCGTTTGCGAGCCCCACACTGTGCCGTGTGGGGTATATAGGAGGTCGTGTCTTCGACACGGGCTGGTGCTGCACGATAGAAATGCATTATCCGCTTTTTCCATAATCATGGGCTACACCCTATCTTGACATTACATTGTGTCCCACACCTGCGTCATTGAGTTTTGGCTTTTTTTGAGGGACTATTTGTCCTAAGCATTGTTTTTTGTATTTTTGGCCCCTAGATTACAATTTTTAAAAATAATAGTTATGAAGAAAGTGTTTATCTTATTGGTGGGCTTGCTTGCGATGATGGCGGCAAGCCTGAGTGCTAAGGCACAGCAGATTACGATTACATTGTACCCAGGTGTTAACTGGATTAGCTATCCCAATGCTGAAGCGATGGATATTGCCTCTGCTTTTGGGAACTTTACCCCTGCACAGGGCGACATCATCAAGTCGCAGTACACATCCTCCGTCTATTCCGATGGATGCTGGATGGGAGGCGTTACGCAATTGGTGCCTGGCTGTGGCTATAAGTATTATTCGAAGCGTACCGAAGAGGTTGACTTCTCATTTACACAAACTGCTTCCAATGTTGTGGTCACATCTACACCGACTGGCATTACTGCTACAAGTGCCATCGTGGGTGGTATGGTGATTTTGCCCGAGGGCACTCACGTGTTCCTGCGTGGTGTATGCTGGGGTACGGAGTCGAATCCCGACATCGATGGCGACCACACCTCGGATGGTACGGGCATTGGCAGCTTTAGCGGAACACTTGAAGAATTGGACCCCAACACCACATACTATGTGCGTGCTTATGTAGTGAGCGACCAAGGCTTGGCCTACGGAGGCGAGCAGAGCTTCACCACCGAGGCAGGCGGCGGCGATGACCACGCCTATGTTGACCTCGGCCTGCCGAGCGGCCTGCTTTGGGCTACCTGCAACGTGGGTGCCGCCAGCCCTGAGGACTACGGTGACTATTTTGCATGGGGCGAGACCCAGCCGAAGGACACCTACAATTGGAGTACCTATCAGTACTGCATGGGCGACAACGACATGCTGACCAAGTATTGCAACAATTCTAGCTACGGCTACAATGGCTTTACCGACGACCTAATCACCCTCTTGCCCGAGGATGACGCTGCCACGGCCAATTGGGGTGCAGACTGGCGTATGCCTACCAAGGAGGAATGGCAGGAACTCTACCAAAACACGACCTGCACATTGACGACCCAGAACGGTGTAAACGGACTCCTCTTCACCGCCGCAAACGGCAACAGTCTCTTCCTGCCCGCTGCTGGCTACTTCGACAATAGCAATCTCAGCAATGTTAGTAGCGGCAACTATTGGTCGAGTTCGCTCTACACAGACTACCCGGGCGACGCGTGGTACTTATTCTTCTATGCGGACAATTTTGCCGTGGAATATTACGGTCGCTATTATGGGCTATCTGTCCGCCCAGTGCGTTCTTCAGGGCAGAACTAACCTTTTGTTCCGTTACGGGCTATGGGCAAAAAAGTTGGCAGGCGAGGGCGCATGCGGTAGCAGGCTACCCAGCCCTGCTCGGCAACTTTTTTGCGGACCTATCCCATGGTTCGCTTTGCGCCGCGTCGCTTTGCGTCATTGCGAGGAGGAACGACGAAGCAATCCAGGATTGTCGCTATTTATCTGGATTGACTTCGTCGAATCTTCGATTTGCTTCGTTCCTCGCAATGACGCGAAGCGGGTCCGGGTGCGAAGCCCAGAGGCATGCTAACGACTGTAAGCGAGTTTACGAGCCCCACACTCTGCCGTGTGGGGTAAATAGGAGGTCGTGTCTCCGACACGGCCAATTAGTTGTGTCTCAAAAACCAAATATAGGTTTTGTCCATTAGCCCAAAAACTAGGATTTGTTTAACCATAATAAACAAAAATATCAAAATTTGTTTGGTGATATTAAATAAAATGTCTGTTTTTGCTGAAAGGATATGACGATTTCTCTCGGAAATGGACAAACTATTGAAGTAATTCCAGCATGGAAGTGGCTTCTGGCATAATCCACTGATAACTTTTATCCTTCCTCAACCAAGTCATCTGTCGCTTGGCATATTGCCGCGTGTGGATCTTGATTTGCTCCACGGCTTCTTCAAGGGTGCATTGCCCGTCGAAATAGGCGAAGAGTTCCTTGTAGCCAACGGTATTTAGGGCGTTTAGATGCCGTTTGGGATACAAGGCTTTGGCTTCTTCCAAAAGGCCTTGCTCCATCATCATGTCGACGCGCTTGTCGATGCGCTCTATGAGGGCTTGACGGTCCCAAAGCAAGGCGTATTTCTTGATGTCGAAGTCGCGGTGGACGGTGTTGCCACTGCGGAAGGAGGAGAAAGGCTGTCCCGTTTGGTAACAGACCTCCAAAGCCCTTTGCAAGCGGCGAGGGTTCTGCTGGTCAACGATAGCGAAATACTCAGGGTCGAGGCGCTGGACTTCATCTTGGAGGGATTTCAAGCCGCCTTCGTCAAACAGCCTTTGCGCTTTTTCCCTGATTTCGGGCTCCACATCGGGCATGGCATCGATGCCGTTGCAGACCGCATCAATGAAAAGGCCAGAGCCACCCGTCATGATGACAGCATCGTGGGTCTTGAAGAGTTCATTCAAAAGTCGTAATACATCACGCTCATAGTCGGCCACATCGTATTTGTCCTCGATGCTGATGTGATGCACAAAGTAATGCTTTACTTGAGCCAATTCTTCCTCGGTTGGCGCGGCTGTGCCGATGCTCATCTCTTTGTAAAATTGTCGGCTGTCGGCGGAGAGGATGACGGTATTCAAGGCTTTGGCCAACTTGATAGAGAAGGAGGTCTTGCCCGAGGCAGTGGGGCCAGCGATGACGATGAGGGTATTCTTATTATTGGACATGAGACTTTAGACTGCGAAAGGTGACTATTGCGCTTTTAACCCTCATGGCGGAGGAACATCCGCCATCTCCCAAACACGAAGACGAGTCCTTAAAGTTTGGGAGATTGCGGGTCAAGCCCGCAATGAGGGTAAAGAGCGCGGTTTTTGGCATAAGGTCTAAGGACTTGTTATACTTTTTTATTCGGCACCGGCCCATTATTCGCCACCACAATCGGCTCTTGGATTTCCTTCACCACGCTAAGTCCCAGCTTCTTGCCTTCCTCTTTCATAAAGGCGTATGCCTCGCTGAAGTTGTTGCCAATGACCCCGTCCAGGATAGCCTCGCGGATGGCATTCTTGATGACGCCGACCTCGCGACCCTCGGGAATACCGAAGGTCTCCATGATGGCGATGCCGTCGATAGGCGGCTGCCAGTTGCGCAGGTGGTCCTTGGCTTCGATTTCCTTCAGTTTCTCCTGAACAATCTCGAAGTTGTGATGGTATTTCTTGATCTTCTCTTCGTTCTTCGAGGTGATGTCGGCATGGCAGAGCAACATGAGGTCGTCGATGTCATCGCCAGCGTCAAACAACAGTCTTCTCACAGCGGAGTCGGTGACGATGTCCTCAGCCAACACGATAGGGCGGAGGTGGAGCAACACGAGCTTCTCCACATATTTCATCTTCTCGTTCAAGGGCAACTTCATGGCAGCGAAGATCTTGGGCACCATCTTGGATCCTTTGAACTCGTGGCCGTGGAAGGTCCAGCCCGTGCCTTCCTCCCAACGTTTGGTTTGTGGCTTGGCGATGTCGTGCAGCAAGGCGGCCCAGCGCAGCCAGAGGTCATTGCTCTTCTCGGCCACTTGGTCAAGCACTTGCAATGTGTGCAGGAAGTTGTCCTTGTGGCCTCGACCTTGCACGACTTCCACACCTTTCAATTGGCAGAGTTGCGGGAAGATGAGTTTCAACAAACCGCTTTCATCCAAAAGCTTGAAGCCGATGGAAGGCTTCGGCGAGAGGATGATTTTGTTCAGTTCCTCGGTGACACGCTCCATCGACACGATTTTGATGCGCTCCGCATTGCGCTTGATGGCCTTGAACGACTCGGATTCGATGTAGAACTTGAGTTGCGAAGCGAAACGGATGGCACGCATCATGCGCAAAGGGTCATCGGAATAGGTGATGTCGGGGTCCAAAGGTGTTCTCAACAACAGTTCTTCCATGTCGCCCATGCCGCCGTAGAGGTCGATGAGCGTGCCGAAGTCCTCAGCGTTGAGGCTGAGCGCCATGGCGTTGATGGTGAAGTCGCGGCGGCTGATGTCATCTTCCAAAGTGCCGTTTTCCACCACAGGCTTGCGGCTGTTGCGGTCGTAGGATTCTTTCCTCGCGCCCACAAACTCTACTTCCATGCCATCGAAGCGAATCATGGCCGTGCCGAAGGCGCCGTAGTATTTGGCTTCCTTGTGGCCGGGCAGGAGGGAGGCGACTTTCTTTGCGAGGGTGATGCCGCTACCCACGGTGACCACGTCAATGTCATTCGACGGGCGGCGCAACAGGATGTCGCGAACATAGCCGCCGATGACATAGCTCTTGTAGCCCAACTCCGCGCTGGCGTAGGCAATCACCTTAAAGATCTTGCTGCTGATATGTTTCTTGAAGTCGTAGTTCATCAGACTTTGGCTTCTTCAAGGACTTTCTTCTCGTTCGGGATGACGTTGACGATGGTTTCTTCGCCCTTTTCATCGAGGTCGATGCTGATGGTGTCGCCGATGTGGAGATTGGCGGAGATGATGGCCTCGGCCAGAACGTCTTCCACATACTTCTGGACGGCACGTTTCAACGGACGGGCGCCATACTGTTCGTCCCAGCCCTTCTCGGCGAGGAAGTCCATGGCCTTCTCGGTGATCTCGATCTTGTAGCCCATCTCTTCGACGCGCTTCACCACCTGACGTATCTCGATGCCGATGATCTTCTGGATGTCATTCTTATCCAAGGCATTGAACATCACCACATCATCGACACGGTTGAGGAACTCGGGCGCGAAGGTGCGCTTCAAGGCATTGTCGATGACGCTCTGTGAATACTCGTTCTTCGCGTTGAGCTTGGCCTGTGTGCCGAAGCCGACACCTTGACCGAAGTCCTTCAGTTGGCGCGAGCCGATGTTGGAGGTCATGATGATGATGGTGTTCTTGAAGTCGACCTTGCGACCGAGGCTATCGGTCAGCTGGCCGTCGTCGAGGACTTGCAGCAATAGGTTGAACACATCGGGGTGAGCCTTCTCGATTTCATCCAAAAGCACGATGGAGTAGGGCTTGCGGCGCACTTTCTCGGTAAGCTGTCCGCCTTCTTCGTAACCCACATATCCAGGAGGCGCTCCCACGAGGCGCGACACGGCGAACTTCTCCATATATTCGCTCATGTCGATGCGGATGAGGGCGTCTTCGCTGTCGAAGAGGAACTTGGCCAGCACCTTGGCGAGGTAGGTCTTACCTACGCCCGTGGGGCCGAGGAAGATGAACGAGCCGATGGGCTTGTTCGGGTCTTTCAGTCCGGCACGGTTGCGGCGGATGGCACGGGTCACCTTCTTGATGGCCTCATCCTGACCGATGACAGTACCTGCCAGCTCGGTCTCCATGTGCATCAAGCGGTCGCCTTCGTTCTTGGCGATGCGTTGCACGGGCACACCGGTCATCATGGCAACGACCTCGGCGACATTCTGCTCGGTCACGGGTTGGCGATGTGCCACGGCGTTGTCTTCCCATGCCTTCTTGACGTCCTCGAGTTTGGCCATTATTTTCACCTCTTCGTTGCGGTACATGCCCGCCTCCTCGAACTTCTGCTCGGCGATGGCGGCTTTCTTGTCCTTGCGGACCTCTTCCAAGCGTTTCTCCAGCTCGGTGATTTCGCTCGGCACGTCAATGTTCTTGATGTGGACGCGCGCACCAGCCTCATCCAAGGCGTCGATGGCCTTGTCGGGCAGGTGACGGTCGCTGAGGTAACGGTCGGTGAGCTTCACGCAGGCTTCGATGGCCTCAGGCGTGTAGGTGACCAGGTGATGGTCCTCATATCTCGGTTTGATGTTGTTCAGGATTTCTATGGTCTCGGCAGGCGTGGTAGGCTCGACGAGGATCTTCTGGAAGCGGCGTTCCAAGGCACCGTCTTTCTCGATGTACTGGCGGTATTCATCGAGGGTAGTGGAACCGATGCACTGCAACTCGCCACGTGCCAAAGCGGGTTTAAACATGTTGCTGGCATCGAGCGAGCCATTGGCGTTGCCTGCGCCAACGAGAGTGTGGATTTCATCGACAAAGAGGATGATGTCGCGGTTGTTCTCCAACTCGTTGAGTATGGCCTTGATACGTTCCTCGAACTGGCCGCGGTATTTGGTGCCGGCCACGATGGAGCCGATGTCGAGCATGACCACTCGCTTATTAAATAAGGTGCGCGGCACACGGTGTTGCACGATGCGTATAGCCAAGCCTTCGGCGATGGCCGACTTGCCCACGCCAGGTTCGCCAATCAGGATGGGGTTGTTTTTCTTGCGGCGACTGAGGATTTGGGCGATGCGTTCCAGTTCACGTTCGCGGCCCACGATGGGATCGAGGCGGTTTTCCTCAGCAGCCTTGGTGAGGTCGCGGCCGAAGTTGTCCAGCACGGGCGTTTTGCTCTTGATGTTGCTGGTCTTCTTGGGCTTCTCTTGCTGCGGGCGGATGTCGTTCATCAAGTCATCGTCCTCCTCATCTTCCTCATCGAAGATGTTGGACGCGTAGCCTTGTTGCTCTTCGGGTGCCGATTCCTGTGGGTCGGCGTTTTCTGCCGTAAAGCGCAGCAACTCCTGCTTGAAGTTGTCGTAGTTGATGCCTTCAAACTCAAGGTTTTGCGAGATGATGTTGTTCTTCTCGTGCAAGATGGCCAGCATGAGGTGTTCCGAGCGGACAATGTCCGAATGGAACTCCTTGGCGATGATATAAGTGAACTTCAGCACGCGCTCCGCCTGCTTGGTCAACGGCAAGGCCAAAACCGGGTTTGGGTTGCTGTTGGCGGTACGCACCGAGGCTTCCAGTTTCTTTGAGAAAACTTCGATGTTCAGGTTGAGGTTCTCCAAAATGCGGATGGCAGCGCTGCCACCTTCCTTCAACATGCCCAGAAAAAGGTGCTCCAACCCGACATATGCGTTCCCTAAACGTTGTGCCTCTTGGTGGCTAAGTGACAAAATGGCACGAACGCGGGGAGAGAATTTTGCATCCATATAGTTATAATTCGTTTGTTATCAATACTTTAATAAAATACCCAACTTTTCTTCTGTCTGATTCGTTCAGAGTGCAAAGGTACAAACAAAAACCGCGCCGCGCCAGTGCCAAAGTCAGATTTTTTATTGTGACCTATCGAAGTTTAAGCAGGAAAAATTTGTAATCTATCGAAGTTTATAAGAAAAAAATCAGTAATCTATCGAACTTTACGAACAAAAAAACTTGTAATCTATCGAAGTTTATGTATTTTTGCAGCGAAAAAACATCCTTATTATGGACACTCAAATGCTAAAAGAAATACTGCTTGACCAGCAAGAAGAGCTCAAGGACAACGACTTGACGACTTTAATCAGTCGTCATGAAGAGCCTCGACTTCATCTTGACAGCCGTCTTGCCCAGGTGGTTATTGGGGTGAGAAGAAGTGGTAAGTCTATCCTGTGTTTATAATACATATGTTTTGGACTTGTAAATTTTCCCCGCCCAAAGTTGTGCCAAAAACTGCTTTGCGGGCCATACTTCCACTTCCTTGAACAGACGAGGAACAGGGTCGAAGGAAACCACAATCATGCGCACATTGGGATGTTCCTCCTTGAAGGCTTTCAGGCCATGAAGGTGCCGCGACTGCACTTCTTCAACGGATTTTATCTCGATACCGACCTCGGCGTCGCCCAAAACGACATCCACCTCATAATCGGAATAAGTGTGCCAATACGACAACTTCTCCAACTGCCGATGATAACCCAAATAGGCCACAATCTCTTGAATGATAAGATGTTCAAAAGCATGTCCGAAATCAGTGGAACCCTGTGTCATGTTGCGGCGACCGAGCAAATAATTGGGAATGCCGACATCGAAATAATAGAAACGCGGTGCTTGTCGAATCTTTCGCTTGACGGTTTTTGTGTAAGCCGGCACCATGTAGCCAATCAAGGTTTCTTCCAAAATGGAAAAATAGGCCGCTGCGGTTTTGGAGTCGATGCCGCAGTCTTGTGCGATGTTGCTGTAGTTCACCATTTCGCCATCAGTCAGTGCGGCGGCCTCCAAGAAACGAGTGAAGGTGTTTAGGTTTCTCACGATGGCCTCCGCCTTGATTTCCTCGCGCAAATACACCGCAACATAAGCTTGCAGCATGGACCAATACTTGTCCTCGCGGGCAAGGTAATGTCTTGGAATCATTCCTTGATTGACAGCCTTAACCAAATCGAAATCAGGGATTTCCGCACTTACCAAAGGATAAAGGTTGGTTTGCAAAGCCCTTCCACCAAGCATATTGGCTCCGCCGCGCTTCAACTTTCGCGCACTCGACCCGCTCAGGATGAATCGGATACCTTTCCGAACGATAAGCCACTGCACTTCGTTCAACAAAATGGGCAAGGACTGCACTTCATCAATGATGACCAAGGTGCCACTTTCGCATAATTCCAAGTCTTGCCGCAGCAATGACGGGTTGCGTTGCAGACGTTCAAAAGTGTTGCTTTCGAGCAAGTCATAGAATCGTGCAATGGGGAAAAGTTGTAGCAACAAAGTGGTCTTTCCCGTCTGTCTGGCTCCAAAAAGAAATGTATTATCTTCATTAAGAGTCTCTTGTGTCAATAATCGTTGAATCATGGCGATAAGTTTTTACGCTGCAAAAATACGAATTTTCGGAACACTATTCCGAATTTTACCGAAATTTTCGGAATATAACTCCAAATTTTATTGAAATTTTCGGAATAAATCATAAAAATTTGTCACTTATTCCATTTTTTATTGGCTAAAATCGACCACTTATTCCGTTTTTGGGATATTCATGGCTCATTGATGAGGATTCGTGTTTTGAAGTTTTTGACCATTTTTTCCAAACCTATCCAAAAATTTCCTATCTTTGCGCCCCTATTTATAAAAGAGAAAATTAGAACCCGAAAATGGACGATAACAATATCAACAATCCTGAAAATCAGGGCGAAATGCCTGAAGAACTCTCAGGAGAAAAAATAATCAAGGTCAACCTTGAGAACCAGATGAAGTCGGCTTACATCGACTATTCGATGTCCGTTATCATCTCGCGTGCCCTGCCCGACGTGCGCGACGGCTTGAAACCCGTGCACCGTCGTGTGCTGTATGGCATGAAGGAATTGGGCGTCACCTCACGTAGCGGCTACAAAAAGTCAGCCCGTATCGTCGGTGAGGTGCTCGGTAAGTACCACCCGCACGGCGACTCGTCAGTTTATGACGCCATGGTGCGTATGGCCCAGAGCTGGTCACTGCGCTATCCTTTGGTCGACGGCCAAGGCAACTTCGGCTCGGTCGACGGCGACAGCCCCGCCGCCATGCGTTACACTGAGGCACGCCTCCAGAAGATTGCTGAAGAGATGCTCGACGACCTCGACAAGGACACCGTCGACTTCCAGAACAACTTCGACGACTCGTTGCAGGAGCCTACCGTGCTGCCTACGCAGATTCCTACCTTGTTGGTCAACGGCACCAACGGCATCGCCGTGGGTATGGCCACCAACATGGCGCCGCATAACCTCAGCGAGTGCGTCGATGGTATCATCGCCTATATCGATAACCGCGAAATCACCACTCAGGAATTGATGCAATACATCAAGGCCCCCGATTTCCCGACGGCTGGCGTCATCTACGGCTACGAAGGTGTGCGCGAGGCGTTTGAGACGGGTAGGGGACGCATTGTCCTCCGTGGCGAGACCCACTTCGAGGAACACAATGGCCACGAGCGCATCATCGCCACCTCCATACCTTATCAGGTCAACAAGGCTGAGATGATCAAGAAGACTGCCGACCTTGTCAACGAGAAAAAGCTGGAAGGTCTGGCCGACATTCGCGACGAGTCAGACCGCAAAGGTATCCGTGTGGTGTATGAGCTGAAGCGCGATGCCAATCCCGATGTGGTGCTGAACAAGCTCTATTTGATGACCCCGCTCCAAAGCTCGTTCAATGTGAACAATGTGGCTTTGGTCAATGGCCGTCCCTATACCTTGAACCTCAAGCAGCTGATTGAGCATTTCGTGGCCCACCGTCACGAAATCATCCTGCGTCGCACCCGCTTCGAGCTGAAGAAAGCCGAAGACCGCGCCCATATCTTGGAAGGTTTGGCCCGCGCCATCGACATCGTGGACGAAATCATCGCCACCATCCGCGCCTGTAAGGGCGGCACACCTGAAGCCAAACAAGCCATCATGGACAAGTTCGGCTTCGATGACCCGCAAGCCAGTGCCATCGTGGCCTACCGCCTCGGTCAGTTGGCCGGTCTCGAGATCAAGAAAATCTTGGATGAGTTGGATGAGATTCACGAACGCATCAAACATTTCCACGAAATTCTACAAAATGAGGAATTGCAGTTCCAGATTATCAAGGATGAACTGCTGGTCATCAAAGAAAAATATGGCGACGCGCGCCGCACCCAAATCGTGCCTGCCGCCGGTGAGTTCCGCATGGAAGACATCATCGCCGACGATGCCGTTGTCATCACCATCTCGCACCTTGGTTACATCAAGCGCACCCCGCTGACCGAATACCGCGTGCAGAGCCGTGGCGGCAAGGGCTCGAAAGAACAAGGTAAGTGCTACAAACTCAGAGCCTTCGAGATTCCTGAAGAAGGTAAGAACAGCAAAGGTCGCGCCATCCAGAACCTGTTGCCGCTCGACAAGGACAACAAGGTGATGGCCTACCTCAACGTGAAGAGCATGAGCGATGAGGAATACCTTGAAAACAACTACATCATCCTCTGCACCAAGAAGGGTATCATCAAGAAGACCAACTTGGCTGCCTATAAGAATGTCCGCCAAAATGGCATCATCGCTGTCAACATCCGTGAAGATGACCAGCTGCTGGAGGCTTGCCTCACCAGCGGTAACGACGAGGTGCTGATGGCTGTGCGTTCGGGCAAGGCCGTTCGCTTCAACGAGCAGACCGTCCGCCCGATGGGCCGTACCGCCACCGGTGTGAAGGCTATCACCTTGGGTTCACCTGACGATGAAGTCATCGGTATGGTGTGCATCAATGATCCGCAACAGACGGTGCTTGTCGTTTCAGAAAAGGGCTTCGGCAAGCGTTCCGACATCGAGGACTATCGCATTACCAACCGTGGCGCGAAGGGCGTCAAGACCTTGAACATCACTGACAAGACTGGCGACCTCATTGCTATCAAGGGCGTGACCGACGATGAAGACCTGATGATCATCAACAAGTCGGGCATCGTCATCCGCATGGCTGTCAGCAAGCTGCGTGTGATGGGTCGTGCCACCCAAGGCGTGAAGCTCATCGACCTTCGCGGCACCGATGAGATTGCTGCTGTCACCAAGGTGGAGCATGAGGATGAACCTGAAGAGACCGAGGTCCCTGAGCCCGTAGAAGGGCCGACCCCCGATGGAACCGAGGCCGTTGAGCCTGTCGAAGGGCCGGTTGAAGAGTCAGAAAACCCTGACGAAACCACTTTGGAACAATAATTGCTATAGAAAAGAATAACCTTAACGAAATTGTAAAACTTTAAATAATTGAGAAAATGAAAAAAGTAATGATTTTGCTGGTCATCGCCCTCACTGCCAACGTGATGATGGCCCAAAAGAAAGACAGAACCGATGCATTCATGTACAACAAGAATGGCCAATATGAGAAGGCCATGGCTTCTATTGAGAAATGCGTCAATCACGAACAATTCCTTGGCATGAAGCCCAACGACCAGTCCCAGGCTTGGTTGTATCGTGCCGCTATCTACCAGAACATCCTCCAATCGGGTGATGAAGCTCTGATGGCCAAGGCTCCCAACGCATTGGAAATTATCTACGAATCACTGATGAACTGCATGAAGAATCCCGAATTTATGGAGGATCAACAGAATAAGATGGATATTTATCAGCGTGTGGGTTCGGTCATGACCACCTATTATACTAAAGGTGCCGATGACTACAACAGCGGTAAGTTTGCCGAGGCTGCTCCTATGTTCAAGAAGGCTTACGACATCGCCAAGTCACTTGGTAGTGCTGATGCCAACGAGATGCTGAACCTGGCCGCCACTTCCGCTTTGAGAGCTGAGGACTACAACACGGCTTTGGCCTATTTCACAGAGGTGAAGAATAATGGAACGGAAACTGCTGAGGTTTACCGTCACCTTGCCGCTTGCTACAACGGTCTGGGCAATGCCGAACAAGCCATGGCCATGATCAATGCTGGTCTGGAGAAGGATCCCAGCGACGCCAACCTGATTCTTGAAAAGGTGAATGCCTACCTGAAGG
Source organism: uncultured Bacteroidia bacterium (assembly GCA_902771635.1). Lineage (GTDB taxonomy): Bacteria > Bacteroidota > Bacteroidia > Bacteroidales > F082 > Limimorpha. The sequence goes on along the minus strand of CACXXW010000004.1, from coordinate 7,229 downwards.
AAGGCAAGGGCGCTGAAGCTGTGCAAGACCTTACCAAGCTTCTTGAGCTCGACCCCAATAACGCTCAGTTGCTCTTCGTGCTTGGCACCATCTACGGTGACGAGTCCAACGAAGGTCTGTATGACACCGACAAGGCCCGTCAATACTACGAGCAAGCCCTCAGCATCAAGCCTGACTACTACGATGCCACCTACAACATCGGCGTGCTTTACACCACGATGGCCAACAAGTACATCGAACAGGCCAACGAAATCACCGGTTTCTCGAAGAAGGAACAGGATCAGTACAACAGCCTGATTGAACAAGGCAACGAACTGCTTCGCACGGGTCTGCCGTATCTGAAGCAAGCCTACGATGCCCAGCCTTCCGACGATGTGAAGAACGTGCTGCGTTCCATCTACGTGAAGCTGAACATGATGGATGAAGTGAAGGCTTTGATGGGCGAATAAGTTCATCCCGACTTAATGTAACAAAGGAGCCCCGAAGTTGTTCGGGGCTTTTTTTGTGCAATTTTGTGTGTTTTTCTTTGAAATTTAATAAAATCACTATATTTGCAAGATAATTTTCTCGCAAAAACTAACTCATATTCCATATCATTATGTTCGAGATTATACACAAAGAAACCTTCGCGGCCGAGACCTACCTCATGGACGTCTATGCACCGCGTATCGCCCATTCGGCTCTTCCGGGTCAGTTCCTTATCATCAAGATGGAAGATCACTCGGAACGTATCCCATTGACCATCAGCGATTACCATCGCGTCAGGGGAACGGTGACCATCGTGTTCAAGGCCATCGGTGAGTCCACCAAGAAAATGGCTGAATACAAGGAAGGCGACCGCTTCGCCGACATTGTCGGCCCCTTGGGCAAGCCCTCAGAGTTTGCCACGATGACGGCTGAAGAACTGCGTAAACGCTCGTTCGTCTTCATCGGCGGCGGTGTGGGTATCGCCCCGATTTATCCCCAAGTGAAGTGGCTCAATGACCATGGTGCCACCGCCGACTGTATCATCGGTGCCCGTACCAAGGACTTGCTCATCTTTGAAAAGGAACTGGCAGAAGTCAGTAACTTGTATGTCACGTCCGATGACGGCTCTACAGGCCGTAAGGGCTTGGTGACCGATGTGTTGCGTCAATTGGTCGCCAGCGGCAAACAATATGACGAGGCTGTGGCTATCGGTCCTATGATTATGATGAAGTTTGCCACCAAGACCTGCGAGGAATTGGGTATCCGTTGCACGGTGTCGCTCAACTCGATTATGGTCGACGGTACGGGCATGTGTGGTGCCTGCCGTGTGAGCATCGCCGGCAAGACCAAGTTCACCTGCATCGATGGTCCCGAGTTCTTGGGTCGTGATGTCGACTTCGATGAGGCCATGAAGCGTCAGGCCATGTATAATAATGTGGTGACACGTAAGCAACTCCAAGCCGAGGAGAAAGCCGAAGGCCATAAGTGCCATATCGGAGGCATCTCGGAAGAAACTTTCGACAAGAAAAAACGTGTGCCAGTGCCGGAACAGAAGCCCGAAGTCCGCGCCCATAACTTCGATGAGGTGTGCTTGGGCTATTCAGCCGACATGGCCATCATGGAGGCCCAGCGCTGCCTGCACTGCAAGAGCCCGCAATGCGTGGCACATTGCCCTGTCAACGTCAATATCCCCGATTTCATCGCTCGTGTGGCTAAAGGCGACTTCGAAGGTGCTGCTGGCGTCATCAGCTGCGACTCGGCACTGCCGGCCGTCTGCGGTCGTGTGTGTCCGCAGGAGACCCAGTGCGAAGGCGCCTGCGTGATGGGCAAGAAGTTCGAGCCTATTGCTATCGGTAAGCTGGAGCGTTTCGTTGGCGACTATGCCATCGAGCACGACCTGCACTTCAGCAGCCAGAGCATCCCGAACGGTCACAAGGTGGCCATCATCGGCAGCGGTCCTTCAGGTTTGACCTGCGCCAAGGACTTGTTGTCAATGGGCTACGATGTCACCATCTTCGAGGCCTTGCACGAATTGGGCGGTGTGTTGATGTATGGTATCCCGTCGTTCCGTCTGCCTAAGGACACTGTAGTGAAGAAAGAAGTGGAAAGCGTGCGTAAGTTGGGTGCCAAGTTCGAAAAGGACGTGGTTGTCGGTCGCACCATCACCATCGACGAGTTGATAAAACGCGAAGGCTTTGAAGCTGTCTTCGTCGGCTCGGGTGCTGGTTTCCCGATGATGATGAACGTGCCGGGCGAAAACCTCTGCGGTGTGGTCTCAGCCAATGAGTTCCTGACCCGTAACAACTTGCTCTTCGCCTATAAGGAAGGCTATCAGACCCCGAACTTCGTGGGTAAGAAGGTCGCCGTGGTCGGTGGTGGCAATGTGGCTATGGATGCCGCTCGTACCGCTTTGCGTCTCGGTTCCGAGGTGCATATCGTCTACCGCCGTTCCGAGGCCGAGCTGCCTGCGAGAGTTGAGGAGGTGCACCATGCCAAGGAAGAAGGTGTCATCTTCGACCTGCTGACGGCTCCTGTTGAGGTGCTGGGCGACGAAAACGGCTGGGTGAAAGGCTTCAAGTGCGTGAAATGCGAACTGGGTGAGCCCGATGCTTCTGGCCGCAGAAGCCCTGTCCCGATCAAGGACTCGGAGTTTGTCCTCGATGTCGACATGATCATCATGGCTTTGGGTACTTCGCCGAACCCGCTGATTGGCAGCACGACCCGCAACCTCGATTTGAACAAGAAGGGTTGCATCGTGGCCGATGAGGTGGGCACGACCTCACGTCCCGGCATCTTCGCCGGTGGCGATGCAGTGAGCGGTGCCGCCACGGTCATCCTCGCCATGGGCGCCGGCAAGAAAGCCGCCAAGGCGATTGATGAGTACATTAAATCATTGCATTGATAGATTGCATTGGTAACAGATTGTAGGGCTGTCGTATTACGGCAGCCGCTGTGGGTTGAAAACAGCGGCTGCCACAATGTGACAGCCCTACAAACGTTATTCTTTGATTTCCACATAAAACACCGTCGGGTCATCATCTTCGCAGAATGACTCATCCGTGTAGTATTGTCCAGGCTTGTTGTCGTCCTGGAAGAGGATGAGCGTCACCTTCTTGAAGGGGATGGGTTGTCCGCTTTTGCTGTAATGCTCGATGTCGGCTTCGGTGAGGCCTTCCATGCGCATCATCTTGAGCATCATGGCGAGGTCGAGGTTGACGTTGAGCAGGTCTTGTTTCCACTCGATGCTGATGACCGCCGTGGTGTAGAGCTTAAAGTTTTTGACTTCGATTTTTTTCATGGGTTATGAAGTTTTTCTTGTTGTCGCTTCGCGTCATTGCGAGGCCTCATTCCGTGAAAACGGAAAACGACGAAGCAAATCGCAGATTCAACGGAGTTAATCTAGGTAACTAGTTTTCTGGACTGCTTCGTTCCTCGCAGTGACATAAAGCACTATAATAATGCCGCGAAATTCCGAAAAAAAACTGAATTTTAAAGAATTTGCATGAAAATTGCATCCAATTGCCGTGAATTTTATAATTTTGTCCAATCATTAAAAGAAAAGAGAAATGCGTAAAACTTTGATTATCATTGCAATGGCTTTGTTTGCCATGCCTATGTTCGCGCAAACCATCGAAAGCGTGGATGTTTCTAAAGCCAAAAACGGAATGTTTACGACCAATGCCGGTGAATGCACCATCGAGGGTAATGTCGTGAATGGAAAGAAAGAAGGTACATGGATTGAGTATTTCAACAACAACACCTATTTGCCCAAGAAGATTGTGAATTACCAAAACGGTAAGAAAAACGGCGTTTTTATTGAGATCGATAAGACGGGTTCGATTACGAAAAAGGCTGAATATAAGAATGATATGCTCGAAGGACAATGCAGCGAGTGGTTCCGTGGTGGTCGCCTCTCGAAGATGAACACCTATAAAAACGGTGTCCTGGACGGCAAGCAGGTGCTTTGCTATGAGAAGGGCGGTAACCTTGAGGTGGCGGAATACAAAGAGGGCTATCGCAATGGCCTGACCACCTGGTTCTATGAGAGCGGTGTCAAGAAAATGACCATCGAGTATAAGGATGGCCAGTTCAATGGACTGCAACAGTCTTTCTATGAGGACGGCTCCCTCAAGAAAGAGGCTTCATACAAAAACGGCAAGCTTCAAGGTAAGGAAAAGACCTACGCTCAGAAGCAGAAACCGCAGGAAGATAAAGAAAAGGATCTGAAGAAGGGAAAAGAGCTGAAAATGGAATCTGGTGCCAAAAAGGTTCAAGGGGTAGAAAAGATGGATAAAGTGAAGTTGCAGGACGTTAAAAAGGAAGTGAAGAAGCCTTGAACCGTTATTTCAGAGTTATTGTCTTGATATTCTTGGGCATGATGCTTTCGCAGCTTCATGCCCAAGATACTATTCTGCTGCAATCCGTCGAGGTGATCGGCGACAAAGAGTCGGTGGAGACCTTGAAGCCTTTGGTGGCCCGTAAGCTCGACACCCTTGTGCTGCAGTCCAAAAGCACCTCAAGCCTTTCGGATCTGTTGATTCAGCACAGTCCCGTATTTATCAAGACCTACGGCCCGGGCGGTACTTCCACGGCTTCGTTTCGTGGCACGACGGCCAGCCACACCTTGGTGCTTTGGAACGGCTTCCAACTCAATGCGCCCAGCCTCGGACAGGTCGACTTCAGCACTATCCCCGTGTTTCTGGCCGATGACGTCAGCCTCAACTGGGGTAGTGGCACCTCCAACAACAGTGGCGGCTTGGGCGGTGCGGTCAACATCGACAACACGCACCACTTCGGCGACGGCTTTCTCCTCGACCTCAAACAGACCTATGGCAGTTTCAACACCCTCGGCAGCTTCATCACCGTGGGCAACTATGGCAAACGGTTCTCGTTTCGCGTGAAAGCCTACCGCAACTCCTCGGACAATGACTTTGAATACGAGAACTTGGCCACCATACCGCATGAGACAATGAAACAGCGCAATGCCGACTTTGTCGACTACGGCGTGATGCCCGAGATGAGCGTGTTGTTGGGCAAGAGCGTCATCTCCGTGTCGTCGTGGAACCAATGGAACAACCGCAACCTGCCGCCCATCATGCCTAACGTGTTCAACCTCAACTCAGAGGAATGGACACGAGATAATTTCTCCCGCAACTTTGTTTCCTTCAAGACCTTCTGGGAGACAGGCAGCTTGCAGTTGAAGTCGGCGGCCTTCGTGGAAAACCAACGTTATTTCCTTTTGACGCGCAACCCTGTGACCGACGATTCCGTCACCTTTATTAATTCACAGAACCACGCCTTGATTCTGCACCAAATCGCCAATTTGGAGCAGCATCTTTACCAGAGCTGGACGCTGAAGGCCAAGTTGCAATGGGACAACGAGCAGGTGAGGAGCAACAATTACACGGGACAGAAACTCCGCAATCTTGTGTCGGCCTACGCGGCTATTGGCGGCGAGCCTTTCGATTGTGCCCAACTCAACCTTACCGCCCGCTACGACTGGGCCGACGGCAAGGGCATGGGGCTTTTCCCGACGGCCACTTTCTCGTATCAGATGCCCTTTTATAAGGCTTTGAGTTTCACCTTGGGCTATAGCCACAACTACCGCAACCCCTCGTTGAACGACCTTTATTGGTATCCTGGCGGCAACCCTGACCTCTTGCCCGAGAACGGTCGCACGGTCGACTTAGCCGTGAAATATGGCCTGCAAAAAGGCCCTTTTAAGCTCGACCTGCGCACGGGCGGCTATTTCTCCAACGTGAAGAACTGGATCCAATGGATGCCGACCTCGTACCGATTCTGGGTGCCTGAGAACGTGTCCAAGGTTTATGCGCGCGGCATAGAGAACCATATCGATGCGGCTTTTGTCAAGGAGGATTGGAAGGTCACGTTGTCGGGCAACTATGTCTTCACCGTCACCACCGATGAGAGCGAGAAAGCCGTTGCCCAAGGCACCAATGGCAAACAGTTGATTTACATCCCGCGCCACCATGCCAATGTGTTCCTCAACACGCAATGGAAGACCTGGAACCTGAGCTATACCGTTGAGGTGACGGGTCGCCGCAGCACCTCTTATAACGAACAGGAGTTCTTTGCCTTCGAGTTGCGCTGCAACAACCTCACCGACAAGGACTACCAGAACGTCATTTGGCGTGCCATGCCAGGGAGGAGTTTTGAGGTGATGGGGGAGTTTAGGTATTAGTCTAGAGTTAGCAGCCATGTCATTCCCGCGCGGGTATGTGGGAGGCATGGAATCTATGGCTGCGTCTTTATTCTCAGGCCAACAAAGTTGGTACGATTATTGCAACCCAATGGACAAACCTAAAAAACAATTGAGCATTATGTGGTTAATCATTGCAACAGTATTGATGGCGTCGGCCATTGTGGGCATCATGGTGTTGAAAGCCATGGGCCGCTCAGTCATGAACAAGCCCACCTGGAAGGGCGGTATCATCTCCGGCCTCCTTGGATTGTTGCCGTTCTATCTCTTGCTCTGCCTCTTCGGCTTCATGGGCATAGAACGCGAGGAGGAGTATTGATGGGGCTCCACCCTACAAAAGTAAAGAAACAAGGCATCCGACATCCATAGTCAACCGGTCGGTAGTGCGCCGTGCGGCCTAAGCCGTGCATTCGGGTGACAACGTGCTGAGCCTGCGCCGTGATGTTCATCGTGAACGGGTGCTGCCGGCTCCGGGCAACGGTCATAGTGGGGGTTCGGTTCGCCCTATGAATGCGGATGCCCTAAGGTTCAGACCAGCTCGGTCTGGAAGTTGAGCGATTGTATCTCCATGTCGAGTTGGCGCAGCTGCGCGGAGCATTCGTCCACCTTCTTTCCGATGGCTTTCACGTCGATCACGGTCACCGTCTTGATCTCTGAGCGCGAATAGCGGTCTTGTCCCGCCGAGGCGGTGTCGAAGATCCTGCGCAGGTTGCTGACGCGCATGGTCAGCACGTCCTTGCGGGCCATGAGTTGGGTGAGGGTGACGCCCTGGGCATTGGTGGTCTGCATGTTGGTGGCGTTGATGCGCCAGATGAGGTCTTCGAGTTGCGTGAGGCAGGCGTCGAGTTCCTTCATCAGCTCCAAAGGCTCTTCCGAAGGCATGTCGCCCTCCTGCACTTTCACGTTGTTCTGTATGCGCTGTCCTAATTGTTGGATGCGCTTTTGCAGGTCTTTCCTGATGCTTAATGCTTCTGCGAGTTTCATAGGGAATGGATTTAACTCCGTTGATTCTTCGAATTTGGCGCAAAGATAAGAAAAAACT
>CACXXW010000003.1 GCA_902771635.1 uncultured Bacteroidia bacterium | reverse complement strand
TCCCAAATGCAAGTTATCCCAGATTTCGGCATTGTTGGTGCAATTCTTGATAAAGATGGTGTCGTTTTCACCAACATCGACCAAAAAAGTACCGACAAGACCACCGGCGGGCTTTGTGCTTGCCACGCCCATCCAGCCGTCAACAAAACAATCGATAATGTTGGTGTTGAGTGATTGGGCCGAGATAAAACCAGCCATGGCTGAATACACATATTCCTGCACATATACCACAATGTTGGCCTTCTCAATCCGGAGGTTTTTGATCGTTGCGTTTTCTGTATAAGCGAACAACCCTGAATACTTAAGTCCATCTTGATACAAGCCACCGATCGTATGACCGTCGCCGTCAAAAACGCCCGAAAACTTTTCCTCATTGCCTATAGGGATCCAAATAATGGAATCGGCGGCGTTTAAATCAATATCGTTGGTGAGGACATAGCAGGCATCACCACCCAATCCGTTATTGGTCTCGTATGCCAAAAGGGCCAACTGTTCCGCCGTCGCAATCTGGTAAGGGTTTTCCAGCGTGCCGTCGCCGCCGTCGTAGGCTTCGGCGACCGTGCCGTTCCAAGGGGTCTGTGCCGCAACCATCATCCCGACTGCGAGCAGCATTGAGAGAATAAAATACTTTTTCATGGTCGTAACTTTTATGTTTCCGCAAAATTATATGAAAATATCGCCAAAAAAGCCAATTCCATCGGGCAATCCACTATTTTTCCAACAATCAGCATTGATTGTCAACAGATTACGAAAATTTTTTCCACTAAAAAGTTGTTGGAAATCCTTGATAAATTCGCAAAATTCGTTTCATTCGCCGACATAATACAACGGCGAATTATACAAATTAAGCAAATTTTTCATTCGAAAAACCGCTCCCAAAGAGCTTCAAACGAATCGGCTTGCGTCTTTCGCTTGATGGCGGTGCGGTATTTCGAAACGGTGTTTTCGCGCAGGTCGAGGATGTCGGCGACTTCCTTCGTGCGGAAGGGAAAATAGGAAAGCACACAAATGTCGAGCTCGGTGTCGTTCAGGTCGGGATGGGCGGCCTTCAGTTTCGTCAAGGCTTCAGGATAGGCTTCGTTGAACACTTCGAGGATGCGGTTGAAGGTGTTGTTGCGCTTGTCGTCGTAGATGGCCTGCACCTTCATCCGCAAAACCTCGTTGGCATGAGCCTCCAAGGCACCGTGCGCGGCTTGCAGGTCGCGTTGGATGGCTTCGCTCGCCTGGGTCATCTTCTTGCGGTAGACGCGATGGTAGACGACAAAGGCGGCAGCCGCTAACAAAAGTAGGGCCGAAACCGCGCTAACAGCCCTTAACCCGTTTGTCTTTTGTGCCTGTGTCTGTTCACGCAAGGCGGTCAAACGGGCATCGCGTTCGGTCTTGTAATTCTCGTATTGCTTCACGGCCAGCATCCCGTCGCTCACCCGATCCGACTCGGCTTTAACATAGGTCTTGTTGAAACTATGACAAAATGCAGCGCTATCCGCATTTCCCTCCTCTTCATAGATTTGTTCAAGCAGCGACATGATGGCACTCCGTTCCAAATCACCCGTTTGCATTTCCAACACTTTCAGCAGATAAGGTTTCGCTTCAAGACGATACGGCGAGTGATACATACCGATGCCGAGACTGACGGAGTCATTTGTTGCGCTCATCCCGCGTCGCGTCTTAAAAGCGATCGTGTTGCGCTGCACCATGAAGCAGGAGTCAAACTGGTGTTGGTCATAGTACAAGTCCGACAGCACATGCTGGGCAATGAAATAATTGCTCAAGTCATCGGAAACCGTATCCAAATAAGGTGTCAAAAAATCGAAATAATAACGTGCGGAATCGTTTTCCTTGAGAGTCGAAAAGGCGTTGGCCAATTCCAAGCTGGACCTAACTATCCAAGTAGTGTCTTGAACCATACGCTGGTATGCCAATGCCCATCGCAAGGCATCGATTTCAGCGTTGTTGGCCATCTTTCGCCGAAACACGTATGCCATTTGGTAATAGGCGCGCGAAGCAAGCAACTTCTCTTCATTGGTCATGTCTTCAGGCAGATACTCCAGTTTTTGGGCCACTTGAATAAAATACGGGAAAGCCCCCATCATGCTGTCCTGTTGAAGGCGGACAAAACCGCTATCATAATGGGCTTGGGCCATCCTCAAGTCTACTTCCGAGGCATGTTGCGTCATCCTTCCGCAAGACATCACTGAAAATAGGAACAACAATCCAAATATGTAACTAAATAATTTCATGCGACAAAAATACTCAAAATCCAGCAAATCCATGCATCATTCCCCAGTCCATGTCTTCACAAACCGTGGTTTCCCAGCAAAATCCACCAAAACCTCGGCATTTAAGAGCCCCATTTCATGGCAAAGCGAAAGCATCTCCTCCCCCATCCGTTCGTTGATTTCGAACCAAACTTGTCCATCGGGATTCAACTGTTTTTTGGCCAAAGCCAGGATCTGGCGGTAAAACCGAAGCGGATCATCGTCGGGGACAAACAAGGCTTTTTCAGGCTCCCAATCGAGGACATTGGCCTCCATTGAAGCGCGTTCGCTGTCGCAAACATAGGGAGGGTTGCTCACCACCAAATCCACAGACTGGTTGAAATAGTAGGAGGTTGGATTCAGGACATCGTCATGCACGAAAGTCACTATTACGCCATTGCTTTCGGCGTTCTCTTTGGCGATTTGCAGGGCGTCTCTCGAAACATCGAAGGCGATGACTTCGGCATGGGGGAATAGCTTGGCCAAGGCGATGGCGATGCAGCCTGAGCCTGTGCCGATATCCCAAATGCGAATTCTTTTGGGGCTGCCTCCCATAGATTCCCCGCCTTCGCACACGCCTTCGCAGGAATGACATGGGAGGCTGCTGGTACAAATCTTCTGAACAAACTCTTCCGTTTCGGGACGCGGGATGAGCACGGCGGGTGACACCTTTAATAATAGGTCGTTGAAACGGGCTATTCCAGTCACATATTGTACTGGTTCGCCTGCTAGAAGGCGCTTGACGGCTTCACTCAATTGATAATGCTGATGCTCATCGATGCGCAAGTCAGGATTCATCAGTTGCTGGTTCCAATCAATGCCGAAAAGGTCATCCAAGAGGATACGCATCAACTGTTCCGCCTCGCGCTTAGGGAACTTTTCAGCCAAAACTTCCATGAAGTGGCGTTTTGTTTTTTGCAGATTAAATCCAATCATGGGGCAAAGATACGCAAAATCTCCTTATTTTTGCCGAACGATTCGTTAACCGGCCCTTCGGCCCTTCGATGGGCCTCAGGGACCGCAGGCTCAGGGACCTAGCAACAATGATGTATTTGATCCTTGCTATATTATTCTCCACCGGCGTCTTCGTGGCCATGCGGCTCTTCGAGCGCTTCAACCTGGACAACCACCAGGCGCTGATGTGGAACTATGTCTTCGCCACCTGCACGGGCTTCCTCTTGTGCAAACAGTTCGACACACCCGCTCAGCTGGTCGGCGAGCCTTGGTTCGGCCTCTCGCTCATCACGGGTTTCTGGTTCATCTTCACCTATGTGCTGATGACAGCCTCCACACAACGCTCGGGCGTGACGATCACCTCGCTGTCGAGCAAGCTCTCGGTGGTTTTGCCCACTTTGGCTGGCGTGGTGCTGTTCAGCGAGAAACTGAATTGGGTCGCCACGATGGGCATTGTGTTGGCTTTGGTAGCTTTGGTGTTGGTGGTAGGTGGAAAAGGACAAACCGATAAACCAAACAAAACCAATTGGTTACTACCCGTTTTGATCTTTTTCGGGACAGGCACCGGTGACATTTTGATGAAGCTCACCGAGCAGCGCAACCAGGGCGACAATATGAGTTTCATGATTGCCTTCATCTATTTCATCGCCCTGCTGTTCGGCATCCTTCTCGTGGCCTACGACCTCATCCGCAGCAAGTCGAAGTGGCAATGGAAAAGCGCCTTGGGCGGCATCGGCCTCGGCGTCATCAACTTCTTCTCAACCTATAGCGTCTATCATGCCATGCGCTGTTTCGACAATGTAGTGCTCTTCCCCGTTTACAATATCGGTGTGGTCAGCCTCACCGCCCTCACGGGTTGGCTGCTCTTCAAGGAAAAACTCACCTGGAAGAACTACCTCGGCCTGGCCATCGCCATCATTGCCGTCATCCTCATCACTCTCAAGCCATGAACGACGACACCTATTATATGTTAGCCACGCGCGGCGAAGGTCTTTACAAGGAAAAAGGCAGCAAGTTCATCGCCGAGACCTTCACCGTGATGAGTGAAGATGAGGCCAAAGAAGCCGTCGCGTCCGTCAAGAAGAAATACTTCGATGCTCGGCACCATTGTTACGCCTATATGATTGGCCCCGACAAAAAGACCTTCCGCTCAAGCGACGATGGGGAACCTTCGGGCACAGCTGGCAAACCCATCCTCAACCAGATCCTCTCAAAGGATGTCACTAATGTGTGTGTCGTCGTGACCCGCTATTTCGGCGGCATCAAATTGGGCACTTCAGGGCTCATCAACGCCTATAAAACCGCTGCCCGCGATGCCCTTGACAACGCTCAAGTTGTGGAAAAAACCATAAATGATATTTACAGTTTGGAGTTCGAGTATCCTTTGATGAATGAGGTCATGCGCATCATGAAAGAGGAGAATTTGGAGCAGCAAAATTCCCGCTTCGAATTGGATTGTTATTTGGAGTTTTCAACAAGAAAAAATTCCGCTTCAAGAATTTTCGAAAAATTCAGCAATTTATTTGGGGTAAAAATAACATATATTAAAACTGTGTAAATCAATTATTTATATACTTTTTGCTTTTTCAAAATTTTGAAATCTCGTATTTTAGAAAAAAGAAAATTTAAAATCAATAGAAATTTGATTTTTTTATAAACAATTAATCATATACTTTTGCAAGGTCAAAATAAGCCGAAAACACGGCCTGAAACATGACACTCATCCTACTTTTCAAGTAGTGTGAAAGACAATAAAATAGAGCAAATTTTACGATGACAAAGGGCCATGTGGAAATATGGAATAGCTGTCTGTCTGTGATTAAAGACATCGTCACGGAACAGGGATATAAGACCTGGTTCGAACCCATCGTGCCGCTCTCTCTGACCGACAATGTGCTCACCTTGCAAGTGCCCTCACAGTTCTTCTACGAATATCTTGAGGCGCATTACATCGACCTGCTCAAGACGGTCATCAAACGCTTCGTTGGCGCAAAAGGAAAACTGGAATATAGGATACCCGTAGACAGCACCAACACCTTCGGCTCCATCACCCTGCCCAGCGCCAACCGCAACTTCCCCAAGAACCCTATTGGTCAACCTGCCCCGGAGCGACTGTCATCGGGCCCCATTAACCCGTTTGTCATCCCCGGCCTGAAGAAACTGCAAATCGACTCGCAACTGAACGAGAACTACACCTTCGAAAACTTCATCGAGGGCGAATGCAACCGTCTGGCCCGCACGGCCGGAATGAGAGTAGCCAAAGAGCCCGGCAAGACCGCCTTCAACCCCTTGGTGATCTATAGCGGTACAGGCTTAGGCAAGACCCATCTTTGCCATGCCATCGGACTGGAAACCAAACGTCTGCACCCCGAGAAGACCGTGCTTTATGTGCAAGCCGAACAGCTGTCCACGCAGTATGTGACGGCCAACAAGAACAACAACCGTCCCGACTTCATCAACTTCTACCAGATGATCGACGTGCTCATCATCGACGACATCCAATTCCTCGCAGGCAAGGCTGGCACCCAGGATGTGTTCTTCCACATCTTCAACCACCTGCAGCAAAACAACAAGCAGATCGTCATCACCAGCGACAAGTTCCCGAGCGACCTGCAAGGCATGGAAGACCGCCTGCTGTCGCGTTTCAAGTGGGGCCTGACCGCCGACCTTCAGTCGCCCGACCTTTCCACGCGTACCTCCATCATTCGTGAGAAGCTTCGCGACAACGGCATCACCTTCCCCGAGGATGTGGTGCAATACATCGCCAGCAATGTGCGCAACAACATCCGCGAGCTGGAAGGCGTGATGAACTCGCTCATGGCACAGTCGCTGCTCAATAAGAAAGCCGTCACCATCGACATGGCGCAGCAAATCATCGACCGCTTTGTGCGCAACACCGTCAAGGAGGTCTCGGTGGAATACATTATTAATATTGTATGCGAGTATTTCAAGATCACACCTGAGCAGATGTCCCTCAACACACGCAAGCACCAAGTGGTGCAAGCCCGCCAGATTGCCATGTACCTGTCGAAGAAATACTCCAATGCCAGCCTGGTCTCCATTGGCCAGCAGTGCGGCAAGAAAGACCACGCCACGGTGCACCATGCCTGCAAGACCATTGCCAACCAGCTGGAAACCGACAAGCAGTTCAAGGTGATGTTTGCCGACATCGAGAAGAAAATCGCCTTGTCTTAACCCCACTTTTCATGACCAACAACTTCGGAAAACTCTATCTCGTGCCCAACCTGCTTGGCGCAACGAAACCTGAACAAGTCATCCCTGCCGGAACGCTCGAAATCGTTAGAAAACTCAAACATTTTGTGGTGGAGAACACACGCACTTCGCGCCGTGTGTTGAGCCGCATCGGGATGGACAACACCATCGATGACATCGAGTTCATCGAGCTCGACAAGCACAACGCTTGCAACCTCGACCTGATGGAACACCTCGGTGCCTGCCTGCAAGGCGAGGATATGGGGCTGATGTCGGAGGCAGGCACGCCTTGCGTCGCTGACCCAGGCGCGTTGGTCGTTGACTTAGCGCATTCCGCTGGCATACAAGTGATTCCATTGGTCGGGCCCAATGCCATGATTCTTGCCTTAATGGCCTCGGGCTTCAACGGACAGTCTTTTGCCTTCCACGGTTACCTACCTATCAAGAGTCCAGAGCGGCAGAATGCCATCAAAGACTTGGAGCGGCGGTCGATGGCCAACAATGAGACAGAGTTGTTCATCGAAACGCCTTTCCGCAACAACGCCATGCTGCTGGACTTATGCAAGAACCTCCACCCTGCCACGCGCGTTTGTGTCGCCTGCAACCTCACCTGCGACGACGAGCTCATCATTAGCCAAAGCATCGGTGAATGGAAAGACTATAAAGGTGATTTAAACAAAAAGCCTGCTGTGTTTTTGGTTTACAGCGAGCCAAGGAGAAGTTTTCGGCCTCACAAATAATGTTTACTCCTTTACCACCTTATCCGCAAACACCTTCCCGTCTTTCAAAGTGACTCGCATCATATAAGTGCCTGCGGGCAGGCCATAAAGGTTGAGGCATCCCAAACCGTTGCTTTGTGAGTGCACAAGGCGACCTTGCAGGTCGTAAAGCTCGACTTGTTCGGGCTGCACATCTGGCGAATATTGCAGGTGAAGTTGGTCTTTGGCAGGGTTGGGGTAGAACAAATAAGGGCGGATGAAGGTTTCCACTTCGGGAGTGCTGGTGCCATTGTCTTGGAAAAACAGGAAAAAAGGTTTTGGCGTTATATGTCCTGTGATAATTCCATTTTCGTAGCCTCCTACAACTATCCCTCCATCTTCAAGGCACAGGATTAATTCAGGCCTATGGACATATGAAGGTCCCATACAATAGCGATGCCATATGATATTCAAATCACTGTCCAATTTCGCTACACCTACATAATACCCAGTAGGAGCCTGTGGGTCTGCGGAAGAATAGAGGTAATATATATATCCATCAGAGGATTTTGTCAAATCTCTAGGCGAGGCACAAGTAATGAATCCTTGGTTTGGCCCTAAAGGGTTTGTCCGAAACATTACAGAGCCCAAGTTTTCATCTGTTGTTTTGTCATATTTGGTGATGCGGACTCCATTGTCACCATGATGATTAAAGTCGTTGTTGTAATAACGCGATGAAACCAAATATGTGAATTCATCAAGAGGCAAGAACAATGGCCATTCTCTAAAATCCGCATGATAATTTGGGTCAAAATTATGTTCGATTCTCACATATTTTTTCAATTGAAACAAAGAATCTACCACAAAAAAGCCATACTCGCTCTCGGCACCATATTCCGCTTGTGGCCAAGCATATTCTCGTGGCGAATCGTTAAACACTTTGAGGTTATTCCACCATCCGCTGCGTGGTCCTATCAGAGTGTCAGGAAGTTCAACGCGATCCAATATCGTGCCATCCAATCTGGCCCTAATCATAATTGGTGTTATCGGAAACATATCCAAACCAGGACTCAATCCATACCACAAAATGATATTCTCGTTATTCTCAAAAAGGTATCTCTCGCATGTTTGGATAATGGTATCTTCCAAAGGAACAATGATGTCTTTTGCTTCATCGAAATACAAATTGTCATCGAAATGACGAATGAGCAAGTTAGTTTGATTGTTCCCGAAGTCTCGGACAATTTTAATAAAAAGGTTGTCTTCACCTTGTGGATTTCTGCCAATTAAGTAATGATTTGCAAAACTATCCGCAATGAAAACGGAATCCATTATGCCAGAAGAAGGAGAGAGCTTGACAAGCAATTCGCCATAATCATCTAACACATGGCCTTGATCATCCAATTCTGTTAATGAGAAATTACTAACAATATTACCATCACGCAACTCCATTAGATTCTTAACATTGATAAAATACCAGCCGAAGTCAAGATTGGCAATTGAATCATACGTGTAATTTTGGGCTTTTGCCAATGCCGTCGACATCAAAACGGCGAAAAACAATATAAATCTTTTCATATTATTGATGTTTTAATGTTTAATGCCGCAAAACTATACTAAAAACCCAAGAGTTTTTCAAGGCTTGAGCGAAAGTACGTCTTTTTACCGCTCTTAGAAACATCAATAATTTGACAAACAATATTTTGCAAAAACAGAAAGTACGCCTTTTCCTCATCGAATCAGGTCAGAAATGGCTTTTGAATCTACCTTTTTTCGGATGTTGGTGCGGTATTTTACCACTGTATTGGTACTCAAATTCAAGAGTTCGGCCATTTCTTTGACACGGAACTGCAAAAATGAAAGCACGATGATTTGGCACTCCGTTTCAGTCAAGTTGGGATGATTGGCAGAAAGTTTTTCCATACCTTGCGGATAGGCAGCCTCAAACTCGGCAAGGATACGCTCCAGTTTGTTTACCACCGTGGTCTTGTAAAGTTCCATCACACGCTGCTGCGTAACTTTCCGAGCTTGCTGCACCTGAGCCGAAACTGTCTCAAACTCCGATTGCAGCTTTCGGTAGGCTTCCTTTTGCCGCAAAGTCTCGATTTCCTTGTTCTTGCGGTAACGGTTGGTGAGCCATAGCAAGACAAATAATGCGGCAAACAACAATGCCAACAACAAATAAAGCTGATAGCGTTTTGCCTGCTGCTCATTTTGCAATTGTATCATTTCCAGCTTTTTGTCGTACTCATTTTTAACCTGTTCCACCGCTTTTGGCTGGTTTTCAAGAGCTTGTTGCATTTCAAAATAGCGGTTGGCATATTCCAAAGCCTTTTCTTCTTTCCCTAAAGCCTCGTACGACTTGTACAATCTGTAAAACAATGCGGCATTCTCAGGATGGGGTACAATTTCATAGTGCATGGCGTTCATAAAATCAATCTGTTTTTCAACATAATAGACACAAGAATCGTATTGCTCAAGCCGGTAATAACACTTGCCCAAATTGCAATAAAAACCATCCTTGTATTTAGACATTTTCTCATCGTAAAGATTCAGCCCACGATGACAATCCTCAATGGCTTTCTGTAACAGTTGACACCCTTCCTCCTGAGTTTCATAATCCTGATTGTCAAATCGATACAAATAAAGCATCGACATTGAATAATGATAATAAACGATGTTTTCTATTTGATTGAATTTTTGTGCAGCTTCCAACCCTTTCCCAAAAAACAACCTGCAGCTATCGTACTCTTTAATGGTCAAATAAGCATTGCCTAACATATTGGCCGAAAAAGCCATCATTCTTTCATCTTGATTATCAGCATAATATTGATACACTAGCTTCAAATGGCACAATCCTTCCTTGTAATAGTCATTGTCCAAGTAACACATTCCCAAGCGCATCTGAATCATATTCCTATAACTGTCAATCCTTTCTTTAGGGGTTTCTTCCCTGTTCGAATATCGAATGAAACGCTCATCCAAATGCTTACACTGAGCTATACTTTGATAGGCTTTCAACAACCAATCCAATTTAATCTGCTCGCCTTTCCCCTCCTTGAAAGCAATTCGCGAAAGAGCTTCACAAGTTTCGGCCTCAAACCATTTGTCCTTGCCTCCAACAAAACAGTTTTCAGCCACTTGCAACAGTGAATCCGTGATACTATCATAAAGGTAACGATAATCACGTGTCCAAACTTTCAGCAAACAATAATGCGCTCGTTCCTTCTCAGATAGTACAGTAACATCCAATGTATCAAGAATTTGCATAACACTATCGGGGTTTTGAGCGAAGCAGTCTTCTATCTGATACAGAACATCCTCCTGAGGAGGTGGTACGATGGGCTGCTTGGCGCATGAGGCCAAAACCGCAAGAAGGAGAAACAGGGAAAAACGAATTCGCATAGTGAAATCTCTATTATCTATCTGATATTTAAAACCCTATGAATCTGCAGCGAAAGTCGCCAGCCGGGGTTCTGAATCACTGCTTCCACGCAGGCTTTCATATTAGCCTTTCGCTGTACTTCGTCTTCACAAAAACAAGGCTGCAAGAAACGATGTCGAGCCTCAATGCCATTGTATTGCGACAAGTCCTGACCAAGATAGACCACTTTCAGTTCATCACAAGTCTTCAACACACAAGGCTCCAAATCGCCTCCCTCAAAAACGGTCTTGGGCGAAAGCGTCACCCAATCGAGGTTGTTCGGCAAAGGTCGCGTACCATTGGTTTCTATGGCAATTCTTTTACCCGTCTTTTGTTTCAGTTCAGCCACAAAAGCCTTGTCAATAAACAAAGAAGGTTCTCCACCTGTCAGCACAATCAAAGGCGCGAGAGGATACTTATTGACTTCATCCACAATCTCTTGCAACGACATCATCTGCCCGTCCTGATGCTGTGTGTCACAAAAAGCGCAACGCAAGTTGCATCCACTGAAGCGCACAAAGACCGCAGGCGTTCCGGAGTGATAACCTTCGCCTTGAAGGGAGTAGAATATTTCGTTAATCTTGTACAATGTTGAATCGTTGATTGTTTAATTGTTTAATTGATTGGCCATCAGCTCTCAGCTCAGAACCAACCAAGCTGATAGCTGACTGCTGATGGCTGATAGCTTATTAAAATCAATCAAAATTTTGTGGGGCGTCGTCCTTGATGTAGGAGGCCTTGTTGTCGCGCGACTCCCACACATCAGCACGGTAGCAGTTTGGGACGGTGTCGACAATCCACTTGGCCAAGTTCTCGGCTGTCGGATTGAAGTCAAGGACCTCATTGATGTTAGTATGGTCGATCTTGCCATGGATCAAGCGCTTAATCTCGGTGAAGTCGCACACCATGCCATTGCTGTCGAGCTTTTCGGTACGGCAATACACATTGATCTTCCAGTTGTGGCCATGTAGGTTCTCGCACTTGCTCTCATAGTCGAGATAAAGCTGGTGACATGCGGATATTTCTAAGGTTTTTCTGACGTAATACATATTCAGTTGGCAGTTTTCAGTTGTTCAGTTATTCAGTTGAAGCAGGTTGCTGAGCCTGTCGAAGCACCGTCTTGGTTCCGGTCGGCCCTTCGACGGGCTCAGGGACCTTAGCATTATGATTCATATTCGGTGTGGTCTTCAATGCCGGCATCAAGCAGCGCCTGACGGCGTTCGCGGCAGGTGCCGCATTTACCGCAATGCTTCTCGCCACCTTTGTAGCAGGAATAAGTCTCGGCGTAATCCAAGCCCAAAGCCTTGCCATGTTCTGCGATTTCCTTCTTGCTAAGGTAAGTATAAGGTGCAAAGACCTTAATATTCTCGTAGGTTCCCGCCGACACGGCCTCCGACATGGCATTGACAAAGCCAGGGCGACAGTCGGGATAGATGGAATGGTCGCCGGCATGGTTGGCAATCATCACACGCTTCAGACCATTACTCTCAGCAATACCCGCAGCAATGGCCAACATGATGCCGTTGCGGAAAGGCACCACCGTCGACTTCATGTTCTCGTCATCATAGTTGCCTTCGGGGATGTCGTCGGCCGTCATCAACAGGGCACTCTTGAAGTAGCGGTGCATGAATTCGAGAGGCACAATGATATGCTTGATGCCCAAACGCTGGCAATGCGTCACGGCACAAACACGCTCGCGGCCATTTTGGGTCGAGCCATAGTCAAAGGTAATGGCCAAGGCGATTTCATCCTTGAATTCGTAGAGCATCGTGGTCGAGTCCATACCACCGGAGATGATGATTACAGCGTCCTTCATTTCAGTTTTCAGTTGTTCAGTTATTCAGTTGTTCAGTCGTCGCTTTGCGTCATCGCGAGGAACGAAGCGATCCAGAGTAAAAGCTTTTTGTCTAGATTGCCACGCTCCGCTCGCAATGACCAAGAAGCCGTTGCTTGACCATGTCCTGATGCTCAGCGTCGCCATAGTTGGCAAAAGGCTTGATAGAGATGCCGCCACGCGGATTGAACAAGCCTATGACCTCCAGATACTTGGGATCCATCAGCTTTACCAAGTCCTTCATGATGATGTTCACACAGTCCTCGTGGAAGTCACCATGGTTGCGGAAACTGAAGAGATAGAGTTTCAGACTCTTGCTCTCCACCATCAGTGTGCGAGGGATATAATTAATAATAAGGTGGCCGAAGTCGGGCTGGCCCGTCTTAGGGCACAGCGAGGTGAACTCAGGACAATCCAAGGTCACAAGGTATTCATTCTCAGGATGTTTGTTCTCAAATGTTTCCTCAGGAGTATAGTCGTAGTTGTATTGCGTGTTTTGGTTGCCCAGCAGCGTGACACCTTTCAGCTCTTGTTCGTTTCTTGACATAGTCTATTATTTTGCCGCAAAATTAGAAAAAAAAACGTAGAGACGCAGAATGTTGCGTCTCTACAAGATTTCATTCAGATTTGTGATAGATTTGTTTCCAAAACCATATCAGCAACCCGATGTAGCCTTTTCCAACCGCTTCATAATCGAGAAGATGAACACGGCGGAGAGCAGGCAGTTGAAGCCAACTGTTGTTCTATTACTTTTGTGTTATTCATCTTTTGTCGCAGCCTCGAGTTTCTTATGAAGAGCTAACATAATGACACCAGCAATAACACAAAGGCCTATCAGAATTGCCCAGTTTGCCATTAGCGGGATCTTCTTCCACAAGGCTGACGGAATTCGACTAAGGTAGTTTCCTATTGCCGTGGCAGCAAACCAACCACCCATCATCAGACCCTTGTATTTGGGAGGCGCCACCTTACTCACAAAGCTTATGCCCATGGGACTAAGCAGCAATTCTGCAATAGTCAATGTAAAATAGGTCCCAATGAGCCAGTGTGGATCAAGTATACTCTGTGCTGAATCGCCTAAATCCTTAGGTGAGATAAGGTCAGTCGAGGCAACGGTAATCACGGCAAATCCAACAGCCGCCATCAACATACCCAACCCAATCTTGACAGGAGCGGATGGCTCTTTTCCTTTTTTCCCAAGTGCTGCAAACACGGCTACGGTTATTGGTGTAAGGGCCACCACGAAGAATGGATTGAACTGTTGAAAATCAGACGTTGCCGCGCTGACCTCCTCGGGCATGCTTAGATAGAAAGCGATTGCGCCTCCCCAAAGAGCCAATGTAGCTATTCCCGATATGATGCGGGCTTTTTTGGTATCACTTTGGAAAATCGCAAACAGTGTGTAAACTGATGCCGCAATGAACGCCAACGACCAAATGTTGAACCAAATGCGCGTGGAACCCGTTATACCATTGAGCCGAGTGTATTTGTCAGCAAAGAATGTCAAGGCCGAACCATTCTGGTGGAATGCCATCCAGAAGAAGATTACTACTGCAAACACAAGCAACAGTGCCACGATGCGATCCTTGGTTTGTTTTGGAGTAAGTTCTTCCATCTGAATATTTTGGGTTTTAGCCTGATTAGTGTTGACATCAGCATGTTTGAACCAAGAGCGGCACAGAAAATAAATCAAGATTGAAAGCACCAATGATGCGCAAGCCACATAGAAGCACAAGCGGTAGCCTTCAGCAAGAGACTGCAGGTATGAGCCCGACTGTGCGCCAAACTCATTTACGGCATCGTCTATGGGCACAAAATGGAAGCCTGCGCCTTCAATGTGCGGTTTGTAGAGTGCCTTTGCCATTGCGGGAGCAAACATCGAGCCTATGTTGATGGCCATGTAAAACAAACTGAACGCCGCATCACGCTTACCGGCGTATTGGGGGTCATCAAACAAATTACCAACCAACACCTGCAAATTGCCCTTGAACAAACCTGTTCCTATTGCAATCAATGCCAAACCGCCAAACATGGTCCATTTGTCAACAACTTGTGTTGCCATTGGAACGGCAAGCGCCAAATAACCAAAAAACATAATGAAGGCACCTATGGTAACGCACTTTCCATAACCTATCTTATCGGCAATGATACCGCCAATAAGAGGCATAAAATAGACCCCAGCAAGAAAGATTGCATACACTTGTCCTGCCGAATTCTCATCCCAGCCAAACTTTGCCCTCATATAGAGGGTAAAGATGGCCAACATGGTATAATAGCCAAAGCGCTCGCCTGTGTTGGCGAGGGCGAGAGCAAATAAACCTTTGGGTTGTCCTTTAAACATAAGTCTTGAATTTGATAGTTAGGGTGTTATATGACAAAGGCTTGCTTGCGCAAGCCCTTGTCATAATTATAACAATTATCCAATGATCAGCCAAACATCGTTCTCTCTTTTCAATGGGAAAGAGCATTCTGCTTCGCCATCGACACCATTTTTGGTATAAGTGATTTTAGTCTTCACCTTAGCCGAATTCGGGTCAGTATTCGAAATTTCTTCCGAGACAACCTCATAGCTCTTCAGAACATAGTTTGAGACCTTGCTCTGTTCCACCATTGTCGAAATCACAATATCTTTCCATGCAGCACCGTTTTTGGTGGCATTGTATGATCCGCTGTTATCGACCTTTTCTGGAACTTTGCAATAGGTGGCTGCTTCCTCAAACTGATTGTTTTGAATGGCTTGATACATCTTCTCAACCACAGAAGAAGGAGTGTTTCCATTACTGTCTTCTCTCTTACCTGTCTGGCAGGACGCAAAGAATAGCGTAGTTAACGCGCAAATTACTATCAATGATAACTTTTTCATTTTTACTCGATTTTAGAGGTTAGATTTCCGTTAATTGTCATCATTTTGTAACCCTCTCAAGCCATTTCACCATGGCGAACATCACAATCATCGACAAGAGGCAAACGCCAGCGAAAATGGCCCAGCATTGCCAGAGCGGGATGCTGTTGTAGAGCAGAGGTCCAATCCAAAGCAAACCGTTACCGACAGCCGTTGCACCGAGCCACAGACCTTGGCACAAGCCCAACATGCTCTTCGGCGCAACCTTTGACACAAAGGATAGTCCCAAAGGTGAGATGAACAACTCAGCAACAGTCATGAAGAAGTAGTAGACAATAAGCACCCAAGGACCAGCTTTCATAGCAGCGGTCTCAGTAGCGGGGAGAGCCTTGAATGAAGTAGCTGAAGGATAACCGTAGGAAGCGCAAATTGCGGAGATAAAAACATAGGCAATGGCTGCAACACCCATACCGATACCGATTTTCTTAGGTGTCGAGATTTCCTTACCTTTTCTAGCAAGCGAACCGAACACAGCCATAATGATAGGCGTCAGAACAATAACAAAGAACGGGTTGACGGCTTGCCAAACCTCAGGCGGGAACAATGAAGTATTCACAAAGTCTTTTGCAAACAACGACATGGATGTACCATTCTGGTGGAACGAGAACCAGAAGAACACGGCGATAATCAACACAGCAAACAAAGCATACAAACGTTGCTTGAGTTCCTTGGCCATGGCGGCCTTTTCTTCAGCTGTGTAGTTAACCGATTCAGCAGCAACTTTCTTGGCCGGCGTGGGGAATTTCTTCTTAGTAGCGATGAAAATGGCCAAAGAAATGAACATAGCCACCACAGAGGCAATGAACGAATAGTGGACACCTTCGTTGAAAATCTTCAGATAGTCATTGGAAAACTGGGTAAGATCCAAAGCATTTACATCAAGCGAAGTGGCAGCAGGAATGATTTCCAACATCTTCGACATGGCAGCAGCGCCCATAGCAGCACCTTCATTCATGAATTGGTGACACAAAGCCGGAAGGTCAGCGTTGTAGGTCATGCCATTTTGCGACAACCACCAATTACGCAGCAAAGGAGCCACAAACGGTGCAATCAGACCACCCACATTGATGAACATGTAGAAAATCTGGAAACCGCTGTCGCGCTTTTCCTTGGCTTCACGCAAAGCATCGGGACCTTTTTTGGCGGCTTCGGCCTCAAAATTGTCATACATTTGACCGACAATAGCCTGCAAGTTACCCTTAAACAGACCATTACCAAATGCAATAAGGAATAAAGCTGCACAAGTCAATGGAAGCAGCCAACCCATATTGGTCGAAGTGGCCAAAATCGGGATAGCCAGAATGACATAGCCACTCGCCATGATGAACAAACCCGTCATGATAGTGCCTTTGTAATTCATGGTGCGGTCGGCAATGATACCGCCCACCAGACTTAAAATGTAGATTCCTGCATAGAAAATAGAGTAGATGAGCGTTGCCTTCTCATCTGCCAAACCAAATTTCGAACACAGGAACAAGACCAAAACGGCATTCATAATATAGTAGCCAAAACGCTCTCCCATATTACTCAGGGCTGCCGCTAATAACCCTTTTGGATGTCCTTTGAACATAGTTTAAGTTTTTATTTAATGATTATTCGTTTTCAAAACGAGGTGACAAAGATAGGGAAAAATGTTTTGCGATAGCAAAAATGGAGAAAAAAGTCCGAGCATAGCCGAAAAATCGCTACTTTTGCCGATTGTTTGCGCACAAATGGCTTGACTATTTTAAGTCGGCCCTTCGACAGGCTCAGGGACCCCCTCAGGAAGTTGAAGGCAAATGGTACGAACACTGGATGGACAAGAACTACTTCCACTCCACTCCCGACGAACGCGAACCCTATACCATCGTGATCCCACCGCCGAATGTGACTGGCGTGCTTCACATGGGCCACATGATGAACAACACGATCCAGGATATCCTGATCCGCCGCGCCCGTATGCAAGGCAAGAACGCCTGCTGGGTGCCTGGCACCGACCACGCCTCCATCGCCACCGAAGCCAAGGTTGTGAACAAGCTGGCGCAACAGGGCATCAAGAAGACGGACATCGGCCGCGAGGAGTTCCTCAAGCACGCTTGGGACTGGACCCACGAGCATGGTGGCATTATCCTCAAGCAGTTGCGTCGTCTGGGCTGCTCCTGCGACTGGGAACGCACCTCGTTCACAATGGATGACATCCGCTCGAAGAGCGTCATCCGTGCCTTCGTCGACCTGTATAACAAAGGCCTGATTTACCGTGGTGTGCGCATGGTCAACTGGGACCCGAAAGCCTTAACGGCTCTGAGCGACGAGGAAGTCATCTTCAAGGATGAACACAGCAAGCTGTTCTATCTCCGTTATTACCTTCACGAGGACGACGGCACAGGTGCCACGGGCGCTGAAGGCGAGATCATCCACACCGACGAACAAGGTCGCCGCTATGCTGTGGTGGCCACCACGCGTCCCGAGACCATCATGGGTGACACGGCCATGTGCATCAACCCCGCCGACCCGAAGAACCAATGGCTGCGCGGCAAAAAGGTCGTGGTGCCGCTGGTCAATCGTGTCATCCCCGTCATCGAAGACGGTTATGTTGACATCGAGTTCGGCACGGGCTGTCTGAAGGTCACTCCTGCCCACGATGTGAATGACTATATGCTGGGCGAGAAGCACAACTTGCAGAGCATCAACATCTTCAACGATGACGCCACTTTGAGCGAAGCCGCTGGCATGTACATCGGCATGAGCCGCGAAGACTGCCGCAAGCAGATCATCATCGACATGAAAGAAGCCGGGCTGCTGGAAAAGATCGAGGACTATAATAATAAGGTGGGTTACTCCGAGCGCACCAATGTGCCGATTGAGCCAAAGCTCTCGATGCAGTGGTTCCTCAAGATGGAACACCTCGCCGACATCGCGCTGAAACCCGTGTTGAATGGCGACATCAAATTCTATCCCGCCAAATATGTCAACCTCTATCGTCACTGGCTGGAAAACATCAAGGACTGGTGCATCAGCCGTCAGCTGTGGTGGGGCCATCAGATTCCGGCCTACTACCTGCCCGAAGGCGGTTTCGTTGTCGCCGAGACACCCGAAGAAGCCTTGAAACTCGCCATCGAGAAGACGGGCAACAAGAATTTGGCCCTCAAAGACTTGCGTCAAGATGACGATGCCTTGGACACTTGGTTCAGCTCGTGGCTGTGGCCTTTGTCGCTTTTCAACGGCATCCTCGACCCCGACAACGCCGAGTTCAAGTACTACTACCCCACCAACGACCTCATCACCGCCCCCGACATCATCTTCTTCTGGGTGGCCCGCATGATTATGGCTGGTGAGGAATACCAAAATGAAGTGCCGTTCAAGAATGTGTACTTCACTGGTATAGTGAGAGACAAGTTAGGCCGCAAGATGTCGAAGAGCCTCGGCAACTCGCCCGACCCGATCGAACTCATCGACAAATTCGGTGCCGATGGCGTGCGTATGGGCATGATGCTCAGTGCACCTGCCGGCAACGACATCCTCTTCGACGAGGCCCTCTGCGAGCAAGGCCGCAACTTCTGCAACAAGATTTGGAACGCCTTGCGTCTGGTGAAAGGCTGGAATGTGGACGAAAACGCCGCCCAGCCCGAAGCCGCCAAGATGGCCGTGAAATGGTTTGAGGCCCGCTTCAACCAAGTGTTGGCCGAGACCAACGACAACATCGACAAGTACCGCTTGAGCGACGCCTTGATGGGCATCTACAAGCTCACTTGGGACGACTTCTGCTCGTGGTACCTCGAGATGGTGAAGGCTCCGCAAGGCCAAGGCATCGACCCCGTGACCTACGGTGCCACCATCAAGTTCTTCGAGAACCTGATGCTCTTGCTGCACCCCTTCATGCCGTTCATCACCGAGGAAATCTGGCACGCCATCGCCGACCGCAAGGAGGGTGATGACATTATCATTGCTCAGCAGCCCAAGCTGCAAACCATTGACGAGACCATCCTGAAGCAGTTCGAATTCATGCAAGAGGTCATCAATAATGTCCGCAAGGTGCGCAGCGACAAGAACATCGCCTTCCGTGATGCCATCCAACTTGTGGTGAAGGGTACGGCCAACAAGGACTTCGACTGTGTGATTGCCAAGCTCTGCAACGTGAGCGAGGTGAGTTATGTGGCTGAGGCTCCTGCCAGTGCCTTCGGCTTCATCGTAGGCAGCACCGAGTTCTTCGTGCCGCTCACCGGCAGTGTCGATGTGAAGGCCGAAATCAAGAAGTTGGAAGAGGAACTGAAATACGCCCAGGGCTTCCTGAAGAGCGTTGAAGCGAAGCTCTCCAACGAACGTTTCGTGAGCGGTGCTCCTGCCGCCGTCGTCGACAAAGAACGCAAGAAGAAAGCCGACGCCGAGGCCAAGATTGCTGTGATTGAGCAGCAGCTGGCTGGGCTGAGGAAATAAAAATGTAGAGACGGTGCTGCGCCGACTCTACTGATTACACAAAAACGGATAGTGGCGATTCTTATCCTCCACTATCCGTATTTGTTTCTCCGATAATTTAAATACCACCGCAATCTTTCGAATAAACTTCATAATCTCGATGACAACAATTTCGGTAATTTCTTTTCATCCCGTCGATTATCCCAAATGGCTAAAACTCTAATTTCATTATCAGTAACAAGATAGAAAATGCGGTTATGCCATGAGTGCAAGACAAAGAATGGCAAGTATCTTTCATCTTTTGTACCAAGAAATGGATTTGACGCCAAAACGCTAACCCTTTCCATTATGTCTTTGACAACCTTATCAGCTACTTTCTCGCCAAACATTTCTGACACCTTTTCGCCTATCGAAGCCAATTCTTCAAGAGCTAATTCATGCCAAATGAGTTTCATACCGATGCAGTCTTGACATTACTCTTTCATAAACCTCTTCATGGGGTATACAAACCGAAGAATCGTTCTCCATCTCGGCAGCACGACGATTCAACTCCTTCAGCTCATCATCAACTGACCTGTCCGTAACGGTGTTTGGCATCACTAATGACAAAGCGTATGAATATATCAAATCGGTCAATTCTTCTTTGGAATAATAGCCGCACGATGGTAGTTCAATGTCAATTCTTACAGTATCCATATCCATCTGTTTTTGTATTGCTGTTGCAAAAATAGACAAAGTTTTTGAATATTTGCAAATTGTGATTGTATTTCTCGAAAATAAGTCATAATGCTTTCCAACGAACGCTTCGTGAGTGGTGCTCCTGCCGCCGTCGTCGACAAGGAACGCAAGAAGAAAGCCGACGCCGAGGCCAAGATTGCTGTCATCGAGCAGCAGTTGGCGGGGTTGAGGAAATGATTTATTACGCTTGTAGAGACGGTGCATGCACCATCTCTACCATACAAAACAAATCGGGTTTCATCATTTGGTTGATGAAGCCCGATTGTTTTATCCCCTAAAACTTCCAAATCAACAAAACTCTATGGAAAAATCATAAAAACTCTGATTTTTTTCCAGAGTTTTGTCAAAATTGGTTATTTTTGCGGCATAAAAGGCAAGAACTATGGAAAGAAAAGTGATGGCCGAACTGGTCAGTTGGAAAGACAAGCCGAATCGGATGCCGCTCATCCTGAATGGAGCAAGACAGGTGGGCAAGACCTATATCTTGAAGGCTTTCGGTGAAACCTATTTCGAGAACACCATCTATGTACACTTGGAAAACCAAATGGCGACGGCAGCATTTTTTGAAGGTGACCTCACACCGACGAGAATCATCCAATACTTGGAAGCAGCCTACAGTCAAAAGATTACAGCGGGGAAAACACTGATTATCCTCGATGAAATCCAAAGCAGCGAAAGGGCTCTGATGGCGTTGAAAGTCTTTTGCGAGGAAGCGCCGCAATACCACATCGTGGCCGCTGGGAGCTTGCTTGGGGTGGCCGTCAATCGTGAGAAGTACTCCTTCCCAGTCGGAAAGGTAGATGAAATCAATATGTACCCCCTTGATTTCGAGGAGTTTCTTTGGGCTAATGGAAAACAGTTTTTCGCCGAGGAAATCAAACATCATTTCGCAAACAACCAACCTTTTGCCGAAGGCATCCACCAAATGCTCATCGAACTTTACAAGCATTACCTGATTACGGGAGGCATGCCTGCTGTGGTCAAGCAATTTATCGAGACGCAAAAGTTCACGGACATCATCGACATCCAAAGCCGCATCTTGAACGAATATCTGGCCGACATGGCGAAATATGCCTCCGCCTCGACCTCGGTGAAAATCAGGGCTTGCTACAACTCAATTCCGACCCAATTGGCCAAAGAAAACACCAAGTTCCAATACAAAGTGGTGCAAAAAGGCGGCAGTGCCACGCTGTTCGGCGAGTCCATCGACTGGCTGGAATCGGCAGGCATCGTCTTGAAATGCCAAAAGACCACTCAAGGACTGATGCCCATCGCAGCCTATGCCGATCTCTCTGACTTCAAACTCTATATGGCCGATGTGGGGCTGCTCACCATGAAGTCGGGGCTTGCTTACCAAACTGTGCTTTCCACCATCGAGCAAGACAACAGTTTCTTGGGCGCGTTGGCCGAAAACTATGTGGCACAACAATTTAAAGCCAACCAAATTCCGCTTTACTACTGGAAAAACGACAACACTGCCGAAGTGGATTTCGTGCTGCAACTCGGCACTGACATCATCCCCGTGGAAGTCAAGAAAGGCAAACGGAACAAGGCCATCAGTATGAATTTGTTTGCAAAGAAATACAATGCACCTTATTCGATAAGGATTTCACAAAAGCATTTCGGCTTCGACAACAACATCAAAGCTGTGCCGCTTTATGCGACATTTTGCATTACGAAATAGAAAACTCTGGGGAAAAATCACAAAATTCATGATTTTTCCCCAGAGTTTTGTCAAAATGATGTAGAGACGTAGCGCGCTACGTCTCTACAAACAGCATATTAAAATCAGTTGCAACCACCGCCACAGCCTTCGCAACCGCCATCACCGCAGTCGCCGCCGCAACCGGCACAGCCGCCTGCACCGAAGTCTTCATCGGTCGACTCGCGCACATCGAGGATCTCGCCCGAGAAATGGAGGTGCTTGCCCGCCATGTCGTGGTTGAAGTCCATCTTCACGTGCTTGTCGCCAATCTCGCGAACGATGCCGGCAATCGGACGACCATCGGAGGTCTGCATCATCAGTTGGGCGCCGACTTTCACCATGTCCATAAGCACATTGTTCTGCATAAACATGTTCTTATCGAGGTCCATCACGTAGGCCTCATCACGCTCGCCATAACCCTCTTCAGGGGTCAGGTGGAAGGCATAATGGTCGCCAGGCTCCTTGCCCATCAAGTTCTCCTCGAACTTGGGCAACAGTTGATGCATGCCAAAGATGGCAACAAAGGGGTTCTCTTTCGTGGTCTCCTGAAGGATGGGACCGTTTTCATCGTTCTCACGCAGGACGTAGGTCATCGTGACGACAGCTTGATCTTGAATCTTCATAGTGTTGAATTGTTTATTGTTTAATTAACTTCGTTGAATCTTCGATTTGTTTAATTGTTGTTTCTTTAATAACTTCCAAACATCTTCCGCAACAGCCATTCCACTGTAGCCAATCCGATGAGGACGAAGAAAATCCACTTGGAGTGGATCAAGTCTTCGAAGCGGCTCTCATGGTGTTCAACGGAGGTGATGCGCGAATCATTGTGCAAATCGGCAAAAAGTTGTTGCAACTCGCGAGCGGTATAACAGTTTCCGTTTGTAAGGCGAGCGATGGTGCGCATCCGGTCAATGTCGGCGGTAAGCTGTTGTGCCTCAATGCCGATGGCCACGACACTAAAGGTGCCGTTCACATTGATCTTGCGCTCGCCCATCTGTGCTTGTACCTTATAAGTATACAGGCCTTCAGGCAGAAGGCCAGCGTTCAATTCATAGTCATGGTCGCGTTTCGAGAAGGTGTAGTCGTAAGTCTCGCCTGTCAGCTTATTCTCGATTTGAATGGTCAGGTCGGGGTCGGTCACGAGTTCGTTGTTCGGGTTACGCAACTCAGCGGTGATGATGACGGGCTCGTTGCTGTAGTAGGTCTCCTTGGCATAGATGGCCGAACCGTCGTTGGCCGACAGCAGCAAGTACTTCAGCGACTTGGAGAACATCTCGTCAAACACATCATGATTCTTCGACTGGTAGTATTCGTACAGCCTCCAACGCCAAATGTTAGTACCAAACAGGAAGGCCATCTTACGCTCGTCGTTAGCAAAGCTCAACAGTGGCAACCCCGACTTGATGCCCATCACCTCTTGCAAAAGCAGGTCATCGTGCGACTTCAAGGCATTGATTTCCAGATGTGGCAAAGCCAAAGGCGGGTATTTCGCAATGAGTTGCTCCGACTTCGAGTCGAAGGTAAAGGTCGAAAAAGCCGTGTTTTGGTGCGCCTTGACATCCATCAGGGTGTTGGTTGCACCAGAATGCAAGGCAAAGACATTCTGCAACTTGCTTAACATATCGCGGTCGGTGTCGTTGCCAACTATGAAGAAGACGGGGAGTTTCATGTTCTTGTCTAACTGTGTCTTCAAGGCATTGAAATCCGTTCGCACCGAGGGTACCTGATGCAGGATGACCAAGTCGTAGTTGGCAAAGTCGGGCAAGGTCTCTTTACCAAAGCAGAAGTCCATCTCATAATTGTCGTTGAGCACACTACGCAACGCGCCCAAATCAGGATGCGGCGAGGCAGCCACACAGAGCAACTTGTATTTCTGGTCGAGCACCTCGACATAGATATGACGCACATTATTGAGCAGTTGTTCCTCCTCGGAGATGCCGCTCACCTCGATGTCGATGGCCATCACGCCTTTCTTAGTGGCATCAAGCATGAAGTCGATTTCCTTGGAGAAGCGGTTGGAGGGAATCTCAATGTCGCGCTTCTCGATAAGGCAACCGCTTTCCTTAAGGGTCAGTTGGGCTTTGCGGCCAGCCAAATCGCGGGCGGCGACAGTCACACGGACGGGGAAGGTCGCACCGAGCGACACCACCTTATTATAATGCACATTGCGGATGGCGAGGTCGGGATAGGACACCGTGTCGCCCAAAACGACGGTATGGATAGGATACGGGAAGTTCTCCGCCACCAACTCCGGCTCGAAACCGCGGTTGTAGATACCATCGGAGAAGAGCAGCACCGCACCCACATTGCGTTTGTAATATCTTCTGTCCAAGGTCTTTATGAACGACGACAAGTCCGTCAGTTGGTCGGAGAAATCGAGCTGCTCGAAATCGCGTACATCTTCACCGAAAAGATATTCATCCACTTGAAAATCAGCGTTCAAGTCTTTCCTAAACTGCTCAAATTGGGTCTGGTAATCCTTTTTGTAATACACCGAATCCTTGCAAAGGACGACAGATGAAGAATTATCGTGTGCAAGGATAATGGTTGGTGTCTCCACGGAACTGAATTTCTGCCTTATCAGCGGGTTGAAAAGCAGCAACACCACCAATCCGACTATTAAGGTTCGTAGCGCAAACAAAATGACATTCAAGGCTTTGCCATAGTGTTGCTTCTTGTTCCGAAAATACAACAATGCGGCCGCCGCCAGGCCAGCCAGCAGGGATAAGGCTAACATCCATATTGGAATTCCGATATTCACCGATTGCTCAGATAAGGGCGCAAAGATAGGGAATTTTCGGGAAAGTAAAGATGCGGATTACAAATCCGACCAAATGAGTGTTGGGGATTAGATTTCATATGTCTGCAACAAAAATTCCTTATTGTTGATGTCTGAACAAAAATGTGGAGACAATATTTTTCTATTCTTCATGGCCCTTTGAGCCGTATTCTTTTCAGGACTATTTATCGCGTTTATCAACTGATTTCCTTCAAGTTGAGAACAATAAAAGCAACATCTTTTCTTTTCGCTAAATTTATACAATCGGCAAGTAAAATCATAAAACCTACCCCATTTTGTATGTACAGGATTTAAAATCACATCTACACTATCAATTACTTTGTCAAAACGCTTTTTTAGATTGCTATTTTGCAAGCGAAACTCTGCTCTATTTTTAACGCCTCGTTGGGTTTTCAATACATTGTTTTCTCCACATTGAATAACCAAAAAGCGTTTTTCGCCTACTATAAACTGTCGGTGACACTCTAGTTCATCAAGCAATCTTTCAATGTTTTCTTCTGTTGCATCCTTATGCTCACTGAAGACTTGGTGTGTTTTAAGATCTATAACCTTTCCATTTTGTAAAAGAAAAAGCTGGTTTCCGACAAGCCCCCGTGACAATTTCAATTCAAACAGAGCGGTGACTTTTTCATTATGGACTAATTGACAAACTGAGTTTAAATCTTCTATGTTATTAAACACCCACTCGCTAAACATCACAAAATCAACATCCTTTTTATTGAGTATTTCCACAACAGTACTGATCCGTAGTTTTCTCTGCTTTGAAGACAAACGATTCCAACTAGGATATGAAACCAATTTTATTATCATAGCTTATGTATTTTTGTTGTAATAAGGTAATGTACAAATTCTCTTTATGGTATTATGATACTCTTCTGGAAGCAATTTCATCACATGTTCATCAATTCGGGAAAGTGACGATGCATATTGCTGTTTTAGGCAAAACTCTGTTTGCAAGTTTTCCATTGCTGTTTCCTTTTGTATTATTTCTTTAATTGAACCATTATTTATCCCAGCAGCCACTTCCAAAGCTGCACCACCTGAATGGTCTTGCCGTCCTTTTCCAAAACGGTTTCTTCATCTTTGGTGATAATCATCAAATCGTCTACTTCAAATCGTTTGGAAACCTTGATTAAGGCTTCGGTTTCACGTTGGAAAGTGCTTTCGTCTTGCAGGGAATAAGAGGCTTGAATAAGTTTTTTTTGCTCGGGCAAGTAGAAATCGACCTCCACGCTGTTATGGTAGAAACAAACCTCGTTCTTGTATTTCCTTATCAAGTTAATGGCCACCATATTCTCCAAAAGGCTGGCCTCTGGGTCGGGCAAAAACAGGTTGAGAATGCCATTATCAATGAAATAATACTTGCGTCGGGTGTTGCGTTCGGTCAATTTGCCGATGATATTCTCCAAAGGCAGCAGCAACCACGATTCGCACATGTAATTCACATAATCAATGACTGTATCAGTGCTAACCTTTTTGCCAGTCGAACTTACCACATTGGCCAAACGGTTGTAGGACGAAGGCTGTTTTACGCTTTCTGCCAACTTTTTGGCCAAAATGCGCAGACCAAAGTCGTTGCGGATGTCGTAACGCGCAATCAAATCGCCAAAGAAAACCTTGTTGAACAATCCACTGAGCCATGAGCGTTTGTCGGCCACATTCATCACCTCAGGCAAACCTCCGAAACGGAAATAAGTCTCGAAATGCTTCACAATCTCTTTCCCATGAAGGTGCAAAGCGTTCTTTTCCTTCATGTTAATGCCCGAAAAAGACAAATACTCAGCAAATGAAAGTGGAAACACGTCCTTAATCATATAGCGCCCGCCCAAAGTGGTCGCAATTTCCGAACTCAACATCTTGGCATTGCTGCCGGTGATGTAAACCCTGTATTTTTGGTCGGCCAACCGTCGCGCGAACTTCTCCCAGCCGTCAACAATCTGAATCTCGTCGAAGAAGAAAATAGGCAGGGTATCAAACATTTCCTCATAAGCAGATTTGATGATGTCCAAATCGGCTAAAGTCATTATTCCCAAACGATCATCCTCAAAGTTGAAATAGCAGATTTCCTCCATACGATGGCCTTTTTCCAATAATTGATGGATGCGCTGATACAACAAATATGACTTTCCAGCACGGCGCAAGCCCACAAGTACATAATTCAGTGCGTCTTCAAACACATAATCGCGCTCAAAAAAGCATACCGATGAAATAAAACGCTGATTTTCAACGACAATATCCTTAATCAAATCCTTTCTTAACATGGTTTTTGTGTTTTATACGACTGCAAAGATACAACTTTATCGATTATGTTCGATAAAAATATATACTTTTTATCGTTTATATTCGACATAAATATACAGATTTCATCGATTATATTCGATAAAATGGGTAATTTATACTTCTATAACCAATTGTTGAACGTAATTGGCAACCTCTTCCATCCAATATATTGTTCAAGAATAGTCCTCAAAAATAAGAAAAAAAGCCTACTTTTGCGCAAAATTTGCGTCCATGAACACCCTTTCGGTCGTCATCATCACCTTCAACGAGGAACTGAAAATCGCGCAATGCCTTGACTCCGTTCAAGATATTGCCGATGAAATCATCGTCGTTGACTCGCATTCCACCGATGCGACCGAAGCCATCTGCAACCGCTACGGCGTGAAATTCTTCACCCAAGACTGGCTCGGCTACTCCGACCAGAAGAACCTCGCTGATGAACTCGCCACCTGCGACCTCATCTTCAGCATCGATGCCGATGAAGCCTTGTCGGATGAGCTAAAACAGTCCATCAAAGCACTGAAAGGCAAGGAAATCGTCGAGAACGAGGTCTTCGCCATGAAACGGCTCAACAACTACTGCGGTCAGTGGGTGAAAGGCTGCGGACTCTATCCTGAGACTAAAATCCGCATCTGGCGGCGCGGCTTTGCCGAGTGGGAAGGCATCATCCACGAGTGGTTGAACTACAAAAGCGAGCCGAAGAAAACCCTGTTGCGCGGCGACCTGCTACACTATTCCTGGGACACGCCCGAAGCCTTCCGCAAGCAGCAGTTCCATTTCGCCGAACTGGGTGCACAGTCATACTTCGAACGCGGCAAAAAGACAGGCATCCTGCCTTGGCTATTCAGCCCAAGCATCAATTTCATCCGCACCTATATTATAAAAGGAGGCTTCCTCTACGGCAAGACAGGCTTCAGCATCTGCCGTGTGATGATGCAGGCTAATAGGCATAAATACAATCTGTTAAGAGAGAAAATGAAACAAAACAAATAAGCATTATGGAAAAAGCATTTGAACAAGAAGTCGAACGCACAGTAACTGCACTGAAAGCCGGAAAGACCATCCTCTACCCTACCGACACCATTTGGGGCGTGGGCTGCGACGCCACCAACAACAAAGCCTGCTTGCGGGTTTACGCCGTCAAGCAGAGGCCGCTCAACAAGAGTCTTATTATCCTTGTCGATTCGGTGGATAGGCTTCAGGATTATGTGGTTAGCGTGCCCGCCATTGCCTACGACCTCATCAAGGGCGCCAAAAGTCCGCTGAGCATCATCTATCCCGAAAGCAAGAACTTGGCCAAGGCCGTTTCCGACGACAAGAGTATCTGCATCCGCGTGGTTGACAATGACTTCTGTAAGGAAGTCATCCGTCGCCTCGGCAAACCCATCACCTCTACCTCTGCCAACCTCACCGGGCAACCTTCTTCGATGATTTTCAGCGACATCTGCGATGAAATCAAGAACTCGGTCGATTATGTGGTGCAGCTCTACCACGACAGCTTCTGCAAGCCCAAAAGCTCGACGATCATCAAGCTCAACGAGGACAATACTTTTGAGATTTTGAGGCAATAGTATTTCTGATTTTTCGTTATCTTTGCGGCCCTAAAACATCATTTTAACTCATGAAATCCCTGAAATTGTTTTTTTTGGCTATTGCTAGTTTCCTTACCATAGCTGTAACAGCCCAACAGCCCCAATCCAAAGGGCAGATGAACGCCCAAAAACTCGCCACAACGCTTTACCTCATCGAGAACTTTTATGTCGACACGACCAATATAGACAAAGTAACAGAAAACGCCATTGTCGCCGCGCTGAAGGAACTCGACCCGCACTCGGCCTACATCTCCAAGAACGATGTGGAGAAAGCCAACGAACGGCTTGTAGGTAGCTTTGAAGGCATCGGCGTAACCTTCCAACTCATCCGCGATACCATCACCGTCATCAGTCCCACAGTGGGTGGCCCATCAGAAAAGGTCGGCATCATGGCTGGAGACCAATTCATCAAGATCGATGGTGAAGATGCCTTCGGCAAAAAGGTGGACAACGAATACGTTCAGAAACACCTGCGTGGCAAGAAAGGCACCAAGGTCACTGTCAGCGTGAAACGCGGCAATGATCCCGAACTCCTTGATTTTGAAATCATCCGCGATAAGATTCCGCTGAACAGCATCAACGCAGCCTATATGCTTGACAATCATGTCGGTTACATCAAGCTCGACCAATTCGCGCAAGAAACGGTCAAGGAATTCAAGGAAGCTTTCAACAAACTGCAAGCCCAAGGCATGACCTCTCTCATCTTTGACCTGCGTGGCAACTCGGGCGGTTACTTGAACATTGCCATCGATTTGGTTGACCAGTTCATCGAAGAAAACAAACTCATTGTTTTCACTGAAGGCATTCACTCGCCA
Source organism: uncultured Bacteroidia bacterium (assembly GCA_902771635.1). GTDB lineage: Bacteria > Bacteroidota > Bacteroidia > Bacteroidales > F082 > Limimorpha. Next base: position 44,887 of record CACXXW010000003.1, on the reverse strand, counting down.
CGCCAAGAATGGAGAAGCAAGGCTTCGGGACTTTACACTTCAGGCAAATTAGTCTTCCTCATTGACGAAGGCTCAGCCTCGGCCAGCGAAATCCTATCCGGTGCCATCCAAGACCACGATCGCGGTATCATCATTGGTCGGCGTTCTTTCGGAAAAGGCCTGGTGCAAAGGCCTTTCGAACTGCCTGACGGTTCTCAAATCCGCCTCACCACTTCGCGTTACCACACGCCATCGGGTCGTTGCATCCAACGCCCTTATGAAAAAGGTGTTGAAGACTATGCTAAGGAGATGATCAAACGTCTTGAGCACGGCGAATACTACCATGCCGACAGCATCCACTTCCCTGATTCACTGAAATATAAGACCGATGGCGGTCGTACTGTCTACGGTGGTGGCGGCATTATGCCCGACATTTTCATCCCCGTCGACACGGCCTACAGCAGCAAGCTCTACACCAATCTTGTCCGCAAAGGCGCCTTGAACCGCTTCACCACCGACTATGGTCTGAAGCACCGCGATGAAATCAAGGCACAATATGGTGATTTCGATAACTTTAACAAGAATTTCACTGTCAATCAAGACCTCATTAATGGCCTTAAAGCCGCCGGCGAAGAAGCCAAGGTGGAATGGAACGAAGAGCAATTCAAGCATTCTGAAAAGTTTATTCTTTTACAAATCAAAGCTTTAATCGCCCGCAACGTTTGGGAGACACAGCAGTACTACCAAGTAATGGCCTCGAACGACCCTGGCATACAAAAAGCCTTGGAAATCCTTGGCAATGAAAGAGAATACAAGCGCATCTTAAAAGGCAAATAAGCCTTCCCAACTTTTTTGTCTTCATCGGTAACTTTTTTGCAGTTTTCAGGTATATTTCTTCGGAAATATTCCTAACTTTGCCCTTTCTAAATTTCCCTTTCGTGGAATCAATCAACAAATTAAATATCAACTTATTAAACTAAAAAAATGAAGAAATTTGGTTTACTCACCGCAGCATTCTTGATGATCGGATTGCTGTTTGGCACGCAAGTGATGGCTCAACACATCGAACTCGGCGTGACCAAGTCGGCACAGACCTGTGCCAACGTGACTGATGAAGGCTTCACGGCCTCCTTCTCCTTCAGCAGCATCGATGCCACTGAAGTCTCCACCGAAAAAGGTGCTTTCTCCAGCATCACCATGGACAACACCTATCCCGCAGGCAATGTGGGAGAGCCTTCATTGCCCGTTGCCAACAAACTCATCGCCATCCCCTACGGTGTCAAGGACGTCACCGTCGAGGTGAAGAGTTACAACACCAAAGTCTATGCCCTAGCCGACTACGGCGTCAAGGCCCTCTATCCCCAGCAGCCTCTGCTCTTCAAGAACCAGAAGCCCGAGGATGTGCCTTTCGCATACAACGAGAAAGCCTACGCCCACAAAGGCTTTGCCGAGCGTCCTATCGCCGAGGTGAAGATCCAAGGCACGATGCGTGGCATCCAAGTCGGTGCCCTGACGGTCAATCCCGTGCAGTATGACGCCGCCTCCAACAGCATCCGTGTGTTTAACGACATCGTCGTCGAGGTGCGTTACAGCCAATACGACAAGTCGACCGCCTACAATGAGTTTGCCCGCACCTTCAGCCCTTATTTCGCTGGTGTCTACGGACAGATGTTCAACTGGCGCGACGACGTGTACGACCAACACCCCGACCTGTGGCAGGCTCCCGTGAAGATGTTGGTCATCGCCAACCGCATGTTCGAAGATGCCTTGCAGCAATGGCTGGCTTGGAAGACCACGAAGGGCTTCTACCTGAACGTGAACTACACCGATGAGATTGGCAGCAACGCCTCAGCCATCCGTGCCTTCATCCAAGAAGAGTACGACAAGGACGCCCCTACCTTCCTCGTGATTGTGGGCGACAAGGAACAAGTGCCTGCCAGCGCCACGGGTAGTGAGACCAACTGCGTCACCGACCTCCAATACTCGAGCATCGACGGCGACCAGTTCCCGGACATGTACCACAGCCGTCTGTCGGCCACAAGTGCCGCCCAGCTGACCGCCATGCTCAACAAGGCCTTAGAGTATGAACAATACACCATGCCTGACCCGAGCTACCTGAACAACGCGCTGCTCATCGCCGGTGCAGATAACGGCTATGGTGTTGAAGTCGGCCGTCCCACCATTTGGTATGCCTCCAACTACTACTATAACACCGAACACGGATTCGACAATGTATACGAGTTCAGCCACGGCTCCTACACCAACTGCTACAGCTATCTGAGCAGCGGTGTCGGTTTCGCCAACTACACTGCCCACGGCAGTCAAACCAGCTGGGCTGACCCTGAGTTCAACGTTAACAATGTCAACAACCTTACCAACGAGCACAAATACTTCCTCGCCATCGGTAACTGCTGCCAATCTGGCGACTGGGGCTACGGCACCTGCTTCGGCGAAGCCATGGTGCGTGCCGAAAACAAAGGTGCTTATGCCTACATCGGCTCTTGCCCCAACACCACTTGGTACAATGACTATTACTTCGGCGTTGGTGCCACCAACCGTCACGACGGCACCATGCCTACCTTTGAAGAGACCACAATGGGTATGTACGATGCCGCTTGGGTCGACGATGCCTACAACACCGTTTGCTCCTACATGTTCATCGGCAACCTAGCTGGTAACGCCGCTCAAGCTCTGGGATACCAGATGCACAGTGCCACCCTTTACTACTGGCAAGCCTACCACGTGTTGGGTGACGGTTCCGTCATGCCCTTCCGTGTACAGCCCATTGAGAACACGGTAAGCCACATGGCTATCTTCCCCATCGGCATGCCCACCTACGAAGTGAGTGCTGATCCCGGTTCCTACGTTGCTATTAGTAAAGACGGTGTATTGCATGGTGTTGGTCTTATTGATGAATCCGGTGTCATCAATGTTGAGGTTGATCCTATCACCTCGGGAGGAGATGTCACCATTTGCGTGACTCATCCGCAACGCATTCCTTATATCAACACCGTCCCTGCTGCCGCCATGGAAGGCCCATACATCTCCGTTGACAGCTACACGCCTGCTAACGTTCATGTCGGCCACGAGTCTTCAATGAGCATCACCTTCAAGAACGTAGGCACTTCTGCCACTGATGGCACCACCACCGTGAGCTTGAGCTGCAACGATGACAACCTGACCATTCTCGACGGCACAGCCTCGTTCGAAAGCCTTGCCCCCGAAACCACCGTTCAAGTTGGCGGCTTCAGATACATAATTGCCGAAGGTGTTGCTGACGGCACTCGCTTTATCATCAACACTACCGCTGTTTGCGGCAGCAACACTTGGGAAGGAAGAGCCACCATTACCGCAGGTGAAGCCGTGCTTCAATTCGATGGCATGGCCAACCCCGGTGGTTTTGTCCCTGGCGAAACGATCTCAATAATCGCCTCCTTCAAGAACGCAGGACACTACAAAGCCACCAATGCAATCGCGACTGTCACCTCTACAAGTCCTTATGTCAGCTTTGTGAACGACAGCTTTGAGGTGGGAACGCTTGACCCGACGGGTATCGCCTATTGTGTGTTCAACGTCACCATTGATGCCAACTGCCCCGTGACCGAACAACTGCCTTTGACCATCACTTTGAATGCAGACGGCGGTCTTACGGCGGAAGGTTCTGGCATCATAAAGAACAGCTGCAATGTCATCTTCGAACTCACCGACTCTTGGGGCGATGGTTGGAACGGCAACTACCTGAACGTCAGTTTCAGCGATGGCACGCCTTCCCAAAACCTGACCATAGAGAATGGCAACTCTGAAACCTATGTCATCGAAATCGGCCACGGTGTCCATGTCACTCTGAGTTGGATCTCGGGTCAATATACTTACGAATGTTCCTTTGTCGTTCGCTATGAGGACGGCGACGAGATCTGCCAAGCAACAAGCCCCAACACCAATTACTCGTTCGAATTTGACTGCAACTGCAGTGCTGGCGCTCCTGTCGGCACTTTCAACCCCGTAGAGGATCTGCAAGCTGAAGCCACCGAGACAGGCGTTACCTTGGCTTGGAATGCTCCTGAAGGTGCCATCAATTACATCATTTACCGTAATGGCATCGAAATCGCCCAAACGTCTGAGACCACCTACACCGACAACATTATCAGCAAAGACGGCTTCTACACTTATTGCGTTGTGGCCGAATATGCTGAAGGTGCCTCAGTGCCTGATTGCGTCATCGTTGAATTCCTCGATGCCATCAGCGAAAACGAGGCTGAATTTGCCATCTATCCCAACCCTGTCAACAACACCTTGTTTGTCAACTGCGGCAATGCCGAGTTCAGCTACGAGATGTTCAACGGCATGGGACAAAAGGTCGCCAGCGGCAATGCCACAGGCAACGCACAAATCAGCGTCAACGACATGACTAAGGGTATCTACTTCCTCCGTCTCACCACTGGCACGCAAGTGCGCATGGAAAAGGTCGTCGTGGAATAAAGACCATGGTTTTATAAATGAAAAAAGCCGCTCAAAAGCGGCTTTTTTCATTTATATACCTCGTTGTTTCTTTATTGCCTCGTAAGCTGCATTGATTTCCTGGAACTTCTTCTCGGCCGCTTGCCGCACCTCATCGCCAAGACTGCTCACCAAGTCGGGATGGTTCTTCTTGGCCATTTCGCGATAGGCTTTCTTCACCTCTTCATCTGTAGCGGAAGGCTCAATGCCAAGAATCTTATAGGCACTGTCTGTTTCCTTGATGAACATGGCTTTCACCGAAGCAAAATCACTGTTGGTGATACCCATATAATCGGAAATCGTGTTGATCACACTCAACTCTTGAGGCGACACCACCCCATCCGATTCGGCAATACCAAAAAGATAATGAAGCAGCTGGAGACGCGTGGAATAGTCCATGTAACGTCCCACCTGTTGGCTCACTTCGTAAATATTGTAGTCCTTTTGCAATATCTCGCGTAGCATCTTGATATAGTTCTCGGCGCGTTGCTGCCCAAAATTCTGCAAAAAGAAACGTTTCACATAATCCAATTCCGAACGCTTCACGTTGCCGTCAGCTTTCATCACTGCAGCTGAAAGCACGAGCAAAGTCACATTGAAGTCGCGCTTTTCCTCGGTATTGCCAAAAGTATCCGTCACTTCGGAACGAATGACACGTGGACTCCCTCCGGAGAAAAGGCTACCAATCGCATAACCGATGATACCTCCCAACGGACCGCCAAACGACCATCCCAATCCTGTCAAAATCAGTTTCAAGAAGAATCCCATGGTTATTGAGTTTATCGAAATATGATTATCGAGTTTATCGAAATATAGCTAGTTTTTTAATCAGGCGGCAAAGGTACACAAAAAACAGCACCTATAGGTGAAAAATAATTCCTCAGAAAAACAGCGACCACAAAAAAGATTTGTATTTTTGCGCTTTTAAAGTCAATCAACAATTTTAATTTCATCACACATGAAAAGAGTACTTTTTTCTCTCGTGTTTGTGGCTTTGTCAGCAATGACATTTGCCCAACAATGGACAAGCCTTGGCAAGAGCACTCCTTCCAAACCTGAGGTTAAGTTGGTATCGAGCAGCGAACGGCAAATCGTTATCGACTTCTCATTGGGAGGTTTCTATTTGAACAAGGTGAACACTCCAAACGGCGTCCAGCAAGTAGTGTCCGTCCCAAAGATGGCCTCTATGCTTGAAGCCGCTGCTCCCGACCTTCCACAATTTCCAGTTCCTACCATCATTGGTGACCTGGCTGAGATGGAGGTTAATGTCACCAAGAGCGACTTTACGGATTACCAAAATGTTGTAATCGCTCCTTCGAAAGGCAATTTCAGCCGTCAGATCGACCCTGAAACCGTTCCCTACACCTATGGTGAGATGTACAGCCGAGATGCTTTTTATCCCGCCGCCCAAGCCTATCTTGAAACGCCTTACATCCTCCGCGATTTCCGTGGCCAAAACATCATGGTGCGCCCCTTCGCCTACAACCCTGTGACGAAAACGCTCCGCGTGTTTCATAACATGACCATTGAGATGCGCAAAGTGAGTGACAACGGTGTTAACCAAAAGGTGAGCCGCAAGGCTATCCAAAAGATTGCTCCCGAAATGGAGGAAGCCTACAACCATCGTTTCATCAACTATACGGAAAGCACCTCCAAGTACAATTTCATTCAGGACCGTGGCGAGATGCTTGTCATCTGCCCCGACCAGTACTTGGAAAGCATGCAACCCTTTGTCGAATGGAAGAACCAATCAGGTCGTCCCACCACCATCGTGAGCCTCTCAGAAGCGGGTGGCAACAACGACAACCAAATCAAGAACTACATCCAAAGTATCTACACCTCCCCGGAACACAACCTTGAGTTCATCCTCCTTGTTGGCGACTATGCTGACCTCACACCTCATTCGATGGGCGGAGGCCGTTCCGACAACTGGTTTGGTCAATTGGAAGGCAACGACTACTACCTTGAAGCTTTCACAGGCCGTTTTTCGGTGCAAAGCATTACTGATTTGGAGACCCACATTGAGAAGGTGCTGTATTATGAACGCGACATGCCTGAAGGCCTCACTTGGCTCAACCAAGGCATCGGCATCGCAGCCAATGAAGGTGCCGGCAACGGTCACAACGGTGGTGAAGCCGACTATGTACACATGAACTACATCCGCGACACTTTGATGCACTACACATACGAAAACGTCACCCAACAATATAGTGGCGTAGGTAGCGGCACAAGTGCTAGTGCCATCAGTGCAGACATCAATGCAGGCAAAAGCATTTGTAACTACTGCAATCACGGTTCCCAAACAAGTTGGGCCGTGGGTAGTTATAGCAACAGCGATGTCAACGCCTTGGTAAACGATGACAAATGGCCTTTCATTTGGTCTGTGGCTTGCAATAATGGCGAATTCAACGGTACATGTTTTGGAGAGGCTTGGCTAAGAGCCAAAAACAATAGCACAGGACGTCCCACTGGAGCTGTCGGTGGCATGTTCAGCTGGATCTCACAACCCTGGCAGCCGCCGATGACTGGCCAAGACGAGATGGTGGACATTCTCACTGGATGGAAAAACAGTGACAAATATTGTCACACCTTTGGCGGTGCCTCCCTAAACGGTAGCATGTACATGCTAGACATGCATCCCGAAGACAACGGCAACACCCACAACACATGGATCCTCTTCGGTGACCCGAGCCTGATGGTCCGCACCGACAATCCTGTCAGCATGAATGTCACCTGCACGCCATCAGTTCTGATGCTCGGCATGAGCGAACTGGAAATCTCTGCCGAGAACACTGCTTATGGCATCGCCACCCTGATGATGGATGGAGAAGTGATTGCCTCGGGCACCATCTTTGATGGTATCTGTAATCTCAGCTTCCCACCAATGAGCAATGTCGGCAACGCCACCCTCACTGTCATGGGCTATAACAAGGTAACTGAAGTGATGACCGTGGAAGTCCTTCCCGCAGAAGGTCCTTATGTCACCTTACTCAACTACACGCCCAACTTCGCTCCCGTCAATATGGAGACAAGCCTTACCATGAGCTTCAAGAACGTAGGCGTTGACCCCACTAATGGCAGCACTAGTGTCACATTAACTTGCAACGACCAACGCCTGAGTATCATCAACGGCACATCCGAATTCGGCGTATTGAACGCAGAAGAAACCGTTACCCTGCAAAATGAATTCAGTTTCATCGTGGCAGATGGCGTTGAAGACGGCACACGCTTCCAAATCGATGTCAACATGACCGATGGCAGACAAACTTGGAGCGGAAGGGTCTTCATCACTGCAGGCCAAGCCATCCTCGAGTATGCTGATACCGAATGGGCTGGCGGTTTTGTGCCAGGTGAGACAATAACCTTCGTGACCAATTTCAAGAACGTAGGACATTACATGGCCACCAACGCCATCGCCAACATTGCTTGTCAAAGCGAATATGTCACCCTTCTCAATCCCAGCATTGAGGTAGGCACCATCGACCCAGAAGGCATAGGTACCTGTGTGTTCTCCATCCAAGTCAGTGAGAACTGCCCCGAGACCGAGGTCATCATTATCGACTTCTCGATGCAAGCTGACGGTGGACTGAGTGCCGAAGGTTCCGTCACCATGAGAAACTCCTGCAATGTCATCTTTGAGATGGCCGACAGTTGGGGCGATGGTTGGAATGGAGCCTCATTGACGGTCAGTTTCAGCGACGGCACACCAAGTGCAAATCTCTCATGCAATTCTTCCTCTCAAACGGAAATCATTGAGATTGGCAATGGTACACACGTCACTTTGACCTGGCGCAGGGGTGATTATGACCATGAATGCTCTTTCATTGTCAAATATGAAACTGGAGAAGTGATTTTCCAAGTCAGCCATCCCAACCCAGGTGTGCTCCATGAGTTCGACTGCAACTGCGCTAGTGGACAGGCTACCAACACTTACGGCCCTGTCGAAAACCTCACTGCTGAAGTGGAGATCGGATCCATCACGCTCTCTTGGGATGCTCCCGAAGGCGCAATCAACTACATCATCAGACGCAACGGTATTGAAATCGACCAGACAAGTGAGCCCATTTATACCGATGAGGTCTTCACCGAATTCTTCTACACCTATTGCATCGTTGCTGAATATGCCGATGGCTTCAGCATTCCAGAGTGCATTGTGGTCAAATCCGACCTTGGCATCGAAGAGAATGAAACCGTTTTCTCCATTTATCCCAACCCTGTCAACAACGTCCTGTACATCAATGGCGGCAATACAGAGTACAGCTATATGATGTACAATAGCGTAGGTCAGGTGGTTGCCAACGGCAATGCCAAGGGCACTGAACAAATCAGCGTCGACGGCATGACCAAGGGCATATACTTCCTCCGCATCACCTCTGGCACGCAAGTGCTTGTGGAAAAGGTTGTGGTGAAGTAAGCACACCCCTTCCTAATACAAGAAAGGCGACCTCAAATAAAAGAGGCCGCCTTTCTTCTATCTCAATAAGATGAATCATTGCTGGAATATATCCTCATGATAAACGCCTTCGCCAACTAAGACTGAAGTCGCATTGAACCATCCTATCGCGTTGCAGTTGGAAAAAAGGTTAGAGAACATAGCTGGGAACGCACCCATTACCGGGTTGACCCCAATAGCTAATTTCTGCCCAATAAGAAAATACTCATAATCCTCCGAAATGCTATAAAGCTTCACTCCTATCACATCGCCCTCGTGCAAATACGACTTGTTCATAACGCCGACTGGAATCTCCGTATTGTTTTTCAACATTTCTGGACCATTGAAGTAATAACCGGCATAGCCCTGCATGGGATAAAGGTTGAACAATTTGGATGGTCTGTTCTTGAAGAGCCTTCCATTCAAATAAAGTTCCACCAAATATACAATATTCGGATTGGAAAGCGTCTGGAAATAAGGGCAAACACAAACGGCAGCATTTTCATCGACAAAAGGAATACCTTCCTGGTTGCGCAAAGGCAACAAGCCGACTGAGTCAATACCGCTGGAAGGGTTGTTCGACATCTTGGTGTCGGCGTAAATAATGAGTGGCGTTGAATATAAAGTGTTTTCCTCTACTCTAACTTCAAAATGATACCGACGGTTTTTCACACCTGCCACTGAATCGGAGAGATAATGACCTGGCCTGTTCTCTTGCTCATAATACCATATGGTATCGTTATTGCCCGTCACATACACTTCTGCACCAGAAATCATCTCCCTGCTATCCGTACTATACAATTCCGAAGAATAGCTGAGTATCACCTCATGACGTTTGCATTCATCCGTAATGGATCCTTCCACCACGGGTATCTTTTTTCCTTCTGGCAATTCCATGACAATGTCCTCGGTACACGATGCAGCGAGCAAACCGAGCACCGCTATCAAACCAATATGCAGTATCCTATTTATCATAACTCATTTATTTTCGAAAAACCGTTTCTGATGAAACGACAGACGCCGTAAAGAACCAGCCAACCCCTTCGCCTTCAGGTTGGATATTGGTGCTCACATTGGCAGGTGCACCCAACATGGGATTGCTGCCCGTCGAAATCAAAAGACTATAGAAATAATAATAGTATTCTGGGGTGATGCTATACAAATCCGCATGAATCCTATCGCCATCCCTCAGCTGCGACCTGCGAAAATAGGCGATGGGAATCTCTTTGTTGGATTGAAGCATTTCAATGCCATTCACATAATAGCCAGCGAATCCGCCTTGTGGAATCATCATACGGACTTTCAAACTATCCGTTAATGAGGTATCGTTCTTCGAGACCATAGGCATATAGATGATGTTGGGGTCGGGAAGGCTTTGGAAATAAGGATAAAGCCATTCGATGGTATCCATGAAAAACATGGAAGGCGCTGTGTCGTTCATCCCATTGAAATGTTTCACCACCAAGCTGTCGATGCTTTCCACATTGTCGGGAATCAGGCTTTCGGCAAAAACCTGCTGTATAGTTCCATCAGCCTCGGGAATCTCAACGCAAAGACGGTATAATGTGTTCTTTCTTCCTGCAACACTATCAGTGAAATAATGACCCTTTTGCACCGCATCCTCATAATAATAGGCCGTATCCACACCATCTGTGACATATACAGTGGCGCCACTCACCATCTGGATTTCATTTTGGTTGTAAAACTCAGCCGTATAACTCAAAATGGCTTCATGTTGCTTCAACTCATCGGTAAACGAAGCCTCCACACCTATCATCGGGTCACCCTCCTCCACATCAATCACAATATCTTCGGTACACGAAGAGAAAGCCACGAAAGCCAAAAGTGACAATATCTCATACAACCTTTTCACAGCATTCAGTATTTGAAATTGTACGAAATGGAAGGCACGGCGGAAAACAGATACATGTTCTTTGTCTCAATCTTGCCGTTTTTGCCTTGTTCGAAGGTGATGGCCCAAGTATTGTGACGGGCATACGCATTGTATACCGAGACATTGATTTCGTGCTGCCAACGCCTATTGTCAAGCTTGCCCAACTTGCAGGTGAACGACAAGTCGAGGCGATGGTAATCAGGATAACGGCTCTCATTGCGTTTGCCATTATACACAGCATAAGTCATGCCATTGAGCGTGTATTGCCCATAAGGGAAAGTCACGGGCTGTCCAGTATTGTAAATCCAATTGGCGGCCAAGGTAATGCGTGGGTTCAGTTCGTAGCTACCCACGATAACGATGTTATGCGGGCGATCGTAAGGCGAACGGTATTCCTGCCCTTTACTGATTCCTTTGATGGTACGGAACGTGCGTGAATAGGTGTAGGAAACCCAACCCGTAAACTTACCCACGTTTTTCCTGACAAGGAATTCTGCGCCGTACGAGCGACCCTTACCAGCGCGCAACTCTCCGTCAATCAAAAGATAACCAAAAGTGATGGCATTGTCCCTAAAGTCAATGACATTCTTCATGTTCTTGTAATAAACCTCGACCGAGGTCTCAATGGCATCATTGTGGAAATTGCGGAAGTAGCCAAGGGCATATTGATCACACTTCTGAGGCTCGACATTAGGGCCTGTCGGGAACCACACGTCGAAAGGCAGTCCGCCCGTTGCCGATGAAGCCACTTGGGCATATTGCACCGTACGTGAATAGGAAGCCTTGACCGAGGAATGCTCATCCAGCTGATACATGGCGGCCACTCGAGGTTCGGGATTGATGACGGTATTGAACACCTCACCCTTGCCGTAATGCAAAGTGTCAGTAACGAGATAAAGGGTCTTGTCAAAGACATACAGATCCTCCTCACCTATGTTTTGGAAACACGACAGCCTCATGCCAGCACGAAAAGTGAGACGTGGTACGGGTGTGTAATCATGGGTGAAATACAAGGCATGTTCCAAACCTTTGCGGGCCACCGATTCCGACTGATCTATTTGGAGGTATTGCGAAAGTGCACCACCTCTATCATCAATTTCGCCTTGCAGATAAGATTGTATGCCCGTGGTCAGGCCAAATTTCGAATTATGCTTGTCGTTCCAATGCATGGCGAAGTCATAATTCAGGCTGACCGCATCAGTACCTGCCTTGATCGCAAAGTTATATGGGCTATAATTCATGTCGATGCTATAACGGTACCTCGAGCCAATCAAAGAAAGATTGGAAACAAGACGGTCGGAAAAGATATGGCTCCAACGCAGAGTGGCACTACTGTTTCCATAGCCCAGACCTATCATTTGCTGCATGGAGAATTGGTCATGGCCATTGTAGAAAGAAAGGAACAACCTATCGTTCTTGCCCAAGGTGTGCGTCACTTTGGCATTCACATCATAGAAATTGATCTTTGACTTGTCCAAGTCTTCACCCAGAAATGGTAGAATGAGTCCTGCATATGTCCTACGACCCGCCACCATCACCGAGGTCTTATGGTCAAACAAGGGGGATTCAAGCATCAAATGGCTCGTTACCAGCCCAATACCACCTTGCATTCCAAACCGTTTCGGCATCTCATCCTTCACTGAAACGTCGAGTACAGAGGATAGACGGCCTCCGAAATAGGCAGGGATGTCACCCTTGTAAAGTGTCGCATCCTTCACCACATCGTTATTGAACACCGAGAAGAAACCAAGGAAATGCGAGGCATTGTAAATTGGGGCGCCATCAAGAAGAATCAGGTTGTGATCGGTTGCCCCGCCACGCACACTAAAGCCTGACGAACCTTCCGAGGCCGACTGCACTCCAGGCAGCAAGGTGATGGACTTGATGACATCCACCTCGCCCATCAAAGCCGGTATCTTCTTAATGGTAATCATGTCGAGGGTTTGTACGCTCATTGACATGGCAGTCACATTACGGTCCTTGCGCTCACTAGTGACTTGCACCTCAGAGAGTTTCTCCGATTCAGGCTGCAATTTGACATTGAGCGTAACAGGTTTGGTGCCAACGTTTACCTTTTTGTAAAGCGTGGTATAACCAATATAGGAAATGCGCAAAGAATGCTCTCCCAAAGGCAAATCCAATTCATAATGCCCTTTTTCATCAGTCGTGGTACCCAATTGCAACTTCTCCTCATAAATGGAAACTCCAATCAGGGCACCATTGTTCTCAGCGTCCTTGACAACACCTGTAACTTGCCCTGTTTGTTGGGCAAACGAACTGAATACCAATATAAAAAGGCAAAAAAACGATAATAATAGTTTTCGATGCATTTTAATCTCAATGAAAATTTGTGCAAAGATACAAAACAAAATCAAAGTAACTTGTTTATTTCCAACAAATCGTACACCTCATAAGTACGTTTTCCCTCGACCTTGTCGTTTTTCGGATTGAACAAAACCTGATCCATCCCAACGGCACGGGCTCCATCAATATCAACGGCCATTTCATCGCCAATCATAAGGCTTTCTTCGACCTTAGCTTGGGCCTTTTTCAAAGCAAAGAGGAAAATCCCTGGATTGGGTTTCTTTACTCCGACTTCTTCCGAAACGGTCAAGGTCTCAAAATAAGGCTCCAATCCCGAAACACTCAATTTGGTATGCTGTACTTCTTGAAAACCATTGGTAATCAGATGCAAATGGTATTTTGGTTTCAAATAGTCCAATAATTCTTTCGATCCTGAGACTAATCGTACGATGCGCGGTGACCAATACATGTAATCCACACTAAGATGGTCAGCCAAGTCGGTGTCATGAATGCCGTAATGCTCCAATGGCAATACAAAACGGGTACGGTTCAGATAGTCCTTGGTGATTTTATTCTCACGATAAAGCTCCCAAAGGTGCTCATTCAAAGGATGGTACACTTCATGAAACTCATGCGCATTAGGGATGCCTAGGTTTTGCAAATCATATTTCTCGTAGATACGCTCAAAAGCCACTTCAGCAGCAGCGTCAAAATCCCACAAGGTACGGTCTAGGTCAAAGAAGATATGCTTGTATTGTTTCATCGTAACAACATTTGTCGTTGCCACTCAAACAAAGCCACGGCAGCGGCATGACTGACATTGAGCGAACGAGTTGGGCCTGGCACTGGAATGTAGACCACCATGTCACATTGACTAAGCAAATCCTCGCCGAGTCCATGGCTTTCGCTGCCAACGACAAAAGCCACATCCTCGGGAAGTTGTGTTTCATAAATACTAGTCGCATTATCGGCAGTCTCGATAGCGACAATGGTCTTGCCTTCTGGGACAATTCTTCGCAAATTGCCCTCATCACTGAAATACCAACGGATGTTGTCGCGGCTGGAGGCAGCGGCGCGACGCACTTTGCCAAGGCGATGCTCATCTTCCTTGCCCAAAAAGCAGACCTCGCTGGCACCAATGTTGTCGGCCAATCGAATCAAAGCCCCAATGTTGTCAGGGGTCATCAAATGGTCGGCAACAAGCATAGGATGCGGTGTTTTTTCGTATATTGCCTCAGGAGCTAGCTTGCCAAACAAATCGTTGGATTTCAGGTATGCCATGGCCTGTAACTTTATTGAACAATGATCTTTTTCGTGTAGGTCTCTGCTTCCGTGACGATGAAAAGGATATACATGCCTTGGGATAGCGTATGGCAGTCCATTTGGATGTCTCCTGAACTTTCACCTTCCCAGATGGGCTGTCCGATACTATTAAAGAGCCTATAGCTGAACGGCTCTTCATAACTAATGTTCAAATAGCTACGAACAGGATTGGGAAAGACGCGCAGCGTATTCTCGACGCTATCGATCCCGAGGACGGTAATCTCCACTGTAGAAAAAGCCGGAATGGATTGCAACCCTTCACTGTTGATGGCTGTAACACTATAGGTGTATGTGCCCAAATTGAGCCACTCCATAAACATCGTTTCGTGTTGCATGGCGATTGGAGTCCCATTGCGCCTAATGAGGTAGTCATCCGTTGGGTTTTGCGCTTCCCAAGTCAATGTTACCTTATTTTCAACGACTTGGGTTTCCAATTCAAGCACAGGCAAGAAAGTGAAAGTATAGGCTGAAGGGAACTGCACATCATCAATCCAGCAACAGTCATCACCATAACTGCCACTGCCATTTTTCATGTAAATCCATCTGAATCTGCGTCTTCCAGCGTTCACTGGGAAAGACACGCGACTCCAATCCGCATCGCCCGACCAAATTCCTTCAGTCTCATTGTCAATATAGAACGTCAGTTTGTCTCTGTCACCTTCGGTACAGGTCTTTAGGAAGAAACTGATTTCACCATCTTCGATGATATCCATCTCGACTTGGAGTGTGGTGAGATTGCCGTTGCCAATGGCTCCCGTGCGTGCACTATAGGTTCCTGAATTGGCAGTACCATTGTCGATATACCAAAGTGCACTGCCAAGTGTTTCCCACTCAAAAGCGCTAAAATCACCTGTCTCAAAGGTCTCTTTGATGGGGCCGATGTTAAGAAACTTGGTGCCATTGTACGAATATGGTGCAGCGTCCATAGAATAATACACCTCAAAGTTTGATCCGTTGGGAACACTCGAGGAACTGCTAAACGAAGCCGTCACAATCGCAGCTTCTCCCGCCAAAATCTCTCCCACATTGTGCATGATCGGGTTGAAAACCAAGTCGGAAGAACAACTATACAACTCAATCTTAACATTAGAGATATCTGAAGAGCCTACGTTTTTGATTCCAACCACCAAGTTCCCGACTTCGCCAGGATAGGTCGTATTCATGGGCCTAAACTCGGAAATGACAAGAGTGGGTGCATGCAAAGTCATCCGAAAATGACTGGTCCAGGTGTCGGTGCCATCAGTGCAGGTAAGGACAAATTCGGCCTGACTGCCATCGGGGATCACATCATTGACCGCGATTTCAAATGCATTGGTGATGGTATATTGCTCCAAAGAGGCGACATTGGAAATGTTGGCGGTGCCATGAGTGACTTCCACAAAGGGAGAATCTGTACTGAGCGCAACCTGCACATTTGAAGCTGTTTCACTTCCTATGTTTCTGATAGTCACATTGACACCAACAACATCACCATAATCAGCCTGACCGTTTTCATCGTTGATAGAGTAACTGTTGTAGGTAAGATAAGCGCCACTGGAAGGAATGACTGCGATGTCGCGAACTTCAGTGACTTTGTTGTAACTGGTCACCACTAGTTGCAAATTGCCAACTTCGGTTGGACTGACAAAAGTGAGCACCCCTTCTCCGCCGACAATGGGAGTACTGGCAAGGATTTCCCCATTATTCGAAAGGGTGGCGATGGCGTAATCCGCATCCACGGTGAGGTCGAGTTCGGTCTGTCCGAGGAAAACGACCTCTGGTTGACAATTGACATTAAGTTCAGTGGGAGCCTCAGTGCGCAGCATTAAGCTTGGGTCACCAAAGAGAATCCAAGTATTATGGGTCTTGCCTTGGTCTGAAGGGTGCATGTCGAGGATTCTCATATTGCCATTGAGTGAGGCACCGCCAAAGGTATGGTGGAACTGGTCGGCGGAATGCCATTCACAAAGGATGTCCACCATCTCATCTTGGCCCGTCATCGGCGGCTGCCAGGGTTGGGAGGTCCAACTGAACATGCCACCAATGGCACCCGTAGGTGCACCCGTCACATTGTTGGTGGCACGCAACCATGCCTCAGCAAAACAATTCACATCAAACTGGCCGTTGTAACAGGCCGTTGACCAGATGAAAGGCAATTTGTAGTCGTTGGTCAGGGCGTTCACGTGATAGTTGTTATAGCTACCCACATACCAACCTGTTGTAGAGCCATGGTTGCAATAGTTGCAGATTCCTGCACCTTCATTGAAGTTTTGGCTCAGCATAGACGCATTGGTGCCCGCGCCTACGCCATGATAATGCTGAGAAACCTCAGTGTAGGTGTAATGCATCAAGGTGTCGCGGATGTAGTCAATATGCTGATAGTCAGACTCTCCTCCATTGTGACCGCTGCCTGCTCCTTCTGTTGAGCCTATGCCTATTCCTTTGCCCAACCAATCGGCATCAGCGGCGATGTCACGCTCATAGTATATTACTTTAGCCACTTGATTTTGCACATGAGCCACATTCTCCGCTGAAAAACGGCCTACAAAAACCTCGGGATAATCATCATTGCCTTCCAATTGTCCGAACCAAATATCTGATGCGCCGTCGCTCATAGCTCTTGGGGTGATTTGTTCATAGTCTCCCACAAGAAGCACATAGCAAAGATTCTCATTGGGATTGTTGTAATGGCTAAGAATGAACGACTTGATTTGGTCTGTATTGTTGCCACCGATGTCGATAAGGTTGACCAAGGTCGTTGGGCGACCCGACTCGTTTTTCCAAGCCACGAATGGCCGCATGGCATCAAGAAACTCGGGAGGACAAATGACCAACATTTCACCCTCATCGGGGATAAAGTTGTATTTTGCCGCCCGCTCCCGATAGTTGAGGAAGCGTTGCTGGTACATAGCATTGGCTTCAGCTGTCATTCCCCTTTGGTTTGCCTTGCGACTCATTTTAGGATTGCTGCCGTTTTCGCCCGTCTTGCACATTTCCAATGTCAGTTGGGTGTAAACTCTTAAGGTTTTCAAGATGGGATTGTAGGCAAAAGGATAGACCAAGATGTTCTGCCCACGGAAGTCTCGGAGGATGTATGGCCTGTCCAATTGTGCCTGAGAACTTGGGAAGAAGCGGTTCTGGGCATAGGCATCGCCATAGCGGAACGGCACCTCATTAGGGTTGATCTCACGGCTGAAGTTGCCTTTGGAGGGTGCAATTTCGATGCCTTCAAAGTCTTGATATTTTGCCTCCTTGACCTGGACTTCCATCGCGGCCAAGTCATCAATGAGCACGGGAATGGCATACAATGGAAGGTCGGGTGAGCCTTCCTCGAGCATGGAGGCCATCTTAGGCACTTTGATGATGTATTGCAAACCCTTTGGCGTGTTGACTTCTTCCTTAAAGAAGCCGCCCAAAGTGAAGCTCAGTTCCGTCTTTTGCTCCGTGTCGGACATCAGTTTGACTTTGGGAGCGGTAGGGCTTTGTTGGAGACAACCCACCCATTCCTGTGCAATCAGGTTGATTGATGCCAAACAGATGATAAGAAACAACAATCCTTTTTTCATTTCTCGAATGTATTTAACTTCGTTAAATCTATGATTTGGCGCAAAAATAAGACTTTTTTGTCGTCCGAATGCACCTGGAAGAAATAATTGATGCAAAAAAAACAACAAACGGACTCCCCAAAAGGAAGCCCGTCTGCCTCGTCGGATTTCAAATAGTCTGTGACGATATGTTCAAGGATTAGTCCACGTTCTTGTGGAGATAAGAGTTCTCTCCGCTAATGCCGTTTTGGGAAGCCGAATAATCCGACAACTCCTCATCGGCTTGGTTGATTTCCACATTGCGACGTAAATAAGCGGGTTGGTTTTCCAGTTCCTCCAATCCCCTTGCCGTCCTGAAGTTCATGCTCAAGGCGCGCAAACGCTGCTTCTTCAGTTGTTCCTTCGGGTCGGCTTGCTTGGCTTTCTTGGCCTCCAACACGGCGATTTCCTGCTCGGCTTTGGCTTGAACCTCTTCCTGGGTGATGATGCGCGAGGTGATTTCGAAACCGTCATCATCGTTAGTGCCGCTTGAGCGGAAGGGGTTGTCGAACACCCTCACCACGGGTTTTTCTTCTTCATAATGGACCGTGCGAGGTGTTTCTTGAACAGGAGCTGGTGTTGGTTCAATGGTAGGCTCGAAGAGCGGTGTGTCATCATCGGTAGATTGGGTCGGCCCTTCGACTATTCGATTGGTCTCAGGAACCGCAGGCTCAGGGACCTTTGGTTCAACGGCCTTAGGCTCGACAGGCTCAGGGACCTCGGTAACTGGAGTGAACAAGGAATGGACTGTCTTTTCTTCATGTTTTTCAACGGGCTGTTCTTCCTTCGGGAACACCTTCTCGACCTCGGTAGCCGCAACCGAACCCACGGCCAAGTTTGCCGGTTGGACAGGTCCTTCGACTTTTTGGCTCTGCTCAGTAGCCTTAGGGGTCTCAGTTGTTTCGCCTTTCACCTTCCCACTCAAGTCGTAAACCTTCTTCGGTTGGACAGGGTTGACAGAGTTGACAGGGTTCTGCTTTTCGGCGAGTACGGCACTGTAAGGCTTGGCATCGTGGTTGAATCCAGTGGCTATCAAGGTGACGCTGAGAGCTTCGCCAAGGCTTTCATCGGTGCCGTTGCCCCAGATGACATCGGAATTGTTGCCGCAGGCATTCTGAGCGATTTCGAGGATCTCATCCACTTCATCGAGCGAGACCTCGTTAGTGCCTGAAGTGATATAGAGCAGGATGTTTTTCGCACCTTCAATGTTCGAATCGTTGAGCAGTGGCGAATGAATGGCATCCTTGATGGCTTTTTCGGCGCGGTTCTCGCCTTCGGCAACTCCCGAACCCATAATGGCCTTGCCGCTGTCTTTCATGACAGTCTTCACATCCTCAAAGTCAACGTTGACATAGCCAGGCACAGTGATGATTTCAGCGATGCCTCGGGCTGCCGTGGCCAACACATCATCAGCCTTCTTGAAAGCCTCGGAGAGCTTCATATTGCCATATTGGTCGCGGAGTTTGTCGGTGCTGATGAGGATGAGCGTGTCGACACATTTCTTCAGCTCATCGATACCCGCCAAGGCTTGCAGCTTGCGGCGACGACCTTCGCGTTCCATAGGCATGGTGACAATGCCCACAGTAAGGATGCCTTTATCTTTGGCCATCTTGGCAACGACTGGAGCAGCACCAGTACCCGTACCACCACCCATACCAGCAGTGACAAACAGCATCTTGGTGTCATCATCCATCAGGGCTTCCAGCTCGTCACGGCTCATCTCTGCGGCTTCACGTCCGATGTTGGGATCGTTGCCGGCGCCCAACTCACGCTTGCCAAGGTGAACGGTAGTCTTCACACGGCTCTTCAACAAGGCTTGATGGTCGGTATTGCAAAGTACGAAGTCAACGCCTTGGATGCCTTCTTCCATCATGTGGTTAACGGCATTACCGCCGCCGCCACCGACACCGATGACTTTGATATAGTTGGGTTTCTCCACGTCAACGGGCTTGAACAACTCGTTTTGGGCGTTTGGGTTAGTCATGTAGTCTTCTGCCATAGTGCTGTAGTTTTGATGGGTTATTCAATGTTGTCGGGTGTAAAGAAATCTGTAAGGGAAGCTATAATTCCTTTTACGTCGAAGCCTTTTTTCCTTTTCTTCTTGCTATCGGTTTCTTCCTTGTCTTCCTCGTTTTCCTCCTCTGCAGGATTCACAGTGGGGACCTCCTCCTTTCTCAAAGCTTCGAGACGTGATGCCTCGGCGGCTTTTGAGGCTTTCAGATACTCATCGTGTTCCATGCGGGCGATGGTCTCGATGACAATACCGATACCCGTGGAGTACATCGGGCTCGACATTTCCTTCATCTCGGTCTGGTTGAGATGTTCGTTGGGATAACCGATGCGGACCTCCAAGCCCGTCTTGAACTCAGCCAACTGCTGGATATGCTTCATCATGGCACCGCCGCCTGTCAACACAATGCCAGCGATGAGTTGGTTGTCGGTCTTGGCCTTCTGGATTTCATAGTTGACCAGCTCGAAGATCTCCTCCAAACGGGCTTGGATGATGTGAGCCAGGTTTTTGAAAGAGATTTCCTTGGGCTCTCTGCCACGGATGCCAGGGATGGAGACCACCTCATCATCGCGGTTCTCGCTGGCCAAAGCCGAACCGAACTTCACCTTCACCTCTTCGGCGTAATGCTTGATGATGGAACAACCTGTGCAGATGTCTTCAGTGATGATGTTGCCACCAAAAGGAATCACGGCGGTATGTTGTATCTTCTTGTCCTTGAAAATGGCGATGTCGGTAGTGCCGCCGCCAATGTCGACGAGTACCACTCCAGCATCTTTTTCTTCCTCATCGAGCACAGCTTGTGCCGATGCGATAGGTTCAAGGATCATATAATCCATGTCCAGGCCTGCATTTTGGATGCAATGAATGATGTTTTTGGCCGCTGAGGTTTGGCCAATGATGACATGGAAGTTGGCCTCAATCTTATTGCCCAACATACCCACGGGGTTGGTGGCCAACTCGCCATCCACATAGGTGTCCTGACGGATGACATCGATGATCTCTTCGCCAGGGGTCATGTTGATTTTAAAGGTGTCGTTGCGCAGACGTTCAAGTTCTGCTTCAGAGATTTCAGTGTCGTGATGGTCACGCATCAGCACGCCACGATGTTGCAAACTCTTGATGTGCTGACCGGCGATGCCCACGCTGACACGGTTGATTTCGACGCCCGATTGGTCAGAGGCTTGCTTGACCGCCGTCTTGATGGCCTCGACGGTGTCGAAGATATTGGTGACCACGCCACGACGCACACCTGTGGATACGGTCTTGCCGTACCCCAAGATTTCAATTTTTCCTTTGTCGGACTTCCGGCCCACGATACAAGCCACTTTGGTGGTGCCGATGTCCAATCCGACGATGATTTTTCCTTCGCTCATAACATTATCGTTTTGTACAGACTATTTGATTTTTATAATTCAGATTGATACTTTTCAGAGTCTTGGTCTCAGGGCTGTCGATGCGCTGCTTCATAAAGATTTCCAAACGCCTCAGCTTATCCGAGGCATCGCAGGTATCGCCCACAACCACTCTACCATCGAAGCCCTTCACAGTGAGTTCGAACTGGTTTCTTTTGTTGCAATAGAGTTGCCCAATACAATGGCCCACAAAGTCGTTCCCCTCAATGGCTTCGCACCAATGTAAAGCATTGAGCAGATTCCGATCGCTTTCAAGGGTGTCGGTAAGCTGATAAGTAGTCGAGTCACTCCTGAGTTCAAAATTGCCGCTAGTCACCAACACATAAGGTGTATAGGTACGGCTCGATGGAATAACGAAACCTTCGCGGGTGACATAGACGGAATGTCCGTCCTTGCCAAACACCCTAAACCATGGCTCATATTCCTGGAAGCTGACATTAAGCGTGCCGTCAAGGTCGATGTATGAAGAACCATTCTCTATCCATGCGTTGCTTTCCAACACTTTCTGGATGGCAATCATGTTGACGGTGCCAACTTTCGAATTGCCACAGATTTGTTCAATCTCATCATGCAAGGCCGTCTTCCTGACAAAGCCCGTATCGGTGGCTGGAATCAGCTGAATCGACTTCAATGGCATGGTCAGGTAGTTTTCTCGCGCAAACACGAACAAAACCACCAGCGCAGCAGCCGTGACAACCCACAACAATATGCTTAAGATCTTCTTTACCATGACTTTATCAGTTCTTCAAGAGGTTCAACAAAACGGTCGATGTCGCCTGCGCCCATAGTAAGGAGCAATTCTGGCTTCTCGCTGTCAATCAAGCTGATAAGCTCCGATTTCTGGCAAACTCTTTTATCAGTCATCGGCACCTTTTCCAACAAAGCCTTTGAGGTGATGCCTTCGATGGGCTTCTCACGAGCAGGATAGATGTCCAAAAGAATAAGTTCATCAGCCAAGGCCAAAACTGAGGCGAATTCATCCATGAAATCACGGGTGCGACTGAATAAATGAGGCTGGAAGACCAGCGTGATGCGTTTTCCAACATAGGAAGCTCTTACAGCTGTCAGGCATGAACGTATTTCCTCGGGATGATGCGCGTAATCATCTATATAACAATGCTTTTCATTGTTGACACGAATATCGAAGCGGCGCTTCACACCTTTGAAGGTCGACAAAGCCTCAGCAATGGCTTCAGCTGGCAGTCCCACTTGACGAGCTGCGATGAAGGCTGCTGTGGCATTCAGCACATTATGGTTACCCGCCATGGGCAATCTGACTTCGGTTTTTTGGCCTTCGCCATAAATCACAAAATCAGTGACACCTTTTTCCGATTTGAGAACTTCGGCGCAATAGTCGCAAGACTCACCAAAACCGAAACGGATACCATTCTCCACCTCGATGTCCAAGCCCTCTTTCACGATGACTTTATCTTGTGTAAGATGTGCAAAGTCGTTGAAGCCCTGCACCAAATGCTTTTTGTCGCCATAGATGTCCAAATGGTCGGCATCAATGGAGTTGATGATGCTAATGTTAGGATGAAGTTGCAGGAAAGAATGGTCATACTCGTCGGCCTCCACAACTAAAGTACTGTCTGCGCCTTCACCCAAAAGCAGGTTGCTATTGAAGTTGTTGGCGATGCCACCGATGAAGGCAGTGGTGTTTACCTTGCATTGATGTAGGATGTGTGCGACCATAGCTGTGGTAGTAGTCTTGCCATGCGTGCCGGCCACTGCAATAGTGAAGTGGCCTTCCGTGATCTTGCCCAAGGCTTCGGCACGTTTCAGAATCGGCAGGTTGCGCTGCCGGAGGGTCTCAAACTCCTTGAGGTCGTACGGCACGGCAGGAGTGTAGATGACCGACTCAATGAGGGCGGGCAATAAGTTGTTGTTATCTTCATAATGGATTGCCACGCCCTCATTTTCCAATTGCCGAGTCAGCGGAGAAGGTGTGCGGTCGTAACCTGCTACTGTGTAGCCCTGACTATGGTAATACCTAGCCAAAGCGCTCATCCCAATGCCGCCAATGCCTAAAAAATAAATCGTATGTCCTTCTCCGTGTTTCATTTTCCTCTCTTTTCATCGGTTCGACTTGCTCAGGGGCCTAAGCCCCTGAGCTTGTCAAAGGATCACATAACAATTAACTATTAACTATCAACTTATAACATTAACAATTTGATCTACAATATCATCTGCAGCGTTCGGCCGAGCGAACTTGCCGATGTTTTTACTTAATTTGGCCTGCAACGCACTGTCATCCTTCAGGCGGAACAAAGCGGGAACGAGTTCCTTCTCCGCATCGGCATTGCGAACCATAAGGGCAGCTTCTGCGTCGACAAGTTGTTGGGCATTCTTGGTCTGATGGTCTTCGGCTGCCGTAGGCAGAGGCACGAAGATGACAGGCTTCTGCACCAAGGCCAATTCCGAAATCGACATGGCACCTGCCCGCGAGATGACCACATCCGCGAGACCATAGGCCAAGTCCATACGGTCGATGAAGACAGTGGGCTTCACCTGGTTTCCCAAACCTAAAGTCTTCACTTCCTCTTGGGCTTGGGTGATATATGTCTTGCCCGTCTGCCAGATGAGTTGCAAGTCATTGTCCTTGAAGGCAGCAAGTTGCGCACTGATGCCCATGTTGATGCCCAAGGCACCTTGGCTGCCACCCACAAGCAAGGCAACAGGTTTCTTCGGATCAAGGTTGAAGAATTCGGCAGCTTCCTCACGGGTACCATTGAGGGTGATATTTGCCCTCAAGGGATTACCAGTGAAGTGTATCTTCTCAGCAGGGAACCATTGGTCGAGGTGGTCGTAAGCCACGCAAATAGCCTTTGCCTTCTTGCCCACGTTGCGGTTGGTCTTGCCTGGATAGGAGTTCTGTTCCTGAATGACAGTGGGAATACCGAGATAGTTGGCAGCCATCAAAGTTGGGCCACTTGCAAATCCACCAACCCCAATCACCACATCAGGCTTGAAACGCTTCAAGATGGCGATGGCATGATTGACGCTACTTGTAAGCTTTAGCGGCAACAAGAGTGACTTGATGTCTTTGGTCATCCCACTAATCCACAAGCCTTCGATAGGGTAGCCAGCTTTTGGCACCCGTTCCATCTCCATACGGCCTTTGGCACCAATAAAGAGGATGTCGGCCTGAGGAAACCTCCGCTTCAAGGCGTCCGCAATGGCAATGGCGGGAAAGATATGACCGCCCGTGCCACCTCCGCTAATCACGACTTTCAAGTTCTCTTTCATCTTCAGTAGTTTCTGTAAGTGCTTGTATTTCTTGTTCTTTATTCATTTCCTCATCTTCCATGCTTCGCGTAACGCTCAATATCATGCCCAAGATGAGTCCCGTAGCCATCAACGAGGTACCGCCCATACTCACCATGGGCAATGGCTGACCCGTGACGGGCAACAATCCGATGGAGACCCCCATATTGATCATCGCCTGCAAGATGACCAAGAAACCCAATCCGAAGGCCATCAGCGCGCCGAAAGTAAGCGGGCGCTTGATGACAATGCGCAATACCCTCGTGAAGAGAATCACATAGAGCAGCAATACGACAATGCCACCAATGAGCCCATATTCTTCGACAATGATGGCATAGATAAAGTCGGAATAAGGATGCGGAAGGAAGTTGCGTTGCTCACTCTTTCCGGGACCTTTTCCGAAGACAGAACTCGAAGCCACAGCTATGTCGGCATAGGTGCGTTGCAAATGCTTGTCATCAAAGGGATCGACTTTCTCCTTATCCTCCCCCATCGACTTCAAGCGGTTGGCCCAAGTCTGGATTCGGTTCTGCTTTTCTTTATATTCAACACTCACCTCACCTTTAGCCAGGGCTTCCTGCTGGGCTTTCACTCCACGACTGTTCTGGATGCTAGTCTTGGCGGCATCGAAGCCCAAATAGGCACCCATGCCAACAACACACAACCCGACAAGTGCCAAGATGTGCAAAAACTTCACTCTACCGATGAAGAGCAGCACCATACACACAGCGATCAAGATGACAGCGGTCGAAAGGTTCTCGGAGAAAATCAAGGCAACTGTCAACAGGATGGGCGCAGCCAGTTTAATCAAGAAGTCTTTGAAAAGATAAACTGAGCCTTCCATCATAATGATTTGGCGCGACAAGTAGGTGATGAGGATGATTTTGGCCATCTCACTGGGCTGGAACGAAAAACCGCCAAGATTGATGGAGCGACTGGCATCGTTGATGTTGCGTCCAAACACCAAGGTGTAAAGCAACAAGGCCAAGCTGGGAATCATCAGCAGCAAGGCAATCTTCGCATAACGCTTATAGTTAATCCGCGAGGCACCAATCATCATCAGTATGCCGAAAATCAGCATACCCAAATGCTTCATCATCAGGCGACCTGTGTTGCCCTCGTATTTTGAGACTGCCAAGACGCTAGTCGCGCTATACACCACAATCAGCGAGATGATGCTCAAAATCAAGGCGACAATCCAAATCACCTTGTCACCCTTCATTATTTTATTGATGACGTTCATGCTCCATTCTCTTTACAGTTTCCGTGAATTGGTTGCCACGTTCAGTATAGGTCTCCCCTTTCGCCGACTTGCATGCGGGCGAAAACAGCACGATATCATTGTCCTGGGCAAGCAAGGACGCCAGATTGACAGCCTCATCCATGTTTTCAACTTCAAACAATTCCGTAATATCTTTATGAAAAGCTTTCTTCAACTTGGCATTGCCTTCGCCGACACACACCATAGCCCTCACCTTCTGCCTCACGACCTTTTTCAAGTCCTTGAAATCAGCCATACTGTCGTCACCACCTGCAATCCAAACAACAGGCTTCACGATATTCTGGAAGGTGAACCAAGTGGCATTGACGTTTTCGGCACGCGAATCATCGTAATACATCACGCCGTCAACGGTAGCAATATACTCCTGACGATGGTCGACAGTATTCAAGTCGCTAAGGCTCAGCTTGATGTTCTCCTTCCTGATTTGCAAAACCTTTGATGATATACTTGCCACCATAGTGGAGGGCTGCTTGGGTTTCGTGTTGATCAATTCCTCAAAATAAGTCATGGTTGATTAGATGTTCAGTTGTCAGTTATTCAGTTGTTCAGTTAAAATGTTCGATTCTTGAATATTAAATCTTGAATCTTTGAATTATCAAATCTATCTGATTTTAAACGTAATAAGCGTGAATGCTGCCAGCAATATGGTGACAATCCAAAATCTAATGGTAATCTTCACCTCATGATGGACGGTATTGTATCCTTCTCCACGCCCCTTGAAAGTGACGGTGGAGTTAGGCCAAGCTTTCTTGAAGTCACTATAGCTGGTGCGGAAGTGGTCATGCAAAGGACCTTTCTTCCAAATGCGGTGTTTCTTTCCCGTCTTGACAAAGCGCTTCACGTCCAAGTCGGAAAGGATCTCAAACAGGAACACGCCGCAAAGCAAAGGCAACAACAACTCCTTGTGCATAATGATAGCCGACACCGCGATGATGCCACCGATGGTCAGGCTACCCGTGTCGCCCATAAAGATCTGAGCTGGGAAAGAGTTGAACCACAAGAAGCCGACAAGGGCACCTACAAAAGCAGCCATAAACACGACAAGTTCCTCACTTCCTGGGATATACATCACATCGAAGTGGCTAGCCGTGACCGCATTACTGGAGATATAAGCCAAAATGACCAATGTGATTCCTATGATGGCAGAATTGCCCGAAGCCATACCATCCATACCATCGTTGAGATTGGAGCCGTTGCTGACAGCAGCCACGACAAAGACAGTAAGCAGCACAAAGAAAATCCAAGCAAGGTTATACATCCACTTAGGACCAGCCCACTTGAATAAGTCGGCATAGTTGAGGTTGTGGTTTTTCAGGAACGGGATAGTAGTCCTTGTTGACTTCACGTCGGGACTCTTCACCACGATTTCCTTGTTGTCCTCAATCTTCAACTGGACAGTCTCGTTGATTTGCACCGCAGGGCTGAAACGCAAGGTCAAGCCGACAAGCAGACCGAGCAGAATCTGTCCGCCTAACTTTACTGCAGGCTTCAGTCCGTCTTTCTTGCCCCTAAAGGTCTTCACAAAGTCATCGGCAAATCCTAAAATACCAAGAATCAACGTAGTGGCAATCATCAATAGGGTGTAAACACTATGAAGCTTGCACACCAAAAGCACTGGGATCAAAATGGCGGCAATAATGATTACCCCACCCATAGTGGGTACACCAACTTTCTTGGTGTTATATGGATCAATGGACTCATCACGCTGGGTCTCAACGATTTTCTTACGCTTCAACATCTTGATGAACCAATTGCCAAACCACACGGCCACAACCAATGAGAGGATGATGGCAACGGCAGCCCGGAAGGTGACGTAGTTGAACACACCCGCACCCGGAAAATCGCATTGTTGCAGATAATTGAACAGATAGTACAACATGGCTTATGCCTCCTTCAATGCTTCCGACAACACTTCCTTGTCGTCGAAATGGTTCTTTACTCCGTTGATTTCCTGATAGTTCTCATGGCCTTTGCCCGCCAAAAGGATGATGTCGCCTCGTTTGGCCAGCGCCACAGCAGTGCGGATAGCCTCGCGACGGTTGGTAATGCTCAACACCTTGCCACGGTCTTCTTCGGCCACACCAGCTTTCATCTGACGAATAATCTCATCAGGGTCTTCGTTGCGCGGATTGTCGCTGGTGAGGATGACACGGTCGCTGAGCTTCACAGCGACGGCAGCCATCTCGGGACGCTTTGTGGTGTCACGGTTACCACCACAGCCCACCACGGTGATGAGCGTCTCCTTGTGGCAACGCACCTCATTGATGGTCACCAACACATTCTCCAATGCGTCAGGCGTGTGGGCATAGTCAACAATACCAACAATACCTTGTTCAGAATGCACCATGTCGAAACGACCGTTGGCGCCATGCAACTTGCTGATTTCGACCAGCAGCTCATCCTTATTGAATCCCAAAGCCGTAGCCGCACCATAAATGGCCAAGAGGTTACTGGCATTGAACCCGCCGACAAGTTGTGTGAACATCTCAATACCATTCACCTTAAGCAGCATACCGTCGAAATGGCTTTCCATGATGACACCTTTGAAGTCAGCATCGTGTTTTAAGGCATAGCTCAACTTGCGGGCCTGCGTGTTTTGCAGCATAAACGCGCCGTTCTTGTCATCCAAGTTGGTCAAGGCGAATGCGGACTGCGGCAAACCGTCGAAGAACTTCTTCTTGGCGTTGCGATAGTTGGCCATAGTCTTGTGGTAATCCAAGTGGTCGTGCGTCAAGTTGGTGAAAATGCCTCCAGCGAAATGCAATCCCGCGATGCGGTCTTGCGCAACACTGTGGGAACTCACCTCCATAAAAGCGAACTCACAGCCCTTGTCAACCATCTGCTGCAACAAGGTGTTCAGCTCGATAGGATCAGGGGTCGTGTGCGTCGAAGGAACGACCTCACGGTTGACAATGTTCTCAATTGTCGAGAGTAAACCGCAACTATAGCCCGCTTCAGTGAAAAGCCTATATAATAAGGTGGCGATGGTGGTCTTGCCGTTGGTACCTGTCACGCCCACCAACTTCAGCTTCTCCGAAGGATTGCCGAAGAAATTGGAAGCGCCAACACCCAATACGTATGCCGAGTTATCTACTTTCACATAGGTGACATTTTCAACTTTTTTACGCGGCAGTTTCTCACACACAATCACCGAAGCGCCTTTTTCGATGGCACCGTCAATGTAGTCGTGGCCATCGACCTGCGTACCTTTGACGGCAAAAAACAAAGTGCCTTGGCTTACCTTACGGGAATCGAAAGTGATGTTGGCAACATCGACATCTTTCTCTCCAACGATCTCCAAAAGGTTGCAATTCGTCAATATGTCTTTGAGTTTCATCATTTTTCAAGTTTTAAGTGCATTGTGCTATTGGCTTTGACGGTATCGCCAGCGTGCAGCGACTGCTCTTTGACAACACCTTGACCCGTGAATTCCGTACTGATGCCCATATTCTCAAGGAGATAAATGGCATCCGTGATGTCCATACCGACCACATCAGGCACAACACAATTGGAAAGTTTGGCCTCGCGCATGGTGATTTGGCCATTCTCATTGCTCTCAACCGTCACCCAGTCGCCATTGATGGCATAGTCACTGTAGTTTTTGGCTATGCCTTTAAGATACTGCGACTCCTTGTCGTGACGCACTATGACAGGGGCCTTAGCTTTATCCGCTTTCATCACGACGCTGTCGTCTTCCATGATTCCAATGCGCGTGGCATACACCTTTTCGGCAATCTCCCTGAAACCTGGTGCCGACACGCCGCCAGCAGCCCATTTGGCGCCACGGGCGCGGCTCACCATGATGATGCAACTGTAGCGCGGCTTATCGGTGGGGAAATAACCCACAAAAGTGGTGTTGTACAACTTCCTGCCAATGCCCGGTTCGTGGTAAGCATAGCCCTGTACCTTATCATAGTATTGTGCAGTGCCCGTCTTGCCCGCCACTCCAACAACACAGTCGGCAAACTGACGCTTGGCCGTGCCTCTAATCACCACACCCTCAAGCATGGTCTGTATTTTCTTTATGGCCTCTGGCGAAGCGATATGCTCATTGAGCACAATGGGCTCAAATTTCTCCACGGTCTGTTCGCCACGACGGATCTCAGTGACAAATTGAGGCTTCATCATGCGACCTCCATTGGCGATAGCATTATAAAGCATCAAGAGCTGCATTGGGGTGACGTTCACCTCATAGCCGATTGACATCCACGGCAAGGACACATTCGACCAAAGCTTGCGGCCGTCTTTAGTCTTGTCATTCGGGTGCTTGATGACAGGCTGAGCTTCACCCGTGATGCCCGTACCGATTTTCTTGTTCAGACCCAAGGCATACAGGCCATCGACATATCTCTCAGGATGGGCGGCAAAGTTTTTGGTAACCAGCACCGCAGTGCCTTTGTTCGACGACTGCTCAATGACCTCCTGCACAGTGCAGATACCACCTTTGGCAAAGCTATGGTCATCCTTCATCGTACGGTTCGAGAACTTGATGGGGCCCGTGCCGATGTTCACCTTATCGCTGAGGCTCATGTTTTCGTTGTTGTTGAGCAGCACGACCATCGAAGCAATCTTGAATACTGATCCCGGCTCGTAGCGCTCAGTCAAGGCCACATTGTACAGTTCCTCATATTTACCCGTCTCATGGTTGAGGCTCAAGTTGGCCAAGGCCTTGACATAACCCGTCTCCACATCCATCAGGATGGTGCAACCTTGTTCCGCCTTGTTGACGGTCAACGTATTGTTGAGTGCACTCTCCACAATATCCTGCAACTTGATGTCGAAGGTAGTGATGACATCATCGCCGTTTTGGGCATCGGTGTTGTCTTCTGAGTCGACGGGAATCCAACCGCCGTGGTGGATCCTACGCACTAATTGTCTGCCGTTTTGTCCTCTGAGATAGTTATTGTAAGCGCCCTCTAGACCAAAAAAGTAGCCCTTCTTCTCGTTGGCCATACCAAGCATGAGACTAGCCAGATTCTTGTAGGGATGCTCACGCCTAATTTTCTTTTCAACGATGATGCCTCCTTTGTAGATACCACGGTTGAAGATGACAAAGCTTTGCATCTTGCGCAGCTCCGCTTGGGTGATGTTCAGTGCTATCTTGTAGTGACGGTTTTTTTTGGCCCTGCCTTCGGCGAAGAAAGCCTTCCATTGGGCAGCATTACGCTTGGGAAGCAACTCAGCCATCTGTACGCATAGCGAATCGATGTTTTCGGCCAAAACAACCGAGTCAACTGCCTTGTAATCGAAAAAGACATCATAGAGCGGGATGGTGGTTGCCATCAGTTGCCCATCAGCAGAAAAGATGTTGCCGCGCGATGCTTCCAAAGTGTCGACACGGTATTCACGCTGTTCGGCGAGCTTCACCAACTCCTTATTGTCCTTGGTCTGCACCACGATGATTTTCGCGATGATGGCGATGCCAAAGACAAGGACGAGGAAATAGACCAAATAGGTCTTCCAAAGCGTATCGGTTTTCGGATCAATCATGGCTCCTCTTTCTTTTCGGGTTCGACATTCATGTTGATGCGCTTCAGGGGCTCAGTAGCTTCTTTCAGTCCTGTGCCTTGCAGCCTTTTGACCAGCACCGACTGTTTTGAGGCCTCCATAATGGCCGACTTCACCTGTATGTATTCCACCTGCAAGTCGTTGAGACGTTTGGTGGCTTGTGTCAACTCACGGTTCTTCTCCTCCGCTATGTAGGTGTTGGTGATGATAACCATAAGCAACAGGGTGACATACGCAAGGAAGAGAAACTGCTTGGTGAATTTCTCCCTTACGAGGAAAGTACCGCCCAGAACCGACATTACTCTCTTACCACCCTTCTTGTTCTTCTTTGTATCTTTCTTATCTCCCATGTCTTTATTTCCTTTCCGCGATTCTGAGTTTGGCGCTGCGAGCTCTGTTGTTGCTTTCCATCTCCTCATCGGAGGGAACAATGGGCTTGCGCGTGATGATAGTATATGGTGTCAACAGGTTTCCGTAAAAGTCCTTCTCCTCCTTGCCTTCGGCGTTGCCAGTCTTCATGAAGTTCTTCACGAGACGGTCTTCCAACGAATGATAAGACATCACCACAAGGCGGCCACCCAGTTTCAAAACATCTGGGCATTGCGTGAGGAAAGCGCTAAGAGCTTCGAGCTCTTGGTTCACCTCAATGCGCAAAGCTTGGAAGAGTTGGGCAAGCACCTTGTTCTCCTTGCCACGTGGCAAACGGCGTTGCACTGCAGCCTTCAGCTGTTCGGTGGTCTCAATGGGCTCGGCCTCGCGCGCCATGATGATGTCGGAGGCGATGAGCTGGGGCTGTTGCATCTCGCCATAAAGTCGAAAGATGCGCGTCAGGTCGGCATGGTCGTAAGTGTTCACCACAGTGGCGGCGTCGTTGGGGGTCATCTGGCTCATGCGCATGTCCAAAGGACCGTCGAAGCGAGTCGAGAAGCCTTTCTCAGGTGTGTCGAACTGGTGCGAAGAAACGCCCAAGTCGGCGATTATGCCATCAATCTGACGGCCGCCGTTATAAAGTTGAATAAAGTTCTTAAAGTACCTGAAGTTTTGGGGAATAAAGGTGAAGCGCTCGTCGTCAAAGGCATTGGCTTCGGCATCCTCATCTTGGTCAAAGGCATAGAGATGCCCCGTCGTCAGCCTTTCAAGGATGGCGCGCGAATGGCCACCACCGCCAAAGGTAACGTCGGCGTAGATGCCCTCGGGGTTGATGTTCAAGCCCTCGATGCACTCTTTCAACATGACCGGATTGTGATACATGTTTATCCTCCCTATTTGATGTTTTCGCCAAGCAGGTTGAAGAACTCCTCGTCGTCAAGCTCGTCGATGGACTGTTCGTAGAGGTTCTTGTCCCAGATTTCCATCTTCGTCGTGACCGAAGTGATGACCAGGTCTTTCACGAGCGCACCTTTTTCGATGAGGTCTTTGGGAATCTGCAGTCGACCGCTGCCGTCGAGTCGCACGAAACGGGCTCCAGCATTGTATTTGCGCAGCACCGCCTCCTGCTTTGCCTTGAATTGGCTGAATGCAGCACGCAGCTGGTCTTGCACCTCATCCCAGTCTTTTCTCGTGTAGAGTTCAAGGCAGGTGGCATGAAGACCAGGACGAAGGACAAAGCCTTCTTCCACTTGACTTCCCAATTGCTCCTTGAATTCGCTAGGCACCAAAAGACGGCCTTTCGAATCCAATTTGCAGTTATAATGTCCTACCAAGTAACTCATTGTCGTTTGTCATCATTTTTCCAGCTGCAAAGATATACACTTTTTCCCACTTACAAACACTTTTCTACACAAATTAAAAACAAGTTATCAACAGAATTTGTTCATAACTTTGTTTATATCTTGTTGAAATCTTGTTAATTTTTTAGAGTTCAAAGCAATATTTTTCAACAAAAAACAATGGATTTCGGCTTTTTTTGTTACTTTTGCAAAATAGTTGAGAAAAACACCGCACTTATGGACATCAAAAAAGCCGAATTCCTAATGAGCAACACTCGCTTTGAGTTCTTGCCGAACGACAACATTCCCGAATATGCCTTCATTGGCCGCTCCAACGTGGGCAAATCATCGCTAATCAACATGTTGGTGCAACGCAAGGGTTTAGCCAAAACTTCATCGGTGCCAGGAAAAACGGTGGCCATCAACCATTTCATTGTCAATGACGCTTGGTATCTTGTCGACTTGCCGGGCTATGGTTATGCACAGCACTCGAAGAAGACTCGCGAGCAATGGCGCGTGATGATCAACAACTACATCAGTCGCCGCCGCAATTTGGTGTGCACTTTCGTTTTGGTCGACTCGCGCATCGAGCCGCAAAACAAC
The DNA here is from genome assembly GCA_902771635.1 of uncultured Bacteroidia bacterium. Taxonomy (GTDB): domain Bacteria; phylum Bacteroidota; class Bacteroidia; order Bacteroidales; family F082; genus Limimorpha. The sequence goes on along the minus strand of CACXXW010000003.1, from coordinate 11,103 downwards.
GATTTGGGCTTTGTAGAATGGTTAGGTGAAAACCAAGTGCCTTTCTGCATTGTGTTCACTAAAGCTGACAAGGTCTCGAAAGCGGAGCTTGAAAGGAATGTGGAGGCTTTTAAGGCAAAACTTTTGGAAGAGTGGGAAGAACTACCGCCTATCTTTATCACTTCGGCGGAGAAAAAGACTGGCCGCGACGATGTTCTCAATTACATCGAACAACAAAACAACGAGATTGCTGATTTAATGAACAAACACTAATCAAATTCAATCTTTAAATACTTAATCCTTAAATCTAAAAACACTATGTGGGGAGTCATTGTATCTATCTTCATCGGAGCCCTGGCAGGTTTCATTGCTGGTAAAATCATGAAAAGAGGCCATGGCCTTTTGGTAAACATCATCGTAGGTCTGGTCGGCGGTGTCCTAGGCAGCTGGATTTTCAGAGAGCTCAATCTGACAGTAAGCGACACTTTCTGGGGCCAGTTGCTGGTCGGAACAGCGGGTGCCGTTGTGCTACTCCTTATCCTTTCCCTGTTCAAGAGAAAATAAGTGAGGCTTATGTAAAAAAAACAGAGTCAGGCTGTTCTGGCTCTGTTTTTTTCATCTGAAATAAACCCTTGTGATACCCGTTCCGCCTGTTTCGAGCGAAGCATCGCAGAATCGTTCCACTTCACGGTTGTGGCTGAGTTTTTCACGGATGAGCTTGCGCAGGATGCCATTACCCTTGCCGTGAAGGATACTCACCTCCTTGATGCTCAACAGTTTGGCTTCATCCAAATACTTATCCACGATGTCCAAGGCTTCTTCGGCTCGCTTACCGCGCACATCGAGAGTGAGGTCGAAATGCTCGGCCTTTTCGCTGAGTTCTTCGGCAATAAGTCCTGCCTGCCAGCGGCGCTGCGTCTTTCGTGCCTCGGCACGGCTCACTTTGCGGAGCTTATCGGGCGAGGTGCGCAACTTTATGCTGTCGAAGAGGATGGTTGCATCGGTATCGTTGATGCTCAGGATTTCACCCACCACCTGCATGTCGTCGATGCAGACGGTGTCGCCCACCTTGAGCTCCTCCTCGGCTTCTCCTTTCTTCTTCTCTTCGGCTACTTCCTTGGCTTTCTGTGCGATTTCCTCTTTTGTCTTTTCAAGGTTCTGGCGGATTTCCTTGGTCTTGGTCTTCTCAGCCTGTGCCTCCTTGATTTCCTTGATGGTGCGCTCTATCTGGCTATTGGCTTTTTGGATGAGCTCTTGTGCCTCTGCGGCAGCATCGCGAAGATACTGTTTCTTCTTGCCTTCGAGTTCAGCAAGCAAGCCTTTGTATTTCTCCACCACTTCAGTCAATAGTTGGTCGGCAATACGCAGGTCTTGTTCCTTCTTGCGGATGGCTTTCTTGTCGACTTCAAGCTGTTGCAATTGTTTCTCGAACTTGAGGTGTTGGTCGCCAGTGATGTTGGCCGCGTCATCAAGAATCTGTTTGGGGAAGCCGATTTTCTTGGCAATTTCGAAAGCGAAGGATGAACCAGGCTTGCCCGTCATCATGATATACATGGGCTGCATGAACCTCGTGTCGAACAGCATGGCACCGTTAACGATGCCCTCATGGTTGTCGGCCAAAAGTTTGAGATTGGCATAGTGCGTAGTGACCATGCCAAAAGCCTGTTTTTTGTTGAGTTCCAAAAGGATGGCTTCAGCTATGGCGCCACCCAACTGAGGTTCTGTGCCCGTGCCAAACTCATCGATGAGGAACAAGGTTCTTCCATCGGCTTGCTCCAATAGCGCCTTCATATTGATAAGGTGTGAACTATAAGTCGATAGGTCATCCAAAATGGACTGCTCATCGCCGATATCGATGAAGAGGCTTTCAAACAAGCCACACTGCGAATCGACACGCATGGGTAGCATAAGACCACATTGCAACATGTATTGCAGTAAGCCCGTGGTCTTTAGGCAAACTGACTTGCCACCCGCATTGGGACCGCTGATGACTAAAATTCGGTCGGTTTCATCCAACTTCAAATCCAGCGGGACAACCTGCTTGCCTTGAGCTTTCAATTTGTGTTCCAAGAGCGGGTGTCGTGCTTGCTGCCAATTGATACAAGGTGCATCCAGTAATTCGGGCTTCACACCTCCGATTTCGTTAGCCAGCAAAGCCTTGGCTCGAATGAAGTCGAGTTCACCGAGTAGGTTCCAAGCCTTACGAAGTTCGGAGAGGTAAGGACGCAACAATCGGGTGAAAGCCATCAGGATACGATGTATCTCACGCCGTTCAGCATATTCCAGCTCCTTGATTTCGTTGGAGGTGTCGAAGATTTCGGCAGGCTCGATGTAGACAGTCTGTCCCGTGGCCGACTCATCGTGGATGAAACCTCTTATGGCGCGCTTGTCACCTGCCTTCACCGGGATGACCAACCTCCCATCGCGGACGGTAAGCTCTGATTTTTGGTCGACCCATCCAGCGGTTTTGGCGTCACTCATGATTTGACGGATGCGCTTCTCGATGCCGCCTTGCTTGCGACGGATGCTCTGACGGATTTCGAGCAGTTCAGTAGAGGCATTATCAGGGATTTCGCCTTTATCATCGACAAGGCGGTTGACCTCAGTGAAGATACTCCGTTCGACAAAAATATTCTCAATCAGCGACTTGATTCGTGGTGTAGCATCGGCACTTTCAGAGTGGCCATAGCGCAAAATAGCTTCTAAAACATTGAGCGAAGGCTTCAGCGCAAACAAATCTTCCACACTGAGGCAAGTACCGTCTATCTGGATGCGGTGGAAGGCCTCGCGCAGATCGTGAAAATCGCGCACAGGAAAAGGTACTCCCGTCTGCAATAGGTGGATAAACTCTTCGGTTTGCTCCAGACTCTTGAGGATATAGCCTTTGTCTGTCGAAAAATTCATAGTCTCCACCTTCTCCAGTCCCATCTGGCTGATACAATGGTCAGAAAGCATCTGACGGACGCTGGAGAAGCCGATTTTTTGTTCGAAGTTTGTTGGGTAGATCACTGATTGAGAGTTTTGGGACGCAAAAGTACACATTTTTATGAGATTCCCTTCGGGAATGGAACAAATTCACCTATATGACATGCGGCGGCATGTAGAGCTTACAAACAATAAGTTGCCACAAGCCGCCGCTGTTCAATTAATAGCGATACTCCATTCCCGAAGGGAATCTTAATCCTTACAGGCTCAGCTCATACATATAGCCAGTGTATTGCAGCGAACCATCGAGGATGGGGAAGAAAAACTCGCTGTCGTGCTCCACATTCTTCAGCTTCAGGTTCTCCATGATGACGGTCTTGGTGCCGTCATCATTGGTGGTGACCTTCAAGGTTCCACTCTTGGCGATATAGCCCGTTTGTGGTTGGAAGGTCCAGAAGTCACCATCGAGAGCCACATGGACGCATGGGAAGACTGGCAGATAAGGTGTGCCAATATAGCCGAGGTTATACTCGCCATCAACGACCTGACCGCCCAGATAGCTGACAATAAAGAACCGCTTGCGGTCGGATGACATGAACAGCATCGACTTCACATCGAGACCAAGCGAACTCAGTCCATTGAGTGCAGTGATACCTGCCAATCCAATGGGGCTTTCGATGTTCTTGATTTTAAACTTGTTATTGACATCAAAGGTATAAGGCGGCAGCGTACCGCTAAAGTTCAAGGCCAACTGCATGGTTTGACCGTTGGCATTGGTACCCATGCTTTGTGACAAAACGACTGTGTAGGTGCCATTGTTTTCGGTGACTGACAGCAAGCCGTTCATCCAGTAGTAGGTATCGCCATAGAACAAGGTGTCGGCACCCATGATAAAGGGCAGCTCACCAAGGTTGAACTCGTGGAAGCCGACCACAGTGGGGACGGGATCCTTCGTGTTATTACCCATCGTGTAGGTGCCGGGAACGATGTTGCCATTGAAGATGATGGCAATACCTTCATTGTCGGCAGCGGTCATCTCCTTGGAAGCGAGGACAATGGCGTTCTTTTGCCCATACTTAATGGTCTTGGCAGTAACGATGTTATCGGTGTTATTGCCTACCGTCATGGCACCAGCTTGAACTTCGGGTATCACATTGTTGTTGTTGCTGTTGTTGTCTTTGCAACTAGTGCTGATCATGGCCAAGCCACAGAGGAGCATCAAACTTAAAAATACTTTTCTCATGACAATTTTGGGTTTTAGTGTTGTCTTTATTACATAACGAATAATAACCGCAAAAATTGTGCCTAATGGCTGTGGGGCTGTCGTATTACGGCTGCCGTTATTGGAATTCTGCAACGGCTGCCACGATGTGACAGCCCTACAGCCAACTGGATTAAATATTCAGCTTCAGCTGTATCTCCTCCACCTGCCGTTTCAGTTCCTGAACGGTTTGGATAAGTTCTTCCTCACGAAAACGGTTTTCACGTTGTTCGGGCATCTCTGCGCTGATATAATGCACAAACTTCCACACCTCTTTGATGTCGGCAGCTGGCAAGTCGTATGGGTGATAAAGCGGGTTCAATGAACTGAGCGTGAGTTTGCTCTCATGTTCGAGTTTGTTGTCCACAATCTTGAATACGATTCCGTCATCCTGCGTGAGCACAATGTAGGGCTGTCCACTGCGAATATAGGTCCAATCGAGGACATATTCGCCTGTGACATAGGAACCGTCAGGGATAGGCAGCATCGAGTCGCCGCTGATTTGGAAGGTGCGGTATTTGCGGTCACGCGAGAGGAAGGGCATGGTGAATGTCGGCAGCACCTTGATGTATTCAGGGTCGGCAAAGCCCGTGGCATAGCCTGCCTTGGCCTTCTCGGTCACGAGTTCGATGTTCTCATCGTTGTCGTTGTTGACCGTAGTGGCCAACACACGCAAGTTGCTGCCTTTCAGGTGCACATCGTATCCGCGCTCGAGTTGCGAAAGTTGGCTCGGACTAATCGTGCTCAAATCGACTTTCACCAAAGTATCAATGGCGATGCCGAAATATTTTGAGAAAGCGACCAAGGCTTCAAGGTTGGGCTCAGACACACCATTTTCATAGCCACTCAGCGTGGAGCGTTTCATTCCGAGGGCAAAAGCGATGTCATCTTGGGTGTGATGGCGATGCTTGCGCAAAAATTTTATGTTCGAATTGAAGTACATGATATTGTGGGATTTAAAATTTAAAATTCAAGATTTAAAAATTTTCTCTGCTTTTTTATATGTTATTTCAAATATAATGATTAGTTTTAAGGCAAAATTTTTGATTAAAAACACGTCAAAAGTACGACTTTTTTGGAATATGCAAGCTTTTTGAGCAAAAAAAGGAGAAAATTTTATGGAAAGGACGATTTTGCATTTGGATTTGGACACCTTTTTCGTTTCGGTGGAACGGTTGGTGAACCCATCGCTGGAAGGCAAGCCCGTCATTGTGGGCGGCATGTCGGACCGTGGCGTGGTGTCGACCTGCAGCTATGAGGCTAGAAAGTTTGGCGTACACTCGGCCATGCCCATGCGCATGGCACGACAGCTTTGCGGGCAAGCCGTGTTCATCCGTGGCGACATGGAACTCTACAGCCGCTATTCGCGCCTCGTGACCAACATTATCGCCGACAGCGCGCCCGTGTATGAGAAGATGTCCATCGATGAGCATTACTTAGACCTGACGGGAATGGACCGCTTCCACAACTGCCAGCTGTGGTCGCACGAACTGCGGCAAAAGATCATCAAGGAGACAGGCCTCCCGATTTCGTTTGGACTATCAGAGAACAAAACTGTGTCGAAGATTGCCACGGGACAGGCCAAGCCCAACGGTGAACTTCAGGTGCCTACACCTTATATTAATATGTTCCTCGACCCACTTTCGGTGCAAAAGATTCCTATGGTGGGCGAAAAGACCTATGCCCTACTCCGTTCGATGGGTGTGGAGAAAATTGGCACCTTGCGCCGACTGCCGCCTTTGGCTATGGAACGCGCCATGGGCAAGCACGGCCTCGACATCTGGAAGAAGGCCAACGGGCAAGACAGCACGCCCGTGTGCCCTTACCAAGAACGGAAGTCCATCAGCAAGGAAAGGACGTTCGAACAGGACACCATCGACGTGATGACCATCAAGCAATGCCTTGCGCGCATGGTGGAAAGCCTCGGTTTCGACCTGCGCTCGCAACACAAGCTGACGGGCTGCGTGACGGTGAAAATCCGCTATTCCAACTTCGACACACACGACATGCAGCAACGCATCCCTTACACCGCCTTCGACCATGTGCTGCGCGAGACGGTGAATGGCATCTTCGACAAACTATACAACCGAAGGATGATGATACGGCTGGTGGGCGTGCGCCTTAGTGAATTGGTCAGCGGCGCGCCGCAACTGGCCTTGTTCGACGACAATGCCGAGCTGACAAACCTCTATTCCGCAATGGACAAAATCAAAATGCGGTTTGGGGAAGAAATCATACATCGGGCGGCGGGATAAATTCATAAAGTGGCTGCCGTGATACGACAGCCCTACAGTCCGGAATTGTAGGGCTGTCACATCGTGGCAGCCGCAAAATGGAAAAAAAATGTTGCTGAACGTACATTCATATAACAGCTTGTGCTACGGCACGATGCCGATTGCGGACTTGGTCACGAAGGCCGCTGCGATGGGCTATGCCGTCTTGCCTTTGACTGACATCAACACGACCATGGGTGCCGCCGATTTCGTGGTGGAATGCCAAAGAAAAGGCATTCGGCCCGTCGTAGGCGTGGAGGTGCGCAATGGCAACGAACTGCTCTATGTGGCCTTGGCCAAAAACAACGCAGGCTTCGCCGAACTGAACCGTTTCTTGACACGACACAACCTCAGCAAACAATCCTATCCTGAAACTGCACCCGATTGGGAACAGGTCTTTGTCATTTATCCCTTCGGGAAACGAAAGCAGAACTTGTTGAAAAATAATGAGTTTCTCGGCGTTCGATTTTCCCAATTGACCAAATTGTACAACTGCGAATCCTTTGAGAAGCTGGTCGCCATGCAACCTGTCACCTTTGCCGAAGAAGGTGATTTTCAATTGCATCAGTGCATGAGGGCCATTGATCAAAATGTACTGATTTCGCGATTAGAGCCAGCCGCTTGTGCCGCTCCCGACGAGATTTTGCTACCTATCGAAAGACTGAGAACGACTTTCGCACTCTATCCGCAACTTATTGAAAATGCAGAGCATATCCTGAATGAATGCGAAATCAACTTGGATGCAGATGTGAAAAACAAACACACATATACGGGCAATGTCTTTGATGATAGGGAACTGTTGCGCCAAAAAGCCTTTGAAGGAATGATTTATCGTTATGGGACGAGAAGCAAGAATGCCTACCGTCGTATCGAGAAGGAACTCGACATCATTGAGAAGATGGGCTTTTGCGCTTATTTTCTTATCGCCTGGGACATCGTGTGTTTCGCCATGAAACAGGGCTTCTACCATGTCGGGCGAGGCAGTGGAGCCAATAGTGTAGTAGCTTATTGCCTGAAAATCACCGATGTGGATCCAATCGAACTGGACTTGTACTTTGAGCGTTTCCTCAATCCCAAGCGGAGCAGCCCGCCCGATTTTGACCTTGATTTTTCGTGGAAGGATAGGGACCAAGTCATCGCCTACATTTTCAATAAATACGGCAAGGAATATGTGGCTTTGCTTGGCGCGACGGTCACCTTCCAGAGCAATTCGCTTTGCCGCGAATTGGGCAAGGTGTTTGGCCTGCCCAAAGGCGAAATCGACCTGATGGAACGCAACCCCGAGCCTTTCGCCCGACAGAGCGAAATTGGGCAGCAGATTTTGGCCATCGCCGAACGCCTCCGCGACTTTCCGCGGCAGCGTTCCATCCACGCGGGTGGCGTGTTGATTACGGAAGAACCGATTACCAACTATGCCGCACTCGACCTGCCACCCAAGGGCTTTCCAACCACGCAATACGACATGTATTCCGCCGAAAAAGTTGGACTTATCAAAATTGACATCCTCAGTCAGCGCGGCATCGCCCATATTCGAGATGCCGTGGAGATGGTGGAACGCAGTCGAGGATTGCGCATTGACATTCACCAAATTAACGCGCTGAAACAAGATGAACTGATTCGCCGACAGTTGCTTAAAGCCGAGACCTGCGGCTGTTTTTACATCGAGAGTCCAGCTATGCGCGGATTATTGCGCAAGTTGCGCTGCAGCGACTACAAAACTTTGGTCGCAGCCAGTTCCATCATCAGGCCAGGTGTGGCCAAATCGGGCATGATGCGCGAATACATCAACCGCTTCCATCATCCTGAAACTGTAGACTATAAGCATCCCGTTTTGAAAGAACTTTTGGCAGAGACTTACGGTGTGATGATTTACCAGGAAGATGTTTTGAAGGTAGGGCATTATTTTGCAGGCTTAGACTTGGCAGAGGCCGATGTGTTGCGCCGCATGATGGGTCACAAGATGCGTGACAAATCTGAATTTGAAGAGGTTACGAAACGCTTCTTCGACAACTGCAAGGCCAAAGGTTACCCTGATGACTTGGTGCGTGAGCTTTGGCGACAGATTGAGTCGTTTTCGGGTTATTCCTTCTCCAAGGCGCACTCAGCCTCATACGCGGTGGAGAGTTACCAAAGCCTCTATCTGAAAAGCCATTATCCGCTTGAGTTTCAGGTGGCTGTGATTAACAATTTCGGTGGGTTCTACCAAACTTGGTTCTACTTCAACGAGGCACGGCGCATGGGGGCAAAGATCCATCTGCCTTGCGTCAATCGCAGCAGTTACCTCACCACTTTGAATGGTCGGACAATTTTTATGGGTTTCGTGCATTTACAAGGCATTGAGCAACAATTTGTTGAACGATTCGTTGCCGAGCGTAAGGCTCACGGGCCTTTCATTAGTTTGGAAAATTTCATTTCGCGTGTGCCGTTTTCATTGGAACAGCTTGTGTTGCTCATTCGTGGGGGTGCGTTCAGTTTCACGAAAAAAACGAAAGCTGAACTTCTATGGCAGGCGCATCTCAACAAAAGCGAAGGCAAAAAAGAACAGCTTGAAACACTTTTTGAACTTGAGAACCAACACTTTGAGTTCCCGAGTTTTTCGGTCAATGCTTTGCAGAACGCTTATGATGAGATTGAACTTTACGGTTTCCCTGTCTCCTTGACTTGGTTCGACTTGTTGAAGACCAAGTTCCGTGGTGAGTTGATGGCCTCTCAGATGCTACATTTCGTAGGGAGTCATTACAGGATGTTGGGCAAATTGGTCACAGTGAAATATGTGCGTACCTGCAAAGGCGACACAATGGCGCTGGGCACCTTTGTCGATGTCACGGGTGAGGCTTTCGACACGGTGCATTTTCCACAAACACTCAAAGCGTGGCCTTTTCAGGGCGACGGCGTGTATTTGCTTTTGGGCAAAGTTACCGAGGAATTCGGGCAACCATCGTTGGAAGTCGAAAAAATGGGGAGGTTGGAATATAAGGAATTAGGATAAGACAAGCTTATTTCAGTATGGCCAAAACCGTCTCCTTACCCGTCGTTTTGTCACCGATTTTCACTTTGATCTCGGCATCCAAGGGCAGGAAGACATCCACGCGCGAACCAAAGCGAATCATGCCCAGCTCCTCTCCTACTACGGCTTGGTCGCCAGGCTCCAAAGCACAAACGATGCGGCGCGCCACAAAACCGGCAATCTGTCGTACCAGTATCTCACGGCCTTTGGTGTCCTTCAGGATAATCGTATTGTGCTCGTTATCCGTCGATGACTTTGGGTTGAACGCCAGCAAGAACTTGCCCGGGTGGTATTTGTAATAAGTCACTTCTCCATCAAACGGGAAGAAATTGATGTGGACATCATAAATTGACATGAAGATGGAAAGTTGACGGCGTTTTTCATGGAAGTACTCATCTTCCAGCACCTCCTCGTTGGCCGCCACAATACCGTCGGCAGGCGATAGCACGGCATTTTCCGCAATAGTCGTTTTCCGCCATATCGGGACACGGAAAAAGCGTACGGTCAAGACCAAAACCACAAGTTCAAACGCATACAAAAGATAATGCCATATCGTTTGCGAAGGCCAAAGCCAGTTGACCAAAAAAACCGTTACCGCAATGACGGCAAGAGTGATGAGAATGGCGACCGTTCCTTCTTCGTGTAACCTTTTATGAATCTTCATAGCAACAGCAAATAAACGAAAATAAACGGTACGCTGAACATAATAGAGTCGAAACGGTCCAAAATTCCGCCATGGCCTGGTATCAGTTTACCAGAATCCTTCACCCCTGCTTGACGTTTGAGCATCGACTCACACAGGTCACCCAAGGTACCGAAAACGACAGCGATGGCGGCCAAGCCTATAGCATGAGGGATAGAAAACCATTGGGAATAATGGCAGAACACGATAAGCGAAACCATAGTGAAAACAAGTCCTCCAATACTGCCTTCAATGGTTTTACCAGGAGAGATGCGGGAGAAGAGTTTATGCCGACCAAGGAGTTTGCCAGTAAGGTAAGCAAAGATGTCATTGACCCACAGCAAGCAGAACACCAAAATAATAAGCTTTGGTCCTGCAAGCGTGCCAAAAAGGTCTTCGCGATACATGAAAAGCATCAATGAAGAGGGCAAGCTCAAGAAAGCGAGTGAGGCATAAAGGTAGGTGAATATAGGTTTTGCGTCATGCTTAACTGAAAACAAGGCGTAAAGGAAGGGCATCAACGCAATGAGCATCTCGAGAAGAAGCCAACGAGGGGTGATGACTTGTAGTGCTACCAAGGCAGGCAAGGCAAAAAAGCTGAGGGAAAGTGCTTCGCCAATGATGATGCCAGTTATTGAATTCATTTGCTGGAGTCGCGACATTTCGAAAGTGCCCACAGCAATGATAAACAGCAACAAGGCGGCCCACGACCAAGGTGAGACAAACACACATGCGAGGAGCACAATGCCCATCAGCAGACCTGAAATCGAACGGATCAATAGCTCTTTCATGACAATCGAAATGAATTGCAAAGATAGGAAAAAGAGTAAAAGGCGAGCAAAGCGATGGCATAAAAACAGAAAACCCCTCACCTGTTTCGGTGAAGGGTCTCCGTTGTGGGTGGGCGGCGAACTACTTTCCCACGGTCTCCCGCAGTATCATCGTCGCGGCGGGGCTTAACTTCTCTGTTCGGAAT
>CACXXW010000002.1 GCA_902771635.1 uncultured Bacteroidia bacterium | reverse complement strand
CATTACAAAACCGGCGAAGTCATGCCCGACAGCCTCATCGCCAAGATTGAGAACAGTGCTTTGTTCAACCAAGGTTTCATGACCACCGAACTTATCGCTGCCTCCATCCTTGACATGAAGTTCCATGAGCTGACTGAGGTCCAAGACCTTGATGTCGATGCCTTCGAGAAGCAGCAAATGGATGCCATCGGCCTGATGCCCGAAATCCTGCCCCGCTATCGTAGCACCAACTTCAGCCACATCTTCAATGGTGGCTACAGCGCTGGCTACTATGCTTACACCTGGGCCGAAGTGCTGGATAAGGATGCCTTTAACTACTTCAAGAGTTCGGGCGATCTCTTCAACCCTGAGTTGGCTGCCTCGTTCCGAAAGAACTGCCTGCAAGAGTGCGGCAACGATGAAGGCATGGTGCAGTACCGCAAGTTCCGCGGCCAAGACCCCGACTATGAGCCTTATCTGAAGGCCCGTGGACTGAAATAATGTTGTAAGGCTATCGTAAGCACGGCAGCCCATGCGAAATCCGCACAGCGGTTGCCACAATGTGACGGCCTTACAAACAAAAAAAAATCGGTATAATAGACAAAAATGGTTGGTGAGGCATGATGTAAATCACTGACAACAAGACACATAAAAGCGACAAAAAGCAGTTAGATGAAAACGCTTTCATCAAATTAGTATAGATAGTCTCATTATTGTCGGTACAGTTTGCAAAGATCACTTGGTTTCCAACATAATACGCCACTGGGTTTTTTAAGGCATTGGAAGATATTCCTGCATATCACCAACCATTTTTGGCAACATTACCAAAAAATCCCGATGAACGATTGTCCATCGGGATTTTCTATTTCCGCATCAGTTTACAATCAGCCGACCAACTTCTTATTGTTTTCAATCAGCTGCTCAAGTCGCTCGATGTTTTTGTTGCTTAAGCGGATTTCAGGGAGAAAGCGCTCATAATTGCTGAGTCCATGCATGTCGGAACCCACATAATCATACAAGCCTTCTTTCAGCAAATACTGTGACTTGGCTACCGCATTACTTCCATAAGCACCCGCAAGCGACAATATATTCAATTGGAACTTGAATCTTTTATCTACCCATTTGAAATAATCATCCTTATTGGCATATTCGTATCGCTCTGGATGTGCGATAACCGGTTGATAGTCCGAACACATAATCTCATAAAGCATTTCGGAAACGCCTTGTTCGCACATCAAATAGGATGTTTCGCACAATACGTGGGTACCCTGCTTGTCCAACGTTAGGAAGCCTTGTTTGAAATGCTCCAAAAATCGGGCATCCATCATATACTCTCCAGCAATATGCAACTCAATGCCACACACCCTGGCGGCTTCTTCCTTGTAAGCTTCAAACTTGGCAGTAATCGTGGTGCGGTTGTTGTCGGGATAGTCTTTCATAAAATGGGGCGTCAGCACCATCTTCTTTATGCCATGCTCCTCAAGTTTCTTCAAAGCATGCAAGGATTTCTCCACTGTGGAAAAGCCATCGTCAACACCAGGAAGAAGGTGACAATGCAGGTCTGTGGCACCCTTGAAAATGTCTTGGGGGAGTTTGTTACGAAAGCCAAACATAGACTATCTATTATTCCTTACCGTCATCATGCATCTTGCTCACATGCTTGCTAGAGTGATGATGGTGATGGTGTTTCTTCTTGAAGATACGTTGATACCACTTCTTCTTCTTATGTTCTTCTTCATCACCATAGCCGTAGCCGTATTCGCTACCATAACCATAGCCGTAACCGTAGCCGTAGCCGTAGCCGTAACCATAGCCATAATAGCCATAGCCACGTCTCTTCTTATTTACGCCATTCAGAATTACGCAAATATTAGGATAAGTCTTGTCTTTATAGAATTTATCCACATCGAAGAGCAATCGCTTATCCGCCTTACCTGCCCTCAGCACCATGATTGTAGTATCTGCCACACGCTTCACAATGTCAGAGTCGGCTACCATACCCACAGGAACGTTATCCAAGAAGATATACTCATAACGTTTGCGTAGTTCAGCCATCATATCCTCCAAACGCGTGCTCATCAGCAACTCAGCAGGATTGGGTGGCACCGGGCCCGAGAAGATGATGTCGAGACCAGGAGTATTGACATCGGAATGAATAATGTCGTCAATCGAATCGGTTTTACCAGACAGATAGTTGGAGACACCCGCTTTGGTAGAAACATCGAACACTTTGAACAAGGTACCCTTACGGATATCCAAGTCAACCAGCACAGTCTTTCTCTTTGCCAAAGCGAAACTGGTGGCCAAATTGGTGGAGATAAATGTCTTTCCTGAAGAAACCATGAACGAGGTGAACATGATAGCATGGGCTCCTTCTTTCCTGTCTTTCATATACTCCAAACTAGATCGGATAAGTCGGAACGACTCGGAAAGTGAATCTCGGCCATTCTCACGCACCCTGATGGCATATCCCTGCATATCCTTCTCAAACGGCACATCTCCAAGGAAGGGAACATTGGAAGCCTTTTGCACGTCCACTCTGTCATGAATTGTCGTATCAAGTAAATTCTTAAGTATCAAAATGACAATCGGAACAGCCAGACCAATAAGAATACCAATTATTGTCGATCTTCGTTCATCTGGTGCAACTGGCGTGTAATAAGGATGTGCATAGTCAATCACTTTACCTGTAGCTTCCAGTTGGGGACTTGTCATCAGCAACTCTTCACGCTTGGTTAGCAGCTGCAAATAAAGGCTTTCCTTGATGCCTTGCATACGCTCGACCGAGCCCAATTCCAACTGGGCAACAGGAACACTTTGGATTTGGGAATTGGCAATGTTCCGATCACGATTTGCAGCATCGATACGATCTTCCAAACCTTGCAGATTGATCTCGAGAACTGCGACAATGCTGGCATGGAGATTCACCTGTTCTTCCATTAAATTCTGGGCCACCGGGTTATTGATCGTACCATCAGCCTTATATTTCTCAATTTTGACCAGGTTGTCATTGTATGTGTTGATAAGTGTAGAAGCCTCGGATGATACAGTGACCGCACCAATAGGAATCATCTGGTCTGTATTGTTCTTGGTAAAATTGAGCAGATATCGCACCATATCAGCTTGGGCATCCAACTTTTTCGCTTCTTCCGTCAATGCCGTACTGGCTGCCATATAGGCCTGACCATAGCTCTTCGTATCAATGATATTATGACTACGCTTGAAATCGACAAACACTTTTTCGTTTTCATTGATGTCATTCATCAAATACTCGATACGTTCATTGATAAAATTCTCTGTATAGTCGAGCACACGTTGCTGGTCATCAATGGACTCTTGGTTATACACCTCCATCAAAGTGTTGAGCACATCAGCAGCACGTAAAGGTGAGGTGTCGCTAACTGAAAGTCTCAGGACTGCATTACCTGCATTTTCCCTTCTCACAGAGATGCGTCCACGATAGATTGATGCCACCGTCGAAACTGGACGATGGTTGACCGTAATGGCTACATCATAAAAGTCACCATATCGCCATGTAGGCTTCACAACGACCTTGCCAACTGGAGATATTACGGTATCATTCAGGCGCACCGTCATTGCAGGAATATCACCCCCAAAATCATCAAGGACCACATGTTCCTTATCGACCGGCCTCACACTGAAAGAGGCTTTGGCCTGTTCATCCATCTCAGGAAATCTGACTTCAATCGGCGATTCCTTATAGAGGTCCTTGTTGCGCTTTGAGACTTTTGTCTTATAGGAATATGAAACATTCAGGTTCAATTCGCGCACCATACTTTCCATAATCGACTGAGAGGTCAAAACCATCATCTCATTGTTGATGGTGCTAACAACAGGGCCACCTCCAAGGCTACCCAGCGCTGTAGAAGCACGAAGCGATTCCGAACCGCTGCTTGTCAACGAACTCTTAATCAGAATGGTCGCACTACTTGCATATATCCGTTCTTGCTTGCTAACGATGTAGTAAGCAACAACACCACCAATCAAAGCGCAAATGACAAACCAATGCAGGTTGCGCAATACCAGAAAGACCAAATCCTTGAACTTAAAGCCGCTATTGGCGCTTTCATCAAAAAAAGTATTAATGTCTTCTGGCCTCTTGTTCGCGTTGTTGATATCGTTGGGATTGTTGTTAGTTGCCATAATAATATGTTGTTTAGATATATGGAGAGAATCCTTATAATTATTTAATGAAAAAACATTGCGTTAAATCACCAAGTCCAATTTTCGAACAGTTTATAAAGTGTGACAACAGATACTGCCGAGGTAACCAAGCCAGTGATTGACGAAATGAAACCAAGAACCGTATTCAAATTGGCATTGAAGAACTTGTACGGGCGTTCCTCGGTGAAAATGATGTCATTCTGTTGAAGCACAAAAAACTCATCATTGAAAATATCTGTGGAACGAGGATCAAGATAATGTATCACACGTCTGCCGTCCACTTCTCGCATTACCCCAATACGGTCACGTCGGGTATACCAGTCCAAACCACCAGCCAAAGCCAAGGCTTCAAGGAAGGTGCAACGCTCATTGGGAACATTGATCACCTTGCCGCCTGAACTGGATAACAAAAATATTTTAAAATTCAAGAAACGAGCTATCACAAAGGGGTCTTTAAGCTGTCCATTACGTATGAGCTGCGCAGCAATGGTATCTTGCAGCTGCAAGCGCGTTAAGCCTTCAACATGGAGCTCACCCAACACAGGGAACCGAATATTACCATCAGAATCAACAAGATAACCCGACATGGAAGAACCGCCAAGGCCACTATTGCTTTGTCCCATAGATTGAACGGCATTAAAAGGCTTGAGCAATTCATCATCCTTTCCTGTATTACTCAAAACCATAATTCTCAACTCATCGAAAGGAGCCACTGTGGCTTCTAACGACTTATTGAGGGGCAAACCGTCCTTGGGCATGTCCTGTAAATAACGAACACTTTGTTGCGTGACACACGACGAAGCCGAAACAGCCAATAAGGCTAATAGAAAATAAAGGATAATTCTATATGTTTTCATCACTATAAGTATTTCTATCTCTTTGGGGTGCAAAATTACAAATATTTTTCGGATAAAAAGGCATAAATATCACGGAAAAACAACAAAAAATCAATTGAGCCACACCATCAATCCTTTCACCATATTTTTGGTTGATTGCGCGGCCTTTTCTTTGAGCCATTCTTCAGGTCGGTCCGTCCAACGTTGGGGATGAGTCGTCATCATCAGCTGCTTAGGTAGTTTCTCCTTTTTGATGGCACCAATAACGTCGTCAGTACTATGGAAAACCAGTCCTTGCCGAATCCATTCATCCTGATAGATGGGCACTTTGTCACGCAAACTCACATTGAAGCCATCCCATCGGCGGCCCGTATCGGTTAGATAGAAGACTGTTGAGAAATCGACATCAAAATATGGTTCACCGATAATGCCAAAATCATGATAGTCATACCGTTTCCATAGGTCGCGTCCGTCAAATTTGCTGCGCGGGGCACCATGCATACAGATGGTCTTCACAGGATAAAACTGTCGAAAATAGGCCAATTGCTTTTCGAAATGTTCGACGGATTTTTCCGCATCACCTACACAAATGGCCATATCCTCGTAATGATAACCGATTTCGTGACCCATTTCAACAATGGCTTTTATGATTTCAGGCTTATTGCTTTGTTCAACCACACGGAAATAGTATGACGCAACCAACCCCAACGAATGCTCGATTTTAGCAGTAGCAAGAGAGTTCTCGGCTTTCAAGTCCACATCGTGGCGAAGGATGACAAACCTAACACCGTTTAAAGACTCTTTTCCCAAACAGTATTGCTCAAATGTCAAAAAACGATAGCCTCCCTCTTTCAGGCCTTCAAGTAGCTCGGCATATTTCTTCAACGTGAAATCTCTGCTCATCTGAATTGGGATTGAAATTCAGGTTGATCTATAATGGTTTGCCTGCTTTGGGGATAGTTCTCGACAAACCAAACCAAAAATCGGGTATAGTCGATTTTGTCGGCCAGCATACGTTGGCGGCGCAACTGCCACTCCCCTTTCAGGTCGGGCATAGACAACAACTCTTCAATTTTGGCGAAGAAAGCCTCATGTTGCTCAGGCAGAAATGAATAGCACAAACCGTATTGTCGCTCCAATTCATTGGGCACCGACAATCGGCCTGCGAAACTGTTGCATTTGACCGCAGGAGTACCCAGCACCGCAGCCTCGGAAGTCATCGTCTGGCTATCGCCCACAAACATCGTGGCATAATACATCAACGAATGCGCCTTATCGGGCGATACCGTCAACTGATAAGGCTTGAATTCATCATCTATGTTCCGCTCGGTAGTGATGAAGACCTTTCCAAGGGCTTGCAAGCGTTCCACCAGCCGACGTTTGTTTTCGATGGACAAGCCCTCTGCACCAATGTCATGATGCGCCTTGAAGGCATTGAACCTCAAGATGAAATAGGGCTCTCCTTCCTCAACGCCTGCATCACGCAACACAGTCGGGTCGGGAGCAAACCAGTTCGGATGTAGATAAGCCATCTCATGATAAGTACCTACATAGACAGCTTTGGAGGATTTTCGTTTGATGGCAGAAGGTGTCAGTATTGTGTCAGCAAAAGGATGCCCGAACTTGACAAACAAAGGCTCCGCTTCATCGTCATCATCATCCAAAATGATGCTTTTCATCCTATTCAACCTGCTGACATGGGGAATATTAATCGACGAACCCAAACCAATATCCGTATGATGTTCACGAACAATCTTCAACAAACGCTTGTCATAAACCAACTGGTCCATACCCTTTTTCATAATACCGTCGTCTTTTTTGCCAATGTTGACATATGGAATGCCATACAAATCAAGCAACTTCATCGCCGAAGGAATCTCCTTGACTACGACAAGCACTTCATGCCCCTTTTCGACCAGCATTTTATATGCATTGCGATACAAATGCACATGGGCTGGATGATTTATGTCGATTAAAATATTCATGCTTTCTTCAAAACTTTTACGGCCATCTTACCGATACCAAACAGCAAGCGGTTGCACACATGGACATAGCGTCCATATTCCACTAATTCGCCTCCAAACTTCAACTTGAAATCACGAACGCCATAGCCTCCGTCATCAGGTTTACCGGCTCCCATGAAATCAAACCTGGGCATTCCCTCTCTTGCCGCACAACTAACACCGGCATAATTGACCATCACCGAAGGTGACAACGACTTGTAATTGTAGTCATCACCACACGCCAACCAGGCATAAACCGCCCGATGTTCCAAAGCAACGCACACCAAACCGCCAAGTAATTGTCCTTCTGCGTTTTTGGCTACGAAAAACCGTGATGAAGGAATTGCTCTGAGCTTCTCAAAAAACTCGAACGGGAACAACGGCGTTTTAACCTTTGTAGTATATAATTCCTCAAGCATCAAATACAGTTGCCTCAAATCATCCGCACTTGGGTTTCCATCGATGACAACGCCATTATCTAATGCTTTTTTGATATTGCGCTTTCTATTCCTATCCAACTTGCTATTAACCAAATCCATAGAAGTTGTATCCACTTGAACATCATAATGTGGTTCATAGCTGAACCCCGATTGTTCGAAAACCGTCCGCCAACGAGTATAGTCATTGAAATTACGGGTTTCGATGAATATCGCTTTTTTCTGAAGCCTCTTAGTCAAAGCCGACAATAAAAAAGCAAGCTCTTCATCAGTAATCTCATCCGACAATAGCGGTCCTCCAACAACAATCGCCCTTCGGGAAAAAAACTGTTTTATCTTTCCTCCGTCTTTTTGAATATAGCCGACAACCAAGCCCCTCAGTTGTCCGTCTGACTCAACTGCAATTGCAAACGCCTCAAAAAAGGAAAGGTCTTTAAAAAACATATAAGCTTCCCTGGTTTGGAACCATGTCGCCATCGGCGATTGTTTCACCAATTCCGACCACAATACCGGGTCAATGTGTTCACCATCGATGATTCTCACGTCTCAATACCCTTTCGTATATCTCAAAAAGTTGTTTTGCCACTAGTCGGTTATCCAAGCTGTCTGCCACTATCTTTTTTCTACCATCCGTCTTGCGCCCAAACGCAAATGCTTTCCCGAGAAGATTCGCCAAATCGTTCGGATTGCGGGAATCTGAAACAAAACAGCCTTCCAACCCCTCAACACGTTCCTTCACATCACCTACATCCACGCTCACTATAGGACAACCACAAGCCATGGCTTCCTTGATGACTTGAGGAGAGCCTTCCGTCAGTGAGGTCATCAGGAAAGCATCAGCGGCACACATGAGCAGGGTCACTTCTTCTCTTGAATAACCTTTCAATTCAAGCAATTCCGCTTGATTTTCTCGCAAGCAGGCAACCGTATCTTTTGCCAACGGAGCGTTTTTCACCGGGATGTCAAATGCACCAGCAAAAAGAATATATTTCCTGTCATCCTGCAAGCCCATCTTCCGCCTTGACTCGGCTCTTTCTGTCAGCTGCAAGTCGGACAAATCAATGCCACAAGGCAAGAGTATGTATTTCTTTTTTGGTTTGGCGATTTCCAACGTCTTCCGAGAAACAAACACATTCCATGCCGACAAACGCATGGCCATTTTTGAAAAAGGCAAAACCTTTTTGTCGTTGATGTCAGAACCATGGTAGGTGGTCACAACAGGAACGTGGCGCTGCAAGTTGGCCAAAAGCCCTGACAAACCATAATGTGCATGGATGACATCTGGGCAATACGCCTTAATCTTCTTCTTTAGCAAAGGCAGATTCCTCAAATAGCCTAACAATCCTTTGCCTTGCAATCCAAAGAACTCTATTGTGCAACCCTGCTTTTTAAGTGCCTCGACCTGTTCGACAATGAAGGGTGCAAAACGGCCTTTGTTGAACGAAGCGACAACAAGTATTCTCATGTCAAACCTCTACCTGCCAGTTTAATCCATGCCCATAACACATTAGCCACACAAATACCTACCATCCAAATCATATATAATCGCTTATGCTTGTTGGTCAGTTGCGAAACGCCATAGGCTGCAAACAGCAATTCAAAAGCCAACACTGGGAAGTGGAATCGTTCGGAGTGGGCAAAATTACTAAACACCAGAACCACCAAATAGCCGCCCATAAGTGCCAGAGGAAGCACGTGTTTTCGCCATTCACGCCGTTTCAACAATATAAACAACGCAAAAATGGTCAATCCGGAAATGATATTTTTGACAAAGTTCGCTCCACCCATCATCATCTGATTCTCCTGGCCAAAAACTTCCACCATTGTAGAGAATGGAATAGTTAAAATCAGAGGAGCAAACACAGCAGCCGAAGCATATTGTGCAAATGAGTTGGTCTCAGCGCGCCACTGATAACCAGTTTCCTGATTGGATGATCTACTCGCCCACAATTCAGCACTCTCTTCCAGCAACTCAACACCTACCGTCATAAACATCCAAACGGTAAAAACAATACCCAACACAATCTTTTGCCAAACTTGCAATTGCTTTTGCGAACCAATAATAAAAGCAAGGGCCAATGATGCGACCATCACTGCCGCCATAGCAGTGCGAAACGTCAGCATTGCAGCCGATGCCATTAAAGGTATAATAAGGTTTTGTATCTTAAGTTTTGACGAATGTAAAGCCAAATCCGCACGTTCGACAAACAAGACAACCAAGAACGTCATCTCAATCTCTTTCAAAGTAACGCCACAATAAAACCATGCATTGGGAATGAGCATATAAAAAATAGCAGCAATGCGTCCAACAGACTCCCCAAAGTTGCGTTTGCCCAAATTGTAGAGCAACAGGCAGGTAAATGCATCAATGAAGCACTTCACTACACGTCCCACCAACACATGGGGGCCAAAAGGCAAATACAAGATTGCCAACCACCAGCAATAGCCTGAATCAGAGTAGTCAATATAACTACGAAGGTAATTGTGGAATTCCTCGTAGCTGCCTTCATACCACCTTTGCGCCACATCCTGATACAAGAGCTCATCACCTGCATAATAGGCATGTGGTATCTCAGTCTCACTAATATAATAGAAATAAATAAATATCACATATACAAGGCGGATCACCAATGCCGTGAGGAACACCCTCCTTCGGTATACTTGCTCAGGACACTGTCCCCATCTCATCGTCAGTTTGCTGGCAAATGTAAAGAACAGAATCACTGCAGCAAAGCCAAACACAACAAACTTGAGAGGGAGCATATGATTCATGAACAAGGCACTTACCAAGGCTAAGGTAATAGTGTAGCACAAGATAGCACGCCTCGAGAAATAATTGGGGAAATAAGTCAGCATATCTTTGTTTTCAAATTCGTTGCAAAAATACTCAATATCAGTCTACCCAAGAATGCGTCTCTTAAACTTTATCAATCGGGTCATGTTTTTTTGTCCGACGATTTTGCAAATTCTCGCTTTCCAGCCAGCATCATTTTCATCCCATGAGCCTAAGCCTCGATGCTCGCAAAATGTGTTTTCCGTACACAGATATTCTCCGGTGGTCTGTCGTGGGCAAAAATACTCCACCGGAAAGACATGCAGGTCTTTATAGTCTTGTTCCATGCCATTCTGCACAAAACCATTCCTCTGCATCTTGGCTGTGACAAATTGGACGTTGGTAGTCAGGTCAGGCGTGCCGTCAGCATTCAGAAAATGCCGTCCTTGATAGGCTTCCAACATCTCCGTTACCCATTCGCCATGAGCTTCGCTTGCTATCACACCCATCATCAAAGGGCTATGCTTACTGCCCTCAAAACCAGCAAACGACCTCCAAGACAGCAGGTCATCAAATGGTTTAAAAACCTCAAAATCAACATCCATGTAAATTCCGCCCTCCTGCTCCAAAGCCCAAAGACGCACATAATCGCTTACAAAAGCAAACTTACGAACTTCATAAGCCTCTTTGGTGTAGGGAACGAAATTTACGTCGAAATTTTCCTCGTTCCACAGCTTATATTCATAGTCGGGCATATATTTATGCCATGAGGCTATGCAGTCCTTTGCCAATTCAGGCATCTCACCTCGCCCAAACCAACAATAATGTATCTTTTTAGGGATCATAACTCCAACCAACAAACTTTAACTAAAGCAACTACCTTTTTGAGAGCAGTTTCTGCTTTACTTTAGATCCAACCATCTTCATCAAATTCTCAGCTTTCAGCATGAACAATGGCTTTTTATATTGCTTTCTTATTTGTTTAGGTTGCAACTCCCAATTCACCTTTGCCAATTCACGTTTGGCATCTTCATGAAATTCAGCAGAGAGATAATAGGGCATCAAACCGTATGTACGTAGATTGTCGATCAATTGCTTAAAGTCATGATTGCATTTCTCTTCCCCCTCTAAAAGCCCCAGATTCCAAAGCATGTGATCCTTGGGGTTGTGAAGTCGGCCTACCCCACGGTTGGCTCCATCAACATCTTGATTGTAATAGGCCAAGGGCTTGTTAACAAACGCCACCTTGTATTTCAATGCTATCCTAACCCAAAGCAAAAAATCCTCACCTAGCTTGATTCCTCTCGGAAAGCCTTGCATTTCATCAAATACGCCTTTCGGAATACACACTGCTCCTGTCCACAGAGGCATATACATGGTCTTGGCATACACTTGACAATAATTGATATACCCTTTCACAAAGCCTTCTTCAACGCCTATCGAAGCCACACGAGTCTTATGTCTTGCTTCATTCACGATTGTGTAATTGGTGCCGTAAATGCCAGCTTCAGGAAACTCAACAATCAAATTATCCATTTCTTCAAGGAAAGTAGGTTCCCACCAGTCATCAGCATCCAAAAAGCAAACGTAATCCCCTTGTGAAGCGGCTACGCCGTTGTTACGAGCCATACTCACCCCTGCGTTCTCCTGGCGACACAAGCGACATGTAGAACGATGGCCTTCTATGGCATTCGAAGCAACCTCATAAGAACCGTCCTTGCTTCCGTCATCTACAATGATCAGCTCAAAATCCTTGAATGATTGAGCCAATACGCTTCCGATAGCTTTGGCAACGTAAGGGGATTTGTTATATACCGGGATGATGACGGAAAATCTCATTTATACTGTGAAATATTTGATTTTTTATGTTTCTTTTTCTCCAACTTGAACAAACAACGCTCTAGAAACGACATCATCTTATAACTCCATGGATGTCTTTGCAAACGATTGATCTGTTCGATAGGAAAAACATATCGCTCATAATCTTTCAAGACAGCCTCAGGAAACAATTGCTCCAACACCTTCTTCCGCTCTTCTTTATCCAATTCCTTGCTGGTTTCGCTAATTCCCGTCATGTCAAACAAGGTAACATCCATATCCACATATTTAGGTTTTTCGTCTCCCAATATGATGGCTTGCAGATACCATTTCCAATCTGAAACAATTTTCAGGCTCTCGTCATAATAGCCATATTTATCGAACAAATCACGACGGATATAAGCTGGGTCGTGGTTCAACGTTCCCGTATACATCCCGAGCATGGTGATTTCCTGTCCTGCAAAACTTTTGTCCACCATCCTATAACCATCCGGAAAGCATTTGACCATATTACCGTATAAAACCGAGGGGGCATTTGTCTCCTCTAATGCAGACAACATGCGTTCGGTCACGTCCTCCTTTGCCAAGCTGTCACCCGAATTAAGGATTTGTATATAATCACCCGAAGCCATGCGGATGCCCTTATTCATGGCGTTATAAATACCCGAATCCGGTTCTGACACCCATTTCAGATGCCCGAATTTTGATTCAAATGATTTAATAACCTCAACACCGCCATCGGTGGAGGCACCATCAACAATAATGTACTCAAATTCCTTATAGGTTTGAGCTGCTACGCTCTGCATGGTCTTTTCAAGACCAGCGGCATTGTTGCGATTGATAGTAATAATGGATAGTTTCATAGCTATTCTTTTAAGAATGCTTCAACATCCCAGAAATCCCGTTCTATCTTTTTCAAATCTTCTTCCGTTCCATTCCACCACTGCCTTTCAAGCAAGGCTTTTATCGTGTGTTCATCAAAACGATATTTTACCACTTTGGCTGGTACACCAACCGCAACAGCATACGGAGGAATATCTTTCGTTACTACCGCACCTGCTCCGATCACGGCGCCGTCTCCCACCTTCACACCATCAAGCAAAGTAACATTGGCACCAATAAAGACATCATTGCCGATTGTCGTTTGCTTTGATTCCTCAATCTTGCATCCGTTGCACAACGACACCCCATTCTGTCTCGCTGTGGAATAGAACATAGGGGCTGTAGAAATCCCATTTGTAGGATGGATACCCAAACCACAACAAAAATTCGGCCCTATGGAGCAGAACTTGCCAATAACACAATTGGAGACATTCGAGTTTTTAGCAATATACGAATAATCACCCAACCGTACCCGATGCAGAAAAAATGGAGCCAACACATTGGTATGATTTCCAAATTCAGTATACGCTTTTTCGGAACGCACCAAAGAATAACCCGTCGTCTTGCCAATGGGAATAATCGGTCGGTCAAGCCAACGACCCAATAATTTTTGGATATAGTACTTGATTCTCATTTCCTTTTCAACCAAGGCCCTTGATGCCCTACGAGTCTCTTCAGCCTTTTGTTCAACAAATGATAATGTGTCTTTGCTTTTCCCCAACCCGATTTTCCAGGTTCAAAATACCGAAAATGGAACTGGCGGTCGGCTTCCCTTTGAATCTCACATGAAGATGGATGGACAAGAGGCAAAACAGGTTGTGTCGGTACATTATCAATCAAATTACCCGCACGCATTCTATGCGTGGCCTCTCCTACTGTTCCAATATTGCTTGACAAATTCACATTGGGAATAATTCCTTTTCCATGATGCAGCCAAATCGACATGAAGAACTGCATATCCCAACTACGTCCGCCACATCCGTCTTTATGCACTTCACCAAGACGGTCGCACCAATATTCGCGCTCCAAAGCGCCACAGCCATACCAGCTCAATGCCTTGCCCAATTGTTGACGCGAGACATCCAACAAGCGAAGGTCGAATCGTTCCCATACACGGCGCCACGTGGCCCATGCACATAGGTTGCGATTCATCATACTGAAATAATAGGATCCATCACCCCATCTCTGTGTGTCCACATTCATGCTCCCAATGGCACATACCGATGCATCATCCTTATATTTCAGCAGCAGTTCTTCCGCATAAGGGAAAAAATCGGGATGTGGGACCGCATCGTCTTCCAAAACAATTCCCATTTCATTTTCTGAGAAAAACCAATTAAGCGCTGTCATAGGTCCTGGACCACAGCCTAAGTTTTTCTCAGAAAACAATGTGTGCAGGCAAACATTAGTGCCCTCTGTCAAGCTTTTCACCACTTGCCTGACCTCAGCACATTTCTTCAAATCATTCCCATTTCCCACCCGAGCACCGTCTTGAAACACATACAAATCTCGGGGTTGGGCAGCCATGATGGCTTCCAACACCCGTCGCGTATGCTCGGGACGGTTAAAAGTGACGACGAGTATGGGAGTACGGAAATCGCTCATTCCCAATTTACAATTTTTTTAATAGGTTTAGCCGGATTGCCTACCACAACGGTATTGTTAGGCACATCTTTTGTCACCAACGAACCTGCCCCCACCACTGCTCCGCTTCCAATAGTGACACCTTTCAATATAGTTGCATTTTTCCCTATCCAAACATGGTCGCCGATGATGACAGGTGCAGTCACCTTTTCCTTGTTGCCATCAATACAATGGGAATCGGAATCGGCAATGCTCACATTGTCGGATATAGAACACCTTTTTCCAATCTCAATATGATGAAAGCAGTTCAAGGTTGAATTGGTATTGAGAAAAGACCAACCTCCATGTAACACCAACTTGGCACCAGGTGCCACATAGATTGATGCACCTTGGAATAGCATAAAATCCCCTTTACAGATGAAAGTACTATCCCTATCAAGCCTAAACTCAGACACATAACGGCGCTTTCTTGTAGCAAACCATGTGTCATTGATTGCCAACTCGCCTGATTCAATTCTCACATCAGCATTCTTGGCAATCGAAACGATTGATTTAGGGCATATATGAAAAGATGCACTACGCGGCAGATGCAACCGAAACCTCCAATAAATGGTTTTCAGAACATCGTATTTGGTAAAGAACGTCTTTGCCTTCCTAATTTTACTCCTCAAACCCATTTCGTTTATCTTTTACCAATACCTTGAGTTTTCAACTTTTTCAATTCCCATTGGCGTTTCGGCCTGACTTGGCCGAACCCACTTCTCATTAATGAGATTCGCCAAGTTTTTCTTGCTTTCAGACGCATTGGATCGTATTCCGAACAAATATTGCGCAGCGCCTCCTAGATGCACAGCCTTCTTCCCTATTCGCTTTACATAAGCCGCCAATGGAAATCCATATGCACCACAACCGATGATGGCAATATCAAAATCACGTTTGTCAATCTCAGTCTCCATCCACTGCAAGGCTTGAAACCAATCATCGAAGCCTTCTGGTTTGTTACCTGCGATGGATTGAACGGCTTTGAGTGTTTGTAGTTCATAGTTAGGTGTCAACCGTTTGTCGGCAAACAGATGCTCGTAGCAGCCTTTTTCATGCTGTTTCCTAATTGTGTCTTCAAATGGATGGATAACCAGCACCTTCTTGCCTTCCAATGCAGGCGTCCAAGGGTTATCGAAATAATAAGGCTCCAAGGCATACAACGGGACGCGAATCGTTTGAGGCAAATAATGCATTACCGCAGCTTCTTCTTTCCGCCAACTTCCCAGCATATCTACCAGAGGCATACACTCCTGCATCAACTGGCCAAAGCGATCGAGCATTGGTTTCGTCGCGGGGAAAAAGCCCGCGTTGATATGCATCGTTCGTTTGGTACTCGGAGCATAGCCCCAGGAAGGTATTTCTCCTTTCACAAACCGAATAGCATTTTTCGCTGTAGGCGGAAACATATAATCTACGACAGCCTGCAACTCTACCGATCCGAAACGGGCTATCATGCAAGGCTTGTCGGAGAGAAGCATCCCATGTATCAACCGTTGTGCTTCGGAAGGCTCGGTCAGAGGCACTTGGTTCTCCTCGTATGTGAAACTTTTCTTCCCTTTAAGGGCAATCAGTATTTTTCTGCCCACTTCCATCATCCCTAACAATTTAGTCTAATCACAACCAGTTTGCACCTTTTTTCTTGTTCTGCTGCCTCGATTGCTCGATGCTATCCTTATGTTCACGCAAATAGCGATATGCATCCCAATTCTCCTTGAATGTGGCCTTGTGGAAAGTCAGTAATTTCACCACTGCCGTTCTTCGATAATGCCGCATCATATCATCGACCTGTGTATCAGGATATTGGATATCAGTAGCACGTTGCAGCAGCCATTTGTCGAAAGCCATCCCATATCCTTTGGGCTGTTCCACTCGGTCTTTGCAATCATGCACAACCATGACATGAGGTGTCAAACCCACTTTCAGTCGATGATAAAGCACTCGGCTCAAATAGTTCCAATCCTCTCCATAATGCAAATACAGCGGGTCGAAACCTCCCACTGTCTCCAACGTTGTTCGAGGCAGCAACCACGCCGCTGCATTGATTTCGGCCACGGAATACACTTCGTCAACCGTCCCCATCATCAAGTCGCTGAAAAGCCTCAAATTCACATTGTCGGGATTGACAAGAAACTTGACAACGCCATTCAACACTTTCGTCTTCTCCGCATTCACCTGCACCGGACCCAACAAGCCATATTCCAAATGCCTCTGATGAATGTCCACCAAATTCTCTAACGTATCCTTCTCCACCCAAGCGTCTTGGTTGAGCAAAAACACATAGTCGCATCCATGATCCATAGCGTAGCGCATCGCAATATTGTTGGCGCGACCAAAGCCCAAATTTTCCTTCGACTCTATTAGATGGATCTCGGGATAGTGTTCTCGGATATATTCCACCGTGCCATCATTGGAGGCATTGTCGACCACAATGGTCTGCACAGGAATGGTGGATTCACGCAATGAGCCAAAGCAACGGTCATACCATTGCTGGCCTTTATAGGTGACAATAACTACAAACAGCTTTACACTCATAGGAGGTTCCTAATGCCAATCGAATCAAGTTTACGACACAGTTCAATAGTAAACAACTCTGCGCCTTTACTATTCAAATGGCTGTAATTATAATAATTGGTTGAGTCTCTTGAAATGTCGGAATGGTAAAAATCCAATATCGGCATATTGTATCTACCTGCGACCGTTTCAAAAATGGAATCACTTTCCCTAAGATTTCCAACATGCTCCAAAATGGGATAACACATTGGATATTTCACAAAAACCAATTTTATTTTTTCTCTATCACAATTTTCAGCAAACCTTTCCAACTCATCCACCAACTTCATATCAATAGAATCGCACACTTTCTCGGGTATCCCTTCTGATGACCATGAATTATCATTTCCTCTAAAACCCTTATGCATCCCGCCATCTTGAAAATCAGAATTCCCCCAAAAAGCGGATACGCCATTTTCAAAGTCTTCACGATAGCCAAAATAACGGTAAAGAGGAAGGTGTCTGTCTAACCATGTGATATGCTTCGCCTCTGCCACCTGTGAAATCAAAGTCTCATCGTTAATATATGGGAAGAATTGTTCCCGATCATACGCTTCATCTGCCATAATTGAAAACGTGCCAAAAAAGCAAACATTGAGTAGAATCACTTTCGGCTGGGGATTAAAACGCCTATAAGTCTCATAACGAATCAATTGATAACGCAGCGTATGGCCATCTATACCCAAATTATAGGTGTTAAGGCCCAACATTGAGTCCATTATAAACGTATTGTAACTGCCCCAAGCTTGTGAGTTACCCAACACCACCAAGTCAGCATTGATCTCGCCTCCATAAATATCATTCCATACCGCATACCTCCTAATATCCGTTTTTCTCAATCCTGACGACACCATCCAATCAACAAGGATGGAGGTCAGAAGAAGGATCATAAACCAAATCAGAAAACGGACTATAAACTTTTTCACAATGGTTCAAAATTGGAAATATATAAAACTCTCGGCACGACCACCAAACCAGAACAATGCGGCAACCATCACATAATAGATGCCAAACTTCAGCACATGGCTCTTTATACCACTCAAATCGAAGGCATGTTCCTTGTTGCGTTGAAGCCATTCGACCACAAGCATCAGCACGATGCTTATTATTACCGGAAGATAATAATGTCGGCTATCCAACCATGGAACCGAAAACAAACTCTTGTTGAACAGCCTGCATATATAGTTCCAAGCCTCTTCAATAGTATTCGCCCTAAAAACGATCCACCCCACCACGGCCAGAAAGAAAGTCAGCAGCATTTGGCCCATTTCTTTCAATGAAGGGAAAAAACGCCCCGTTGCCACCACATCGGTATGTTTCCGGTTCTTTCCCAACAATATCAATGGAAGGAAAAGCAACGCATGATAGGCTCCCCACACAATGAAAGTCCAATTGGCGCCATGCCAAAACCCGCTTAGCAGGAAGATGACAAAAGTGTTGCGCACTACTTTCGCTTTCGACACGCGGCTACCGCCCAAGGGTATGTAGACATAATCGCGAAACCATGTTGTCAGTGAGATGTGCCAGCGCCGCCAAAATTCAGCAATATCACGGCTGAAATACGGCACATTGAAGTTGCGCATCAACTTAATGCCAAAGAGCTTGGCCGTACCGATGGCAATATCCGAATAGCCCGAGAAGTCACCGTAGATCTGGAATGTAAACAAGACAGCCGCCAACAACAGCGTGCTCCCCGACTGCGACTGATAGTTGGAAAAAACCTGATCAACATAAACGGCACAATTGTCAGCCACCACCATCTTCTTGAACAAGCCCCACAAGATTTGCCGCAAACCATCGACGGCTGTGTCGTAGTCAAATCTTCGTGGCTTCTCAAACTGAGGCAACAAGTTTGTAGCACGTTCGATAGGGCCAGCCACCAATTGAGGGAAGAAGCTCACAAAAGCGAAAAACTGAGCAATGTCGTGCGTAGGCTTCAATTTGCCCCTATACACATCAATGCTATAACTCAAAGCCTGGAAAGTATAAAAGCTGATTCCCACGGGAAGAATGATGTTGAGCAACAGCCCTTCTTTTTTCCCTCCAAGAAACGCATCGGCAAATGCCCCTACAAAAAAGTCATAGTATTTGAAAGCCCCTAGAATCAGCAGATTGATTACAATGTTCAAGACGCTCACCGCTTTTGCCTTCTTGGGCGTCGCCTTAAACTTCTCGATCAACAAGCCACTCCCCCAACTACAAAGTGAAGTAAAAGCCATCAAGAAAAGGAATCGCCAATCCCACCAGCCGTAGAACACATAGGAAACGACCACGACAAAGAGATTCTGCAACTTCAGATTTCGGTTGAACACGAACCAATAGAGCAGAAAGACTATCGGAAGAAATATAGCAAACTCTATCGAATTGAATAGCATCTTCTCACTATTATAATCAACTCCCTCAATTCAGCCTATCAAGGATTCTATAGTATTGACCCAAAACCTTAGCCCACAACATCGGGCAATGCCTTCCATAAATCCAGTAATAAAGATTGAAGACTTTTTCCTTATCTTCGTGATGCTTGTGATAATGGTGCATCAGCCAAGCAGGCTTTTCGCTCGATGCAAACTTGGTGGTTTCGTTTCTATGCTTCACCAACTCAGTTCCTTCAAAATCGCGCACCGTTTTCCCTTCGGGCAAAAAATATTCACATCGCATTCCGCATTCCTTCAACACCAAAGGAAAGGACAATTGGTCCCTGCGTGAATAGTTTTCAATATATTTCCACCACAAAGCATCCATTTCTTTCACATCATCATGCGTATGCATCCTGAAAAGCATGCCAGTCTCGATGATTCCGTTGTGTTTGGGATAGTCACGATTGCGCAGCAGATGTCCCCAGTCAACGACTGTCTTTTCCCTTTCGTAGTGGAAATCCAGCACATTAAACATTTCCTCATATACGCAATCACAAAGCACATGCTTGACGCTAGCAACTGTCACTTTCTTCTCAACCAACTCGACAAACCTGTCGTAAACACACTGGTTTTTGATCCTGATGTTGGCATCGAGCCACAATGAAGCTTCAAATTGTGGCAACAAAGATTCTGGATGCGTTTTCACATAACGGGCTATCTTGGTTTGTATGGGGTTAACATAATCAACGCGCTTGATTTGCCAAACCCCCATCTTCCCCTCAGGAAGATAGTTGGAAAACAACACATATTCAAACCGATCGTCAACTACAGCGGGTTGTAAAGGGTTGTCATATTGGCCTATAATCGCGCTATAGATCACAAATCTTTTCATGTTGTCTTTCCCCATTCTCTTCACTTTATTGGTAAAAGCACTATTAACCGCGACACATCAAATAGTGAAACGTTCAACATGCTTAAACCAATTCGCTTTGCCCCTTGAAATAAATACTGCCGTTATAAGATGGCCAAAAGGCAAAATCGTCTTTTTTCACAACGTCAGCATACGCAACCGAGAAAGCCAACACGTTGTGGACAACATCATAGTCCTTCAACCCTACATGAACGTCTTTCAGGCCAATATTGAAACCAACTCCATATTTGCCTTTGGCCAAATCATGGTGTTCAATAACGGTTCTACACACAAACTCTCCGCCGACTTTCACTTTCGAAAGATCAAGGTAATCTGAAATGTAACAACCCACGCGAATGTCTGATTGGTTGTTTAACATGACTTCTATTGT
Source organism: uncultured Bacteroidia bacterium (assembly GCA_902771635.1). Taxonomy (GTDB): domain Bacteria; phylum Bacteroidota; class Bacteroidia; order Bacteroidales; family F082; genus Limimorpha. Next base: position 71,743 of record CACXXW010000002.1, on the reverse strand, counting down.
AGCCTTGTCAACCGGCTTGTTCTTGCGCATCTTGACTTCAAACTCCAAAGGCTGGTTGGATGCCATCTCATTCACATCACCCAACATTTTCGCCGATAGAAACTCGATGTCTCGGCTCGTGTATTCATAGTTTCTATGCGCATCCGTAATATCCGCACAAGAACATAAGACCGACAAATTACTGCCTATATATTCATTCACACACTCGTCTGCCGTACCCATCATTTTCACGCTTCCTTTGTCAAGAACAACGCCAGAGATACATAATTGCCTGATACTAGCCATATTATGACTCACAAACAGCACAGTCCTTCCTTCGCCTTGGCTCACATCCTGCATCTTGCCGATAGCCTTTTTCTGGAACTCGGCATCGCCCACGGCAAGCACCTCGTCAACCACCAGAATCTCCGGATCGAGATGGGCAGCCACCGCAAAACCAAGTCTAACGGTCATGCCACTGGAGTAACGTTTAACTGGCGTGTCAATATAACGCTCACAACCAGAAAAATCGATGATGGCATCTATCTTTCTGTTGATTTCCTGTTTGGACATTCCTAGAATAGCACCATTCATATAAATGTTCTCGCGACCAGTGAGTTCAGGGTGAAAGCCTGTTCCCACTTCAAGCAACGAACCTATTCGGCCTCTGGCCTTTATGGTGCCCGTGGTTGGTCCGGTCACTTTGGAAAGCAACTTCAAAAGAGTACTCTTTCCAGCGCCGTTCTTGCCGATGATGCCCACCACATCGCCTTGTTCCACCTTGAAATCGATATCCTTCAAGGCCCAAACATAATCGCTGTCGGCGGCTTTGGAACGGTCGTTCACCGAACCCACCTTGAGGAACGGGTCTTCCTTGCCCAAAACATTCATCTGCCACCACCTTTTAAGGTCGTTGCTCAAAGTACCACTTGACACCAAACCCAAGCGGTAGAGTTTGCTAATGTTGTTGAATTCTATTGCTGTTGCCATACTTTTTATAATTTCCTCAAACGAACCACTTTAACACTTTATCTATAGCACGAACCAAAAACTTGTCAGATGAATGCATCGTAGACCGCAAATACTTATGGAGCAGCTTTTGCATACCCGTCCTCGGATCTTTGATTCCATTCCTTTTCATCCAATCCTCATCCCATATATCAAGTAAAGCGAACTTCTTGATCCCATCTTTTTGAAAATAGCTTAGGATTTCGTTGGTGTAATATGCACCTTCATCATCCATGTCAATGTATTTCCAAATATCAAGACCATTCTTTTCATAAAAGCAATATGCATCTTGAGGAACATCGAAATAATCCAACTCTTCTTCACTATGATACTGCCTATATAATGACACCATACTTGTTTTTGGATTCTGTCCTATTGTGGAAACCTGATAAAATCGCTCTTTGTTTTTTTGCCTCAATTCATTGACCCGAGCCAAATGAATGGAACAAAAATCATCCAAAAGGATCTTATGCGAATCATCCGCATTAGGCGGCCAAGGCAAACGCCATTCATGAATGAAATTATCGGGGAAGGTCCCCTCCCACAGTGTTTCCGACTCATGCACACCCCAATAATAATGCTGGAATGTGCTGTATTTTGTAATATCATTTCGCTTCAGATTCATCCACCGCCAACAAAACGAATCATCCGGTTTTGACTTGAGGATTTTTTCCCAATCGGCTGTGTTGACAAAATCGCCCGAAAGGAACTCATCGGCATCCAAAGCAAAAAGCAGCTTCTCTCCCTCAATCTTTTTCGCCTCCTCAAACAACAGTCTTCTCGTGGCTGCCATGTGCATCTCTTTTCGATTGTTGTCAATCAAGATTACCTTAGGAAATTCCTTCGCAATCTCGCGGCTGCCGTCTGTCGACATTTGGTCGGCAATGATAATGTAATCTGCCCACAAGGATGTGGCTTCCAAGAAGGCACGGAGCACCCATGCTTCGTTACGGACAGGGGTGAGGACAACTTTCAAAGGTTCCATTTGCATTTCCATGATTATTTCTTGAAAAATTCGGTATATGGGACATCTGGGTCAAACTCAAAATAGTCGTGCGTCGACTTGTCGTCGGGAAACCGCATGTAATCGCCATACTGTCGTTTAAGTATCGCCTCATAACCTGCTGGAGCGTTGAGTTTCTTACCTTCAAAATCCAGCTGCACCGCATTAGCCCAATCGCTGCGGTTCCACACGAACTTCTTATGGTAACCGAAATCGAGATGCGCGACTTCCTTACAATCTTTCCCTGCAAACTTACCTGCATTCCTGTGATAGATGCGGAAAAGCTGAGTTGCATCAGGACTATGGTAAACCAAACGATAGACCAGACGTTGCAAGGCATGTTTAGCATTGGCTGTCAATCCGCCTTCCACAGGCTTGTCGAAACAAAAACGCTGCATTTTTGCAATCTCATTCAACTTTCGGACATATAAATCACGCCGCCACTTGCCATCTGGAATCTCATCCAGGCAAAACACGTCAATGAACAACCCGCAATTGATGCCTTTACTATATTCAGCCTCCGAAGCTGCTGTACCCCTTTCATCCCTAATCTTGACATAAGTGCAGAAAAAGCGCCCCTGTTCGGTGACAGGTGTCTGGAAAAACAACGGCTTCTCGAATGCGGTCGGTCCTATCTCCAAGAGCTTGTTGAAATCCTTTCTAGGCATGGCCATATCGATGTCGTTGTCCCATGGGATAAAACCTTTATGACGCACTGCTCCCAGCAAGGTCCCTCCCATGATGTAATAGGTCAGGTCATGCCTCTCACAAACAGAGACAAAACTCTTGACCATATCCAATTCCATGGCCCAGACTCGTTTCATCTTGGCTGAAACTTCGAAGCTGCAAATAACTTCTTGCTCTAGATTCATTAAAACTGATTTGATGGTTTATATATCCAACACATGTACATCTTTATTTCATCTCCAAAACCGAATTGTACACCTCCATGATCTTAGAGCCATATTTCTCGATAGACAGATTCTGCTTTGCAAACTCCTGAGCTCTCAAGATTATATCTTTCTGATCGGTTGTACACACTTTGCGCATCAGTTCGGCACACTCCTCTACCGTATTGAACAAATAACCAGTCTCTCCATCTTTTACCAAATCCAATGTGCCGCCCGAAGCATATGCAATGACTGGACAACCATAGAACATAGCTTCGGCAGTTGTACGCCCCATACCTTCGTTGACAGATGAATTGATAAATGCCATGGCTTGGGAAAAAAACGGCTTTACGTCTTTCTGGGCAGGAATGAAATCAACGTATTCAGCACAGCCATAACCATCGGCAATGGCTCTCAATTCTTTTTCGTATTCTTTATCACAAATTCCAACTATTTTCAATCGGATTCTATCTGATGAGTTGAATAAATTGCTCATGCCATAGGCAGTGATGGTCTTGCTTATCCCCTTCCCCTCAGTCACCCATTGAGAACAAAACAAAATATACGGTTGCTTTACTTTCTCATAGCAGCAATCATTGACACTACGAACTGCGTCCCAAACCATCCAAGTATTCTCTTTCTTCAAACCCCAATGCTGACAACAGGGATTTGAAACTAGAACCCTAGCATCGGCAGCATTCATCATTTGCTTGAGATGAGGCAACCCATAGCTTAATTCACCTTGTATATGCACGCCCACATCCAGATACTCCCTAACATGCCATATATGTTTGATCTTTAATATTCTAGAAAGATAGTATCCCGAACAAATCGTTGAAGTATTGGTGTGAATTAGATCAATATGACTGACCGACAACCCTGTCTTCACTTTTTTTATCATCCTCCGAGTCAGTCGATAATCCCTAAACAGCCTTAAATGCCATGGATGAGAAAGATAATGGCGCCAGCCACGCGGCGGCCCGAAAACAGTCGATGAAGGACAAACATAGCATTCTATTCCATGGCCAACAAAGTAATCAAATACATCTCCCTTGCCGCTTACAAAGACTATAGGTTTAACTTCCTCCTTGACTGATTCTATCAAATCTATCAAAGATTGGCCAGCTCCATTCGTTGCCCCACCAGCATTACTTAAAAACAAAACAGAAATCATCTATGAAAAACCCAAAAACCAAACTATAAGTCTTTGCATCATTCATTTATCAAACCAGCGTATGTCTCATACATCTTTGGGAAATACCAAGAAAGCAAGAAATTCGCCTTCTTCCTCAATGAGAAATCTCTCATGAAAAGGAATTCCCGTCCTGTCTTCTTAATAATTTCCTTTCCCAATCTCCTATAGTCATCTTCAAACTCCGTACCTTTCTCTTTTTCACGCCGTTGCAACATCTGAGAATACCCATAATAAAGAATCCACTCACGATATTTCTTCTCATTCTTCCCAGGCAGAATGTAATCCAACATTTTGAAACGGTTTTTAGTGTTTAGATAAAGCCGTTTGGCATTGTATGAAGGATTACGCTGGAGTGAATCGGGATTACTGAAATACCAGTACAACGGCTCAGGAACGAAAGCTGCCTGATCTATACGTTGATACACTCTAATATTGAAATCCTGGTCCTGTATGCTGTAAGCATCATTCAGAAAGAGGCCGTCGATGAGTGTACGCTTGTATAGTTTATTCCACACCACACACCATTTCATCATCACCTCCGACAGCATCTCGAATATCATTTGTTCCGTCGAGACTATTTCTACCGGTTTCCTATTTCGCGGGCAATGTGTATCCTCTTCCAACGAATCAGTCCTTACAAAGTCGAAAGCGGCCAGTTCGAGACCTGTTTCCTTTATGGCTTCCACCAGTGCCTCTATGGCTTCCACATGGATATAATCGTCACCATCCATGAAATAGACATAGTCGCCTTTGGCATTCCTCAGCCCGGTATTCCTCGGCCCGCTTACCCCCGTGTTTTTCTCATGATGGATGACGCGGAGACGCTCATCTTGTTGGCAATACTCATCACAAAACTCACCTGAACCATCTGTAGAACAATCATCCACCAAAATCACTTCCAAATTCCGATAACTTTGCTCGCGTACACTATCAAGGGTCTTTGGAAGATATGTCTTGCAGTTATAGACATTGATGATAACACTTACCAATTCATCCATAAAAGCGTTTAAAGCAAAACGAGTCAAACTTACACAGTATCCATAAAGCTCTTCTGCACCTTGTTGAAAATCAGAATGCCTATGAAGAGCACGACCAACATAAAGCCAAAGCTATAGGCCAACCAGCCCCAGCCGACAAACTGACCTGCCCCCAATGCGCCATACTTGAAGGCCTCGATAACGGGTGTTACCGGATTGAGGCACATGACGCTGGCAATATCGAGTCCAAATTTTTCTTTTCCAGCCACTTGACTCAAAGGATAAACAATAGGCGTGGCATACATCCACAAAGAGATGAAGAAGGAGAAGAGAATCTGCAAATCACGATATTTTGTCGTCATCGAGGAAATAATGATGCCAAAGCCTAAAGCCAAACCTGCCATCATTACTACCAAAAGCGGGAACAACAACAGATACCAATTGGGGCTCGGTGCTTCTCCCACGATGACATAATAAATATAAACCAAAACAAAAAGTCCCAGCTGGATACCAAAACGCACCAGATTGCTAATGGCTACCGATAGTGGCATAATTAGCCTTGGAAAATACACCTTGCCAAAAATGCCGGAATTAGTCACAAAGGTATTGGAAGTCCTGGTAAGACAATCAGAGAAATATTGCCACATGGCAATGCCACCTAAATAAAACAAAGGTTGTGGAATACCATCGGTGGGGATGCCCGCAATGCCTCCAAACACCACCATATACATGAAAACCGTAAAGGCAGGTTGGATAATCCACCACAAGGGGCCCAAGACGGTCTGTTTGTATTGCACTGCGATTGTGCGCTTCACAAAAAGCGTCAATAGGTCACGATAATCCCAAATTTCTTTCAAATTCACCTCAAAAAGCTTGTTTCGAGGCTTGATAATGGTGGTCCAGTTTCCGTTTTCTTTTGTTTGACTCATTTCAAAAAAATGTAAAGCTTCGCCACTTGACTCACATCAAGAAAGCATAACTATTTATGTATAAGCCACTTGTCTCACGCATAAGATGGTGGCATTTCTATCCGTAATCATGGGCATAATTACCCAATATTACAGCCTGCAAAAATATAGATTATTTTTCAATAAAAAAAGCAAAAATACATTTAGCTTTTTTCACTTAGACCTCTTCCCTTTAAAGAGGATGTTGGCTATGATTTTCCAAAAGTAGGTCCAGTCGGTACGGAAGGGGTGTTCCAAATAAGCCTTCAAATAACGCATCTCGCTCTCCTGGATCTCATCAAGGGTTTCAGGCATGTCGACATAAAAAGGAGGAAGAAGTCCTGGCTTAGTCTTGATTCTAAGCTCTTGTAACTCTTTACTATACAAATTGAAATACTGTTGGCTAAGCGGCCTCACCCCCACTATTTTCATCTGCCCTTTTATCAAATTGATGACCATCGGCAATTCATCGAGCCAGGCCTTTCTTAGGAACCGTCCCCATTCGGTCACTCGATAGTCATCATAGAATTTGCCACCCACATCCAAGTCGTTGTTCTCATAGATATAGGTCTGCAGGTACTCCGAATAGGCATACATCGTCCTAAACTTGAACACATTAAAAAGCTTGCCGTCTTTTCCGTATCTTCTCAACCGAATCAGTGCACCATAAGTGTGCTGGTCCTTGCTGGGAAGACGCTTCTTTTGGGCTATCACACAATAACGGTCGTGGATATACTGCTCACCGACCACCTCGAAACCACAATAATACAATCTACCCAACACCTCAGGCCTAGGGAAAACTTTCCTCACTTTTCTCGTGCAGAAATAATAAAACCTACGGGTCAATCCGACCTTTGGGCACACCCTATGCCACAGGAAATCAAAGAAATAGACAATATAGGCAATTATTTTAGGATACTTACTGAAAATCTGTGCCCTACGCTTTTGGGAGGTGTCGAAACCACAAACAAAATAGCCATCTTGCTTCAATTTGGCGTTGGCACTACGCAAGAAACTGTTCAAATGACGGACAGCATTCAGATGGTCTTTGGCGAGGAGCACTTCAGCTTCGCCGTCAGGCAAGGCCCCAGCCTTATCAGCAAAGTCATTGAGCCATTGCGAACGCTCGGGACCTCTTGGCGTTTGGGCTATCTCAATCAGCTCACGAAGCTGTTCCGGAGCATGGTCAAACTCAAACATCGGGGCATGCTGGGTCTCGGTCACGGCAAGATACTCCATTACCTCGTCGTAATTGTCGCGAGCAATCATATCACTGAAAAATGACCTAAGACCCATGTCTGCCAGCAATTTATTTCTTCAAAAACCCACGAATAGCATCGCAAATCACGTCCTGATCTTTTTCAGAAAGATAAGGATGGATAGGAAGCGAAACCACTGTATCGGCCAACTGGTCGGATACAGGACAACGGTTGTCGTCAGGGTTCAGATAGTTGAACGCTGTCTGACGGTGCATCGGGATAGGATAATAGATAGCAGTAGGTATATCGAGTGCCTTCAACGCAGCTTGCAATCCAGCCCTAGCCTCCTTGTCCTCAAGCTGTAATGTATATTGAGCCCAGCTGGAATAGAAGCCTTCAGGCACAATCGGGGTCTTCACCACATCCTTCAGCTTCTCAGTATAACGAGCTGCCACTTTGTTGACATCAACCAATTCATATTCCTTGAAAGCTTTGAGCTTCACCAAGAGGATAGCCGCCTGGATGCTGTCCAAACGCGAGTTCATACCAATACGCACATTGTCGTAACGGTCGCTGCCTTTGCCATGAATGTGATAAGACTCAAGCAACTCGGCCCACTCATCGTTGTCGGTGAACGCCGCTCCTCCATCGCCGTAGCAGCCCACCGGTTTGGCAGGGAAAAACGAGGTGGTGGAAATATCACCAAAGGTGCAAGCCTTGCGGTCACCGATTCGGCCACCAAAGCCTTGCGCTCCATCTTCAAGGACATAAAGCTTGTGTTTGTCGGCTACCTTTCGGATAGTCTTGAAATCGGCAGGCAGACCGAACAAGTCGACAGCAATGACAACGCGAGGTGTAAGTTTTCCAGCCTTAATAGTCTGCTCAATCTTACGCTCAAGATCGTCCACATCCATATTGAAAGTGTCCTTGTCGACATCGACGAAAACAGGTGTCGCACCTTGCATGGCAATCACTTCCGCTGAAGCAAAGAAGGTGAAACTGGGAACAAAGACAGCATCGCCAGGCTTCACATTCCACACCTTCAAGGCAAGAAGCAAGGCATCTGTACCGCTATTGCAAGCCACGCAATGCTTTATGCCAACGTAATCGGCGAAAGCTATTTCCATCTCCTTGATTTTCGGGCCCATGACATAGGCGCTGGAGGACACCACATCAAGGATGGCCTTATCCATTTCGTCCTTGAGGACATTATATTGGGTTTTTAAATCTCTGAATTGCATCATCAGTTGTTCAGTTTTCAGTTATAAGTTGTTCAGTTGTTCAGTTAAACAACCATTATTCTCTTCATATCGGCGACCACATTCACACTGCAGAGTCGCGTCGAGGCGTTTGCCGCATTCGCACACCCAGCCTATCTGTCGTGCGGGTACACCAGCCATCAAAGCATATGATTTCACGTCCTTGGTCACCACGGCTCCGGCAGCAATGAGAGCGCTTTTGCCCACGGTGTGGCCGCAAACCACAGTACAGTTGGCACCCAAAGAAGCGCCTTCGCAAATCTTGGTTTTGGCATACACGCCATGTACGGGAAAATGCGCACGCGGCGTAGTCACATTGGTGAAAACGCAACTTGGTCCGCAGAACACATTGTCCTCAATCTCAACACCTTCGTAAATAGAGACATTGTTTTGCACGCGAACACCATTGCCAATCTTCACATTGTTGCCCACGTTCACATTCTGTCCGAAAGAACAGCCTTCGCCGATGACGGCACCCGACTGGATATGACAAAAATGCCAAATCTTAGTTCCTTTTCCTATGCTCACGTTATCATCAACGTAACTGCTTTCGTGTATGTAGTAGTCGTTCATTTTTTAACTCTTCATAATAAATAACAAATCGGCCCTTCGATGCTTCGGCTGTGCTCAGCAACCGCAAGCTCAGGGACCTCACTTCTCATTCCCATCCCGAGGCCAACACATCGGCGATATGAATCACCTTGATGGGCAAGCCTTCCTTCTCAATGTACGCTTTCTGATGCATCAAGCATGTCATGTCGGTAGAAACGATATACTCTGCACCAGTATTCAATGCATTTTTCACCTTATGACTTGCCATACCCATGGCCAATGTCTCATTGTTGACCTCCAGTGAGAAATCGGCACCACAGCACATATCGGTCTGCTTCATCTCAACCAGTTCAAGACCTCTCACCTTCGATAGCAACTGACGTGCCTCCTTGCCGAGTCCCAAGCCTCTCAAGGCGCTACAGCTGTCATGGAATGTTACTTTATATGGGAATTCTGCACCGAAATCATCAAAATACACTTTATTGACCAAAAAATCGGTCAATTCATAGACATTAGCCACCATCCGCTTGAAATTCAAGTGATTGGCCGTATTGAAAAACAACTCAGGATAGCGTTTTTTGATGTAATGCACACAAGCCGCCGAGGGTGCCACCACCGGACCATCGTATGAAAAATCGTTGAGAAACTTGTCACCCAATTCCTTGGCCTCTTCAGTAAAGCCGGCATTGTAGGCAAAACGTCCACAACAAGTCTGCTCAGGATTGTACTCCACCTCAACGCCCGTACGCTCCAATAATTTCATGGTATGGGCCGCCACAGTGGGGAAAAACTGGTCGATGATGCATGGTACAAACAGCTCAACTTTCATGACATAGTATGCAAAAATCGCGCAAAAGTACGGATTTTCTTAATACTAAGGCCAATAATTCTTAAAAACTGGTGTTTTTACCTCATTAACTGGCAAAAAGAGGCATCTTCCCAAAACCTTGGGTACGATTTTTCTACCACTTCGGGATGGTCGAAATCCACAGGACCAACGAGCATCGAGAGCGGTGCCAAAGCCATCACGATGCGATGGTCGTTGTGAGCGCAAAATTGCACGGGTTGTTGACTCAATTTCGCCAATTCAGTTTGCATGGCCTCCACCCTATCTGATTCCTTAAGATGCAGATTATCAATACCTAAAAACCTAGCTTCAATGCCCAATCCTGCACAAGTGGCCGCCATGGTCGGATAGAGGTCGGGATGAGCAGAGAAATCGAAACAGAGCGGGCGTTTTTCAAAAGGTATCTTTCGTAGGACAACTGCCTTATCTTCAACAAAAGTGCCAACTCCCAATTGTCTCATCCAATCCACGATGACCACATCACCTTGTAGGCTAGAGGCCCCTGAGCCTGTGGTCCCTGATGCCCATCGAAGGGTCGAAGGGCCGACCAATCCATGCAACCTGATTTCGCATTCCTCGCTCAATGCTGCCATTTCATACCAATAGGAAGCTGCACTCCAGTCTGCCTCAATCTCAAAAAACATTGAATGATAATGTTTTGGAAATACCTTTATCATCCTATCACTTTGCTCGATCTTTGCGCCGAAATGCCGCATCATGGTCAAGGTCATTTCGAGATAGGGCAAAGAACTAAGTTCACCAATCAGTTCCATTTCAAGACCTTGTGGCCACATTGGAGCTGCCAAAAGCAAAGATGAGGCAAACTGACTGCTTTGACTCATGTCGACGGTGACTTTACCCCCTGAAATCGGCTTCCCAACAATTCGCAATGGCAGACAGCCCTCTTTGTCAACACACTGGATATCTGCCCCTAAACCTCTCAATGCCTCCACTATAGGAACCATAGGGCGCTGCTTCATTCGCTGTGTGCCCGTCAAGAGCCAATCTCCTTCATGACACGCAAGATAAGTCGTTAGGAAACGCGCCGCAGTGCCGCAATCAGCGATGTCTACAATTTGAGGCATGCCTTTTATGTCATTCCAACGTGGAATTGTGCGCAGGCGGGAATCTATAAAAGGCAAACTATCCAATGCTTTCATCAACACCTTTGTGTCATTAGAATCGGACAGATTCTGAAAATCCGGTTCAAACTCACCGTACGCTGCAATCATCAAGGCGCGGTTGCTTTCGCTTTTGCTAGGAGGAAGGGCAACCTCCCCAAAACGCACGACCCTTCCGCTCCTGGTCCTCATGGCGGAGGAACATCCGCCATCTCCCGAGCACGAAGAGGCGTCTCCTTTGTTCGGGAGATTGCGGGTCTGCGCCCGCAATGAGGACAAGGAGGTCTGGTCAGCGTTTCCCATACTCATTTGTTATGATGAATTCAAGTGACCTTTTGACGGTGTCATAGTCTACCAAAACATCCCAAACGGGTCTACCAACTGCTTCAAGCAGAACGAATTGTGGGTTTTCTCCTTTGTTTTTCTTGTCGTGGACAAGATAACCCAAAATCGGCTCAATATCAGCTTCCGAAAGCGAGATTTCCGCTTCCGAAAGCAACATAGGCAACTTTGCCTCGTAGTCTTTCAGGACTTTTTCATTAAGGCAACATTGCTTAACGGATAGCCATAAAGCACCAACCATACCCAATGCTACCGCCTCACCATGAAGCAAGGGATGATCCGTTGTTAAGCAATAGCTCTCGATGGCATGGCCCAGCGTATGTCCAAAGTTCAATATCTTGCGCAAGCCTTTTTCAGTCGGGTCTTTTGCCACAATGTCCCGTTTGATTTCACCACATCGATCAATATGCTGCTGATAGTTCTTCAAATTGACATTCAATAAGTTGGCATCAGCAATAAAGCCGTATTTCAGCATTTCAGCCAAACCTGAATGAATTTCCCTTGGGGGAAGAGTTTCCAAGAAAACAGGATTGATCATCACATCTTCCGCCTCAGCGAAGGTGCCGATTTGGTTTTTCGCCCCACCGAAATCGATGCCCGTCTTCCCTCCTATCGCTGCATCAACCATCGCGAGCAATGTGGTCGGCACATTGATGAACTTGATGCCGCGCTTGTAAGTTGAGGCTGCAAATCCACCCAAGTCGGTAATGGTTCCGCCCCCGAGGTTGATAAGCAAAGCGTTACGGTCGGCATGATGCTTCATCAAAGTTTTCCAAATGCGTTGAACAGTTTGCAGGTTTTTGTATTGTTCGCCCGCCTTGATAACAATCTCATTTGTCGAATCACAATGCAGCCAATGAGCCACTTCGGGTAGCCAAAACGGGGCTACATTCTCATCGGTCAGGATGAAGACTTGAGAGGTTTCAGAAAGCATAGATTCCAAGCTCCCCGCTACCCTCCGCAGGAATGACATGCTTCCCAAAGCCTCAGAATGCATGTCATTCCAATGTTGGCCAGTGCGCTGGCGGGAATCTATGCATTCTGAGGCTTGTTTCATTTTCAAATCACACATTATCAGTAAGCAATTCGCAGGTAATCACTCGCTCATCATCCGTTTCACCATGCTGAATCTCAACACGGATATATTTCTCAGGCAAAAGTGGTTCTATCATCTCAGGCCATTCGATGAGGCAGAGGTTGCCGCTGTCGAAATAGTTCTCATAGCCGATGTCGTAGGCCTCTTCCAACTTCTTAATACGATAGAAGTCAAAATGATAGACCGACTCACCTTCTTCCGTAACGTATTCATTGACAATGGCAAACGTCGGACTATTCACCTCGTCGGTGACACCCATTCTGTGACATAAGTTTTTGATTAGCGTAGTCTTGCCCGCACCCATTGACCCGTAGAACGCGATGATGTCGGCTTGATCACGCAGGGAAATCAAGTATTCGGAGATTTCTGAGAGTTGCTCCACACCGCTAATATGGAATTCTTTGGAATTCATTTCTTTGGAATTTGCGCTGCAAAGATAATACTTTTTCGTTCGTTTTACGTCATTGCGAGGAGGAACGACGAAGCCATCCAGATGTATAACTCTTTATCTGGATTGCTTCATTCCTCATAATGACGCGAAGCGACAATCATTCCATCATCACTTCGCCGTGAGATGCGTCACTGGAATCAGCATTTCGCTCATGGAGATACCGCCGTGCTGGAAGGTGTTGCGGTAATAGCTCACGTAATAGTTGTAGTTGTTCGGGTAAGCAAAGAAGTCGCTTTCACCTGCGAAGACATAGGTTGTGCTTAGGTTGACCTTAGGCAGGAATATCTTCTCCGGATCTTTCACCTCGAAGACTTCTTTGGGGTTGTATTTCAGGTTCTTGCCGTACTTGTAGCGCAGGTTGGTATTCACTTCGCGGTCGCCAAGGATGCGGACGGGCTTTTCAACATAGGTGGAGCCATGGTCGGTGGTGATAATCATGTCGCAACCCTTCTCCGCGATGAAACGCATCATGTCGAAAAGGCTGGAATGCTCGAACCACGAGTACATCAGCGAGCGGTAGGCTTCCTCATCGTCGGCCAGCTCACGGATGATTTCCATCTCAGTGCGGGCATGCGAGAGCATGTCAACAAAGTTGTAGACAATGACATTCAGCTTGTTAGGCATCAAGTTGGCCATTTGGTCGTAGAGTTTCTTACCCGCTTGCAGGTTCAACACCTTATTATATGAGTACTTTATGTTCTTTCCAAAACGCTTCAGCTGCTCACCTAGCAGTTCGCCTTCATACTGGTTCTTTGTGCCCTCATCCTCTTCATCAACCCACCATTTCGGGTAGCGACGACGGATTTCGAGTGGCATCAGTCCTGCAAAGAGGGAATTGCGAGCGTATTGTGTTGTAGTAGGCAGAATGCTGTAATAGATATCATCGGCCTCCACGCGGAAATAGGTCTCGATGAGCGGTTGGATGGCCTTCCATTGGTCGTAACGCAGATTATCAATGACAATGAGGAAGAGTGGTTTGTCGCTGTCATCGAGGCGTGGAATCACCTTGTCGCGCACTACGGTATGCGACATGACGGGTTTCTCCGACTTACCTTGGATCCAATCGACATAGTTTCGTTCAATGTAGCGCGTGAATTGTGTGTTGGCCTCCTGTTTCTGGTCGGCGAGGATGCCCTTGATGCCTTCATCGGTCGATTTTTGAAGTTCCAACTCCCAACGTACCAAATTCTTATAGAGGTCAACCCACTCATCGAAGTTAAGGTTGTTGTTAAGATCCATGCTGATTTTGCGGAATTCCTGCTGGTAGCTCATCGTCGACTTCTCATCGCGAAGTTTCTTGTTCTCGAGGTTGCGTTTCAGTGAAAGCAGGATTTGGTTCGGGTTAACAGGCTTGATGAGGTAATCCGCTATGTTTGACCCAATTGCATCTTCCATGATTCGTTCCTCCTCGCTCTTGGTAATCATCACCACGGGGAGGTTAGGATATTCGCGTTTGATGACTTCAAGCGCCTCAATGCCCGAGATACCAGGCATTTGTTCATCCAAAAAAACAATGTCGAAATGACGTTGGCGCACGAGGTCAATGGCATCGGAGCCGTTGTTGGCCGTAACTACTTCATAGCCTTTCTGTTCCAAAAACATGATATGGGGCTTCAGGAGATCAATCTCATCATCTGCCCAGAGGATTGTCGTTTTGTCCATAGTTTAAGTGTTTATGGGTATGAAACGCGAAAACAAGGGTTTTGTTTTAAAGACTTGAAAAAAAATGCACTACCTTTGCGGCAAAATTAGCGGCACATGGCAAACGCATCCAACAAAAAGAAAATCTTCAACGACCCCATTTACGGCTTCGTCAGCATCCCTGATGAACTGCATTTCGACATCATAGAACATCCTTATTTCCAACGACTTAGGCGCATCAAGCAGGTCAGCATGACCAATTTGGTGTATCCTGGTGCCAACCACACCCGTTTTGCCCACAGCCTTGGTGCCATGCATCTGATGCGACGCGCCATACAACTGTTGCGCGGCAAGGGTTATGAAATTACGGATGAGGAACTGGAAGCCGCTTCCGTTGCCATCCTGCTCCACGACAGTGGCCATGGCCCTTTCTCCCACACTTTGGAGAACAGCATTGTTCACGGCATCTCGCACGAGGAGCTCTCGTTGAAGGTGATGCAGAAGTTCAATGCCATCCATGAGAATCGTTTGGACATGGCCATCGAAATCTTTACTGGAAAGTATTACAAAGGTTTTCTTACCAAACTTATTTCCAGTCAGTTGGATGTCGACCGCATCGACTATCTGAAGCGTGACAGTTTCTTCACAGGTGTGGCCGAGGGCAGTGTGAACGCAGAGCGTTTGTTGGAGATGATGGAAGTGGTCGACAACGACTTGGCCATTGAAGCCAAGGGCATCTATTCCGTGGAGAGTTTCATTGTGGCACGACGTATCATGTATTGGCAAGTGTATATGCACAAGGCCGTGTTGAGTGCCGAGTATATGCTGCGCAACATCCTGAAACGCGCCAAGATGCTCAGCCAGGAGCGCGACTTGTTCGCCACCCCTGCCCTGTCGTTCTTCCTGAAAAGCCAAAATCCTTTCGAAAGCGACGACCCCGATTTCGTGCTAGACAAGTTCTGCCAACTAGATGACTACGATGTAATGACGGCAGTAAAAGCCTGGTGCGACGATGAAGACCGCGTCCTTTCCGAACTTTGCAGGCGACTGACGGACAGACATTTGTTCAAAATCGAGATGCGTGAAGGCGCGTTCGAACCAGACTATATCGATGACATTCGGAACAAGATTGCAAGACTGTATGGTTGGTCGTTGGAGGAGGCAGATTTCATGCTGTTGCAGGGCGTTTCATCCAACCACGCCTACCATCCCAAAAAGCCAGCCATCAACATCTTATATAAGGATGGCACACTAAAAGACATCAGCGAGGCCTCCGACCAACTGAATATTTCGGTGCTCTCGCAGCCCGTGGTGAAGCATTTCATTTGCTATCCGAAGGAATTGGTGCAATAAGAGATTACACTATCTCCTCAACAAAGAGCCTTCCTTATATTTATAAGATTGTGCTTGATTTATATAGCTTGTTGGTTTTGACTTGTCAGGAACAGATGAAATTCTTCTAAGATAAGCCTTTTCGACATAATCTTGGGCATATCTGTTTTCATAAACAAAAGCATCTGTACTTTGTTCCACAATCTGAAGCGCAAAAGTCCGTCCATATTCCATATTCATATACAAAACGGAAGTCTCAAAATCAAAAGAATAAGTGTATCTCGTCACAATTACTGTATCGGGACAAACGATGTAATGATCATCTACCCAAATAGAATCCAGTGAACTATCCCTCATATCACCCGATTTGTCTTCCCTGAAAACCAATTGGATACCATTGTCAATGTCGTATGGATCGAAATTGAATGTCTCCAAGGAAACAGCAATCGGGTTGCCAGCGTAATCAACATTGTAGTAATCAAGTTGTTCGACGCCCCAAACACCAAGGAAAGGATTCAATGGCATTTCATTAGCTACAATAGCAGTATAACTGGCTTGAGAGCCGTCTTCAGCAGTCACCGTATAGGTTACAGGTTGGGTGAAGTCAGTGGCCACACCCGAGACTGGGTCAATACTTGCTCCCAAAGATACTGTAATTGTGGGCACCAAAGCTGAGACATCGGTAACCATAGGCACGGTGGCTTTTATTACCTTCGTGCTTTCATCAATAGTAGCATTAAGATCTAAAGAAGCAAACCTAAACGATAGGATTCTTTTCTCGCTGCTCTTAGCTTTAACAATGACAGTGGCTGAATAAACAGCTTGCGAACCATCTTCGGCTGTTACCGTATAGGAAACGGGCTGAGTAAAGTCCTTAGGTTCACCCGAAGCAGGATTAACCGTTGCTTTATCGGAAACCGAAATGACCGGTACCAAATTCGTTACATCAGTACCAAAAGGCATTATTGCAACGATATTCTTGTCCTCAATTGATGCCTCGATGTTAGGAGAAACGAACTTAAATGAAAGGATTTCTTTCTCACTGCTTTTTTTCTGGCAACTTGAAAATACCAGCAAGATTGTCAAGATGATGAAGGAGATGCTTACTTTTTTCATGGCATTATTGTTTTGGATTTGATTCTGCTGCAAATATAATGATATTTGATAATCTAGCACTTTAATACTTTTTCTCATTCATTGCCCTAGCTCTACGCTTCGAGTCTTCCATGACCTCCAAAGCTTGCTGCTGCAAGAAGCGTTCTTCCTCCGTTTCTGGCTCAAGCGTGATGCCATGCGGGCGGGAATGGTGGTTTTCATCCAAATAGGAGAAGGTGGCGAAGCCGTCGGCAGCAATTTTTTCGGGTTCGCGGCTGCGGTACATTTTCGTGTAAACGGTTAATGTGCTGCGACCCACGGAGATGACCTTGCTCTCGAAGGTAACGATGTCGCCCGCAAAAATCGGGAACTTGAAGTCGATGCCGTGGAGCACGAGCAGGACAGTATCCTTCGTGTCAACATACTGCGCCACAGCGAAATAGGAACTCTCTAAAAAATACTCGGAGCAACGACCTGCAAAAAAGGTTTGGTGGTGGTTGAGGTCGGCGAGTTTGATCAGTCTTTGGGAATAGGTTGCTTTCATATTTCAAAATTCAAGATTCAAAATTTAAAATTCAATGATTCTAGATTGGCATTCAGCTGTCAGCAGTCAGCTTACAGCTTGGTTAAACCGAAGCTGATATCTGACTGCTGATGGCTGATAGCTATATCTTTATTTTCAGTCCGTCATAAGCAAGCATCATGCCCTCGGGCAGTTCGCGGTTGACTTCAGCGGCGAGGCCCATGCTGTGGCTACAATGCGTGAACCAGGTCTTTTTCGCTCCCACCCTTCGGGAAATCTCAATCGCCTCATCCAAAGTGAGATGCGAATAGTGTTTATTCTTTTGCAAAGCCTCAATAACCAGATATTCAATGCCTTGTAGTTTCTCAATCGCTTCTTCAGAAATCTCGCTCAGGTCGGTGACATAGGCAAAGTTACCAACACGGAAAGCATAACAAGTCAGGGTATAATGCTTCAATTTGATAGGGATGAAATGCAAATCACCGATGTCGAAAGGCGTCTCATCAAGTCGATGGATGTCGTAGGTCGGAGCACCTGGATAAGGATGCTCGTCGAAAGCGTAGGAATACTCGCGTTTGATTTCTGGCAAAGCGGTATCATCAACATAAAGCGTCATAGGCTTTTTCTGCTTGAAGATGTAAGGGCGGAGGTCATCGAGGCCGCCAATATGGTCCTTATGCTCGTGCGTGATAAGCACCGCATCAAGCTTGGTGACATTTTCACGCAACATCTGTTGGCGGAAGTCGGGACCGGCATCCACGGCCACCGTCACTTCATCGGTCTGAATCAGAATAGAGGTGCGAAGACGTTTATCGCGCGGGTCTTTGGACTGGCACACGGGACAAGTGCAGCCGATGACTGGGACACCTTGCGAGGTTCCGCTTCCTAAAATAGTGACAATCATATCCTTATCTTTTTTCAAGCATTCATGAATGCCTTGACAAAATTTTAGCGCAAAATTAGCGTTTTTTGCAAAAATAAGCGTTATCTCATAGAAAAACACTACATTTGCAGCATGAATTTTTCATCCTACCTCAGAAACAGGGCCTTAAAAAAAGCCTTGGAGCAGTTCCTCGCTGAAAAACCTATGGTAAAAATGCCTAATCTTCAGCGACTTAGCTCTATTTTGATTATCTTGGACGAAGGCGACAAAAGCATCGTCAAGAACATTGAGAGCAGTGCGAAAAGTCTGTTTGGTGCCAGCCGTTGCGGATTTGTCATACTTTGCAACCAGATGTCAGACACTATCCTGCAAAGCGACCTCTATACCGAGATTACGCCCAAAGACTTCGGTTTCATGAGTGTGCTGAAACCCGACAAGCACGAATTCATCAAAAAGCTGCCTTTCAGCGCGATACTCATCAATATGGCGGGCAAGAATGCGGATGTCAGCGACTACCTCTGCACCCTGCCCAAAACAGACTTCAGAATTTGTTTCCACGAGAGCAAAAACCAAGCCATCTATGATTTGATCATCGAAAATCCTCGAGCCACCGACCCTGTTTCGAACATCCATGTGTTGCATAATTATCTGAAGGCTCTGTCGGGGCCAACTGCACAGAATCCATAAATACGGGCCCCTCGGCATGCTCAGGGACCCTTAACTCAGCATATATCTATGAAATACAATCCATTTAAAGGTACGGGCGTTGCCCTCATCACTCCTTTTAAAGCCGACCAATCCGTCGATTTCGAGGCTTTGACTAAAATCGTCAACCATGTCATCGACAATGGCGCCGACTTCTTGGTCGTTTTAGGTACCACCTCGGAAGCCCCTACCCTTTCTGCCGAAGAAAAGAAACTGGTCATTAGCACAATATTGAAGGCCAATAATGGCCGTTTGCCCATCTTACTCGGCATGGGTGGCAACAACACACAAGCCGTCATCGAAGCCATCAAAGCACAAGACTTTACTGGCATCCAAGGCATCTTGAGCGTCGTACCCTACTACAACAAGCCCAACCAACGCGGCATGAAAGCCCACTTTGAAGCCATCGCCGATGCCAGTCCTGTGCCTGTTGTGGTCTACAATGTGCCAGGGCGCGTGGGCGTGAACCTACAAGCCGCCACCTGCGTGGAATTGGCAAAGCATCCCAACATCATCGCCGTGAAGGAAGCCTCGGGCAACTTGCAGCAAATCATGGAGATCCTGCGCGACAAGCCCACTGACTTCGATGTGCTATCGGGCGATGACGGCATCACCCAACCCCTGATGGCTTTGGGCGCTCAAGGTGTGATTTCGGTGGCAGCAAATGCCTACACCAAGCCTTTCAGCCGCATGATGCGTGCCATGAAAGATGGTCGCACCGAAGAAGCCTTACACCTTCACTATGCCATGCTCCGCATGAACCAACTTATCTTTGCCGATGGCAACCCTGCGGGCATCAAGTGCTTGATGAACCACATGGGACTTTGTCAGAATGTGCTGAGGTTGCCTTTGGTTCCTGTGAACGAAAAGGTGGAAGCGGACATCATTGAAGAATGGAAACAATTGAAAGACAAATAATTATCTATAAATGAAAACACTACGCTATTTTATTATTCTTTTGGCCACAGTGATTTGTGGTGACATTTTTGCCCAAAAGAGCCAGCAAGAGCTGCGCCAGCTCATGCAACAACGCAATGAGTATTATTTTACTTTTAACCTGAACGGCAACGATGACCTTAAAGCCATCGCCCATGCCGTTTCTGTCGACCAAGTTGATGGCAATGTGGTCACTGCCTACGCCAACAACGAGGACTTCGCCAACTTCCAAAAACTCGGATATCAGGTTACGCTTCAAACCCCTCCCTCAATGCTTGAAAAAGTCGCCATGTGGGATGGCAGCAACCGCGCCGAGTACGATTGGGACAGCTACCCGACCTACGAAGCATACGAAGCCATGATGTTTGACTTCCAAGCCAACCATCCTGATCAATGTGAAATCATCACTTTGGGAACCTTGCCGAGCAACCGCAAAATATTGATTGCCCACCTCAACAACGGCACAACCGACGGCAAGCCCAAGTTCCTCTACACCTCCACCATCCATGGCGACGAGACTACAGGCTGGATCATCATGCTTCGCCTCATCGACTACCTGTTGGAAAACCCCGACGATCCTGAGGTGCAGAATGTGATGGACAATATCGACCTTTACATCAACCCTCTCGCCAATCCCGACGGCACCTATCATGCCGGAAACAACAATGTGAACGGCGCCACCCGTGAAAACGCCAATGGTGTCGACATGAACCGCAATTACGCCGACCCACATGGCAGTCAGCATCCCGATGGTCACGCCTATCAGACCGAAACCCAATGGTTCATGGACTTTGCCGCTGAAATTCCCTTTGTGATGGCTGCCAACTACCATGGCGGTGCCGAGGTGATGAACTATCCGTGGGACAACACCTACACCCTCCATTCCGATGATGCTTGGTATCAACTGATCAGCCATGAATATGCTGACGAATGCCACAAGACCAACCCCAACTACATGAACGAATACAATAACGGTATCACCAACGGCGCACAATGGTATATGATTGGCGGCGGCCGTCAAGATTACATGAACGGCTATGCCCAATGCCGCGAAATGACCATTGAATGTTCCAATACGAAGCTGCCCAACCCCTCACAATTGCCCAACTTCTGGAACATCAATAAAGCTTCGCTTTTCCTTTTCATGAACCAATGCCTTTACGGCATCCATGGCGTGGTGACCGATTCCATCACTGGTGAGCCGCTTGAAGCCACAATCACCATCAATGGACACGATGACCAGTACTCCATTGTTGAGAGCCACATGCCCGTCGGTGACTTCCACCGCCCCATCAAGGGTGGCAACTGGACGGTCATCGTCAGCAAGGACGGCTATTGTCCGAAAGTGATTGAGGTCGATGTGAACGACTACGAGACCGTCAACCTTGATGTGCAACTTGTCCCCGGCAGCTGCCTCATGCCTATTTTCTATACTTCAACCACTCAAGTCTCACTGGGTGGTAGTGTCAACTTTACGGACAGTTCGTTTGGCGACATCGTTGCTTGGGAATGGACCTTCGAAGGTGGCACACCGAGCACTTCGACACAGCAAAACCCAAATGGCATCGTTTACAGTGAAGTCGGAGATTTCGATGTCAACTTGACCATCACCGATGCTGACGGCAACAGCGAGACCTTGACACGCGAGGACTACATTCAAGTGCGCGAGTCATACAACATGCAGAACGGCACCATCGAGACTTGCAACGCCCTGTTCTATGACAACGGCGGCCCCAACAACAACTACAACAACAACAGAAACTACACTTTGACCTTCAAGCCTACCATCGAAGGCAACATGATTCGCGTCAACTTTGTCGAGTTCAGTACAGAGTCTGGCTATGACTACCTCTATGTCTATGATGGCAGCACCACCAATGCCACACTCATCGGACAATACGATGGCAATGAAGGTCCTGGCGAAGTGACCGCCACCAACGAAGAAGGCGCTCTTACATTCCGTTTCACTTCTGACCAAGCCGTGAACAGTCCTGGTTGGGTTGCCACCGTGACTTGTATCAGCGAAAGCTCGCTCAATATCGAAGTCACTGCCGACCCAGAAGTCATCGATGAAGGCGAAAGCAGCCAACTCACCGTGACTGTTACTGGCGGTTCAGGCGAATACACATACGCTTGGGAGCCAATTGAAACCCTTGATGATCCAACCATTGCCAATCCTGTTGCCAGCCCTGTCGACCCCGAAACAGTCTACAAAGTCATCGTGACTGATAGCGAAGGCAACACTGGCGTGGGTGAAGTTACTGTCACTATTAGAGACTGGTCAGTGAATGAAATGGTCACCCGTCCGAGCATTTATCCTAATCCTAGCAATGGTACCTTTACCATCCAAGCCATAGGCAATGTCGGATACGAGCTCTACAACGGTCTCGGCCAAGTTGTCGCTTCCGGACAATTCAGCGACAACAGCCATCAAATCAGTGGTGAAAACCTGAACCCTGGCATTTACTTCCTTCACATCAACTGCGAGAGTGGCAGCTTTGTCGAAAAGATAGTAATTGAAAAATAAAAGCAGAATCCACTCGTTAGTAACGTAAAAATGAGTAATTTTGCAGCCCGATGAAAAAAAGACTATTGATATTGGCCGTTTTGGGTCTCGTAGCCCTCACTTCGTGTAACGACTTCAACCGATTGGTGAGAAGCACCGACAGCGAAATGAAGTACGAGGTCGCAGTGGATTACTTCGAGCGTGGCGACTACAACCATGCCCTCCAGTTGTTCGACCTGCTGCAGGCCTCGTTCCGCAACACGCCCAAGGGCGAGTCCATCACCTACAAAACCGCCTTGTGCTACTATTATCAAGATGACTTTGAAATCGCCGGCTACTATTTCAACCGTTTCGTGCAGACCTATCCTTTCTCGAAAGATGCCGAGAAAGCCGCATACATGACTGCCTATTGCAGCTATCGCGTTTCGCCAGAGTCGGGATTGGACCAAACCAACACCCACAGCGCCATCAAGCAGTTGAGCAGCTTCATCGACCGCTATCCGGAAAGCGACAGCCTCAACCGAGCCCAACAGTTGCTGACCGAACTCAACGACAAGTTGGAGGAAAAAGACTACAACATCTGCCGGCTTTTCTACCGCATGGAGAACTACAGCGCAGCCATCACCTCGTTTGAGAACATGCTGAAGAAATATCCCAACACTTCGCACCGCGAGGAGATTCTCTACGACATGGCCAAGACCTATTACGACTATGCGGAGAACAGCGTCACGGAAAAGCAGCGCGAGCGTTATGAGTCATGCGTCGAGCAGTGCAACACGCTGACTTACCTTTATCCCAGCAGCAAATACCTGCAAGACGTGAATGGCATTGCCGCCAAAGCAAGAAAGAAATTAGAAAACATCAAATAACCATGGATTTCAAGAAAATTAAGACCGAAACGACGGTGGTCACCCGTCAGAAAGACCAATTCTACAAAGGCACAGGCAACATTTATGAGACCGTTGCCATCCTGTCCATCAGAGCCAACCAAATCGCCTCTGAGATGAAGGCTGAGCTCAACGAGAAGATTGAGTCGTTTGCTGCCGCCACCAACGACAGTTTGGAAGAAGTGTTTGAGAACAAGGAACAGATCGAAATCGCAAAGTTCTACGAGCGTTTGCCCAAGCCCACGCTGATTGCCATCCACGAATTCCTCAACGACCAGATCTATTTCCGTAATCCCGCCAAGGAGAACCAGGAAGCTTTCTGATTGGGAAACAACATAAAGGGAGAAGTCATGAAAAGAGTCTTTGCCACACTACTCATAGCCCTCGGCTGCCTGCTCAGCTTCAGCACTATGCAAGCGCAAGAGCTACAATGCGACGTGCGCGTCAGTTCCAACAAGGTGCCAGGTAGCGACAAGACCATCTACCAGAACCTGCAGACCTCCCTCTATGAGTTCATCAACAATACGAAATTCACGGAGATCAACTTCAGGCAGGCGGAAAAAATCGAATGCTCGATACTCGTTGACGTGAACAGCCGCGAGGGCAACTACTTCACCGCTGAAATCACCTTAGCTTTACGTCGCCCGGTCTACAAGTCGAGCTACAATACTCCGATGTTCAACTACATAGACCGTAAATTCCATTTCGAATACACCGACGGACAGACGCTCGACTTCAACCCGAACACCTACATGTCCAACATCACGAGCACTATTGGCTTCTACGTCTATCTCTTCCTTGGCATTGACTTCGACTCCTTCTCTCTCAACGGCGGCGATCCTTTCTTCGCCATCGCGGAAACCATCGCACATGCCGCACCGCAAGACCCAGGGTCTGAAAATGGCTGGAGTTCGACAGGACGGCAAAACCGCTACGCCATCATCAGTGACATCACCAGCTCGACTAACCAACCACTGCGCCAGTTCTTATACGACTACCACCGCAACGGTTTGGATATGATGACCGAAAAGCCTGATCAAGCCCGCGAAGAAATGTTTAACGCCATATCGCATCTCCAGAGCGTTTACGAACGTAATCCTATGTGCTATTTCTTGCAACTGATCATTGAGAGCAAACGTGATGAAATCATCCAAGTATTCTCACAGGGTGATATGAAACTCAGGACTGGAGTTGCCAACGTCATGAAAGCTATTGATCCTTCGCAAACCTCGCGTTACGACGATATGCTGAAAAACACCGGTAAGCTATAAGTTTTCACATCTTATGCTCAAGCAACTGCACATCAGTAACTACGCCTTGATTGACGAGCTGAATGTCAGTTTCGAGAGTGGTTTCAATGTCATCACCGGCGAGACCGGTGCGGGCAAGTCCATCCTACTCGGTGCTTTAGGCTTCGCTTTGGGCGACCGTGCCGACACCAACGTGCTCTTCGACAAAGACAAAAAATGCGTAGTGGAAGCCGAGTTTGAACTCCATGGCGAAAACCTGAGGCCTTTCTTTGAGGCAAATGACCTGGATTTCGAAAGCGAATGCATCTTCCGCCGCGAACTTAACCCGCAAAAGAAAAGTCGCGCTTTCATCAACGACACACCCGTGGCCTTGCAGACCATGAAAGAGATGGGTAGTCAATTGGTCGACATCCACTCACAGCATGATTCCCTATTACTTACCGATGCCGATTTCCAATTGAGACTGCTGGATGACATTGCTCAAAATGGAGAAGTTTTGGCAGCATACCAAACCGAGTACGCCAACTACAATGCCCTCAAGCGGAAACTGTTCGAATTGAAGGAAACCGCAACCAAAAACACTGCCGAGAACGACTACCTGAAATTCCAATTGGATGAACTCGACAAAGCCCAACTCAAGGAAGGCGAGTATGCCGACATCGAGCAGACCCTCGGTGTGATGGAAAACTCGGAAGAAATCAAAACACTTTTGGTGACCGCCAACGGGTTGCTTGACGATTCGGAAAACGCCATTTTGGGACAACTCAACGAACTTTCCTCCACACTGTCGCGGCTGCAGCATCTGCTACCCGACACGGAAAGCCTATATGAACGCATTGACAATCTAAAAGTTGAGTTAAAGGATATTGCCTACGACTTGCGCCGCAAGGAAGACAACACCCAATTCGATGAAGAGCAACTGCAAAGCCTTCAAGAACGCTACGACCTACTCAGCCGCCTGATGATGAAGCACCACCTCAACGATTTTGAGGAGCTCATCACACTGAGGGACGGACTAAAAGAGAAAGTGAATGCCTTCGAAAACATCGATGAGGCCATTGCCAAGGCAGAAAAAGAGCTGAAAGAGAACGAAAAGCAGCTTTCAAGCCTCGCTAAAGCCTTGCACGACAAGCGCTGCCAAGCCGCCATAGCTTTCAGCGAGAAAGTCACGGCACTAGTTCAGCAGTTGGCCATGCCTTTTGCCCAATTCCAAGTCAGCGTGGAAAGCCAAGCTAACTTTGGCAGCAAGGGTTGTGATGAAATCCGTTTCCTCTTCTCTGCCAACAAAGGCATTGCCGTTGATGACCTCCGCCGAGTGGCCTCAGGGGGCGAACTCTCACGCTTGATGCTCTCCATCAAGAGTGCGATTTCAAGCTACAACTACATCCCCACCCTCATTTTCGACGAAATCGACTCGGGTGTTTCGGGCGAAGTGGCAGCCAAAATCGGAAGCATCATGCGCCAGATGGGAAATTCGCTGCAGCTTATTTCCATCACCCACCTGCCCCAAGTGGCCAGCCAAGCCGAGCATCATTATTTCATTTACAAGGACAACGAAGGCACGCGCACCCAATCGCACATCCGCGTTTTGCAACACGAAGAGCGCATCACCGAAATCGCCAAGATGCTCAGCAACGACCAAGTGACGCCTGAAGCTTTGAAAGCCGCCGAAGTGCTTTTAAAATAAAAAAATCCACTTCACACAATAATATTCCATTTTTGTTGTTAATACAGCAAACAGCATTATCGTATTATCCTCTAAAGTTCAATCCAATGAAAAAGATTGCATTGATTGCCATCGCCTTTATGGTGGCCATGACGGGCTGCAAGAAAGAGCCCAAGCCTAACGACAACCCAAGAGCTGACATCCAATTGACCAATACCGAGAGACAATTGGTCAGCGACAACAACGACTTCGCCTTCAACCTTTTCCGCAATGCGCAAAACGAGGGGAGCCAAATCATTTCGCCACTGAGCATCACCTACGCTTTGGGAATGCTCAACAATGGAGCTACTGGCCAAACCCAACAAGAAATCAATACCGTGCTTGGTTTTGGTGACGCGGGCACCGATGCCATCAACGACTTCTGCAAAAAGATGCTGTCCCAAGCCCCTACCCTCGACAAAATGACAAAAGTGATGATTGCCAACACCATCTTTGTCAACAGCGGCCTAGGCTATGTACTGAAACCATCTTTTGTCGAGAATGCCAACACCTATTACGATGCCAAGCCCGAATCGCGCGACTTCAAAGACGGGCGCACGCTCGATGCCATCAACCAATGGGCCAGCGACCACACCGAACAAATGATCAAGAAAGCCCTTGAGGAAAACGAATTCGATCCCGAAGCGGTGAGTTATCTGCTCAACGCCATCTATTTCAAAGGAGAATGGAGCATGAAATTCAACAAGAGCGAGACCCAAAACGAGCCTTTCAACAAGGGAGAAAAAGTGCCGATGATGCACCAGGAATGCGAACTTTCTTATACTGACAACGACACATACCAATCACTCAACCTGCCCTACGGTAACGGTGCCTATTACATGACCGTCATGTTGCCTCACGAAGGCAAGACCACTGACGACATCCTCAATCAGTTGAACGGACAAAGCTGGAACAACAACCTCCATCAGATGTACACCCACATCGTCGACGTGAAACTTCCACGTTTCGAGACCAACACGGACTTGAATCTAGTAGAAATCATGTCAAGACTAGGTATGCCGACTGCTTTTGACCCCAACCAAGCCCATTTTGATGATTTCTGCAACGCCCCCACTTATATCGAACTCATGAAACAAGTGGCCAAAATCAAATTGGACGAAGAAGGCACTGAGGCTGCTGCAGTTACGGTAACAGGTATGAACACCACTTCTGTTGAAGAAGAGCCAGAACTGCCCTATGCCGTTTTCCATGCTGACCGCACCTTTCTTTATGCCATTAGCGAAAAGTCGACGGGAGCCATCTTTTTCATCGGAAAATACACAGGGAAATAAGTCCCAAACAACGACAAAACAAAAAACCGCTGCCCAACTTGACAGCGGTTTTTTATTATGTAAACCAAAAGGTTATTCCTCGTTCCCAACAGCATTCTTCATAATGCCAATCTTGGAACTCTCCACGAAACCGAGGATGAAATCGCGGTCTTCCGAAACAGGAAGGTTCTCGCGGATGTATTGCACCGACTGGGTGACATTCATTCCAACGCTATAAACCACGCGATACACATCTTGGATGGCATTGATACGCTCACGCGAGAAACCGCGGCGCATCAGGCCGATGGAATTGACACCCGCATAACACACTGGATAACCTGGACCTGTCTTCACGAAAGGAGGAATGTCCTTGTTGACCAAGGCGCCGCCTGAGATCATCACATGGGCACCAATACGGCAAAACTGGCTTACTGCAGCAAGTCCTCCGAATATAGCCCAATCGTCGACGGTGATGTGGCCAGCCAATGTGGCTGCATTGGCCAAAATGACATGGTCACCAAGGAAGCAATCGTGCGCCACATGGGTAAAGGCCATCAGCAGGCAGTCCTTACCCACCACAGTTTTGCCCGATGCTATCGTGCCTTTATTCACTGTCGCCGACTCGCGCACCGTAGTGCCATCACCGATATAGCAATAGGTGGTCTCGCCTTTGTATTTCAAGTCTTGGGGAATGGCCGAAATCACAGCACCAGGAAAAATCTTACAGTTCTTACCAATACGTGCGCCATCCATGATGACAGCATTGGGGCCAATCCAAGTACCGCTGCCAATCTCAACATCTTCGCCAATCCATGCGAAAGCCTCTATCTTCACATCTTCAGCAATGCGGGCATTCGGGTGAATATAGGCTAAGGGCTGGTTCATGCTTAATATAATAAGGTGTGTTTAATCTTCCTTGCGAAAGAGGTGTTGGAAAAGTGACCTGGCTTTACAGCTGTCACCTTGCCCTTGATGGGACGGCCAACCAGTGTGAGATCGCCGATGACATCCAACAGTTTGTGACGGGCGGGCTCGTTGTCGAAATACAGTTCCACGTTGTTCAAAATACCACATTCCTTGACCGTGACTTTCGGTTTCTTAAAGAAAGCGGCAATATGGTCAAGCTCTTCGGAAGAGACATTGCGGTTGACAAACACAATAGCATTAGTCAAGTCGCCTCCCTTGATGAGGTTACGGCTGATAAGGGTTTCCAACTCATGCAGGAAAACAAAAGTACGGCAAGGTGCAATCTCGCTTTCGAAGTTCTTCAGATCGTGCAAGGAAGCATGTTGCTCGTCAAGCACCCTGGTATTGTATTTCACCTTTACATCGATTTGGAAAGAATCGGCCGGCTCAATCTTCAATTCAATGCCCAAAACTTCATTCTTATAGGAAATCGGCTCTTCGATGACAAGATAATTGCGAGGGGCATTCTGCTCAACGATACCCGCCTGATGGATAGCCTCAACGAAGAATTTGGCGCTACCATCCATGATGGGAGTCTCTTCAACATCGATGTCAATCAGCACATTATCGATACCCATGCCACGCAAGGCAGCCAAGACATGCTCAACGGTGTAAATCTTCACACCGCCCTTGCCGAGGGTCGTACCGCGAGCCGTATCAATCACATTGTCGACATCAGCCTCAATAATGGGTTGGGTTTCTATATCAATTCTACGAAAGCGAATTCCAGAATTTATAGGAGCCGGATTGAAGGTGAGGGTGCCGCACTGACGCGTGTGGAGGCCTGCCCCTTTAACACTGACTCTTTTTTTGAGCGTACATTGTTTATCTTGCATAAAAACGAAGTTGTGTGGAACATTCCCACAAAAAACGGGCAAAAATAGGAAATTATTCTACAAGCGCCAAAAAAAACCGTATCTTTACACACTTTTAGGAAGCATTTTAAACAGAACACACGCACAATGAAGCACTTAGGAAGAATAATAAAAATTACTTTTTTTACTCTCGGAGCACTGTTTTTCGTGATGTTAGTTTTAGCTTTCACCTCCGTGCCATTTTACGCTTATTACCGTTTGGGGCAGAACCCAAACGAGAGCGATACGCTTGTGCAGCCCCGACACATTGTGATGTTCGGCGGAGCGGGAATGCCCTCCGAAGACAACCTTATACGGCTTTACCACACGGCAGCATTGTCCAAGCATTTTGAAATCCCAGTCATTTTGGTGCATCCTGAAGATTCCCTCTGCCAAGCTGAAATGACCCGACTTCTGCGCCAAGATGGCGTTGATAGCATCCTATATATGACCGAAGGAGCCAATACACGCTCACAGGCATTGGGACTCATGGCGAACTATCCAGAACTGGCTGAAGAGCCTTTCATTGTCATCACCTCACCCGAGCATGTCAGGCGCACGGTGAAATGCCTCAACAAGGCAGGATTCCAAAACGTCATCGGGAAAGCGGCTTATCCCGCCACTGTCGATTTCGACCTGTCGTTGAAGAAACGGAAACTCGGTGGAAACGAAGCGATTCCATCCATTGAAAGCGTCAAGATGCGCTACACCTTTTTCAATTACTTGAAACTGGAGATTACCTGCGCGAGGGAATATTTCGCGCTGGCATACTATAAGATAAAAGGTTGGATCTGAATTATCTTTGGAGACGTAGCACGCTACGTCTCTACAGGTTTAGGATTGTTTTTTCAATTCGGCCAATTCCTTTTCAAGGGCATCCAATTTGCGGGCCATTTCGTCAATATGGCGGAATCGGGCATTGGAGACCAGATACTGCCTCAACGGCTGTATCGGCGTGCCCATAAACTCCTTGTTTTCCTCCTTGATGCTGCCCATGATGCCGCTCTGTCCGCCAAACTTTGAGCCGTCGGCAATGTTGATATGTCCCACAAAACCCGACTGGCCACCAACAACACAATTCTTTCCGAGATGCGTCGAGCCGCTGACGCCCACCTGAGCCGCCAAAGCGGAGTTTTCTCCGATCTCCACATTATGTGCAAGATGGATTAGATTGTCCAATTTCACACCTTTGCCTACACGCGTCGAGCCCATGGTAGAACGGTCGATGGTGGTATTGGCACCGATTTCCACATTGTCCTCAACGACTACATTTCCTACCTGCGGGATTTTCTCATAATGGCCGTCAGGCTGAGGAGCGAAACCAAAGCCGTCGGCACCGAGTACCGCACCTGCATGGAGGATACAATTCTTGCCAATGACCGTATTACGGTACAGCTTGACACCAGGATACAAAACCGTATTGTCGCCAATGACGCAGCCGTCGCCGACATACACCTGAGGATAAAGCTTCACATTGTTGCCGATTTTGGCATTTTCGCCCACGAAGGCGAATTCACCGAGATAGACATTCTCGCCACATTGCGCCGAAGATGAGACAAAAGCCAGCGATGAACTACCCTGCTTGTTTTGGGTCATCTGATCGTAAAAGGCCAGCAATTTGGCAAACGAAGCGTAGGCATCGGGGACACGAATCAAAGTGGCGTTGATGGGTGCCGTGGCCTCAAAATTGTCGTTCACAATGACGATGGACGATTGGGTCTCATAGATATAGTGCGTGTATTTAGGATTCGCCAAAAAGCTGATCATGCCCGGGGCGCCTTCTTCGATTTTGGCCACGTTCCAGACTTCGGCATTCGGGTTGCCTTCCACCTTGCCTTCAAGGATTCCAGCGATTTGAGTAGCGGTGAATTTCATTGTTTTAGTGTTTTACAGCAACCGTTCAAAATCACGCTTCAAGATGGCTACAGCCTGCTCCACCATAGGATTGGGCAAGGCCACGAGGCTCTGCGCCAAAATGGAGACATCCTCCTCATCCTTCAGTTGCTCAAAAGTCGTATTGATTTGGTTGACGAGTTCTTCCTTAGCATTCACCACAGCGTTCCAAGTTGAGGTGGAAACATACAACTGCTGGGCGAGGTTGTGCTCAAACTCCTCGCGGACGTTTTGCAGCAATTGGAGATGGAACGCACCCTTCTCCATGCCAGGCGTATAGACACGCTTCACCAACTGGGGCAATTGAACCCTTTCGAGATAGAGCAGAAAACGCTCATACGCCTGCACTTTCAGTGGCATAATGATTTTCAAGGCTTGCACCTTCAGTTCCATCTTGCTTCCATTGCGGAGTTCAGCGTCTTTCATCCTAATCAGTCGAGACAAAAGAATCATGGCAGCGACCATCAGCAAAAGGCCAGCGCCCATCAATGAATAGATTATCCAGGTGTTCATGTTTTGAAATCCAGTTATAGTGGAAAAAACACTCAGCACATGTTTATGAAATCCTTTTTCCACGCAATACATACGCAGAAATCAAAAACACATGCTGAGCGTTCGTAATGACGTTTATCTTACGCCTTACTAAGGCAATGGAGATGCAAAATTTAGAAATCTTTCACACTCCTGACGTATCTGGAAGACGTCTTGCAGTCGTTGAAACTGTCGGAGGTGTTTCCAAATCCGCCGATTGAGCACATGTACCATGCATCATCAGAATCGTGCTCTGTGGAAGACCAATAGGTATATCCATTGCGCTCGAAAATCGTGCCACCAACTTTCTCAAGCGTTTTATTCACTTCGTCAAAGCTGGCATAGAGGTATTTCATTTGGCCAACTGCAGGAAGATACCAGCCGTTTTCGAAATCCATAAGCTCGAAAGCCGGATAGCCTGCATTTTCCTCAAGAATGGTCTCAGTATGGGCTTTACCATCCATGTCGCGAGCAGCTCTGAAATTGCTTGTCACATTGTCCAATTTGGTGTCTTCATCATAGTTTCCCCAAGAGCATTGGCCCACGTTATCCAATGACACTGCCCATCCGTGCTGACCTGTTCCGTCCACATAAAACACAACGCCAATGGCCGCGTCGTTGGCTGCATCATAATCTGACGGACTGACCACACGGTCGCCTTCACAAAGAATGTCGCCCACTTGCACTTGAGCATTCACAAATGGCACTGCCGCAACGATCAGGAGGGCGGCCATAAAGAGTTTCATAACGTTTTTACGCATAATTCTTATTTTTTTAATTATACAATTCATTCAATCAAACTGCAAAAATAGAAAAAAAAGTATTACGCAACGGTTTCTTTGCATGAAAAGAATAAAATTTAGCAATTCTGCCCTACCTATTAAAAAAAGGCCTACCTTTGCCCTTCCAAAGACGCGGGACTTAGAGACTGCGAGACATGAATCGAATCGGAGTCCCGGAGTCCCGAAGTCCCGCGTCAAAACATCGATTAAACAAATCGAAGATTGGCTAACGCCGAATTATCATTTCAACGAAGTTAAATAAACAATCAACACTTAAACATATCATGAGCGAAATCATCCTTTCCAACAGAGTTTTGAACATGGCTGAGTCAGCTACCTTGGCCATGACCAACAAGAGCCGTGAGCTGAAAGCCCAAGGCATCGACGTCATCAGCCTGAGCATCGGCGAACCCGACTTCAACACACCCGAATCGGCAAAGCAAGCCGGTATCGATGCCATCAACGGCAACGACACGCACTATCCGCCCGTTCCTGGCACGCCCGCACTGCGCAAGGCCATCGCCAACAAGCTGAAACGCGACAACGGCCTCGACTACAAAGAGACCGACGTGCTGGTTTCGAACGGCGCCAAGCAAGCCATCAACAACGTGCTTTTGGCTGTCGTCAACGACGGCGACGAAGTCATCATCCCCGCCCCGTTCTGGGTCTCCTACCCCGAGATGGTGAAGCTGGCTGGCGGCGTGCCCGTCATCGTCAAGAGCGACATCGCCCACGACTTCAAGATTACCGCTGAGCAACTCGAAAAGGCCATCACGCCCAAGACTAAGGTGTTCATGATCAACACGCCTTGCAACCCCAGCGGTAGCGTGTTCACCAAGGCTGAGCTGACTGCCATCGCCGAGGTGCTGAAGAAATATCCGAACATCATCATCATCTCCGATGAGATTTACGAGTTCATCCAATACGAGCAAAAGCACGAGAGCATGGGACAGTTCGACTTCTTGAAGGACCGTCTCGTCCTCGTCAACGGCGTGGCCAAAGGTTATGCCATGACGGGCTGGCGCATCGGCTACATCGCCGCTCCGCAAGCCATCGTGAAGGCCACCAACAAGATCCAAGGCCAAATCACCTCCGGTATCTGCACCATCGCACAAGCCGCCGCTGCCAAGGCCATGGAACTCAGCCCCGATAATTCAACGGAAATCCAAGAGATGTTGAAGGCCTTCCGTCACCGCCGCGACACCTTCGTGAAGCTGCTGAACGAAATCCCTGGCGTGAAATGCAACACACCCGCCGGCGCTTTCTATGTCTTCCCCGAGATGAAGTCGTTCTACGGCAAGACTGACGGCGAGACCGTCATCAAGGGCAGCGACGACCTCTGCATGTGGTTGCTCTACAACGCTCACGTAGCTTGCGTGGCTGGCAATGCCTTTGGCAACGACGACTGCATCCGTCTGTCGTATGCCACGAGCGAGGACAAGCTCATCGAGGCTGTGAAGCGCATCAAGGCCGCTCTTACCAAGCTGCATTAAATCAAGTCGGCCCTTCGACGGGCTCAGGGACCTTCGCTTTTTTGCAGGTGCCTGAGCCTGTCGAAGGCCCGTCCTTTTTAAGAAACATTGAAACATACACATTATGATCATCCTCTCCACCGAACCCATCCTCCCCATCTTCAACCAAGCCATCGAAGATTATCACAAGTTTGACGATGTGGACCATCCTTGCGAAAACCCGTATGAAAAGCTGACCATCGAATGGTACCTTTATAATAAGGTGTGGATCGACACGGTGCAGTGGCATTTGGAAGACCTCATCCGCGACCCGAACATCGACCCCGTGGAGGCCCTGGCCTTGAAGCGTCGCATCGACAAGTCGAACCAAGACCGCACCGACATCGTGGAGATGATTGATGGTTATTACCTTATGCTATTCCAACGCGTTGAGCCACAGCCTAATGCTACGCTCAACACGGAGAGTCCCGCCTGGGCCATCGACCGGCTTTCCATCCTGCAACTGAAGATCCACCACATGAAAGCCGAAGTGGAGCGAAACGATGTCAGCGAGGAGCACAAGGCCAAATGCCAGGCCAAATTAGACGTGCTTTTGGAACAAAACACCGACCTCTGCACCGCCATCGACCAGCTGATGGAATGCTACAAAAAAGGTGAAAAGGTCATGAAGGTCTACAAGCAGATGAAGATGTATAACGACCCCGCATTGAACCCTGTGCTTTACGGGCAGAAACCATAATGAATAAAACCGTCCTTGCCGTGCATAGATTCCACCTTACCTGCCTCCTATGTCATTCCTTGCAGAGGCATGTGCGAATGGAATCTATAGGAGGCACTACTTGGAATGACATGCACGGCAAAGCTAAACAAAAAACAGCATGAAAAAGCTCCTCGTCATACGATTCTCTGCCTTGGGCGACATCGCTATGACCGTGCCCGTTTTACACGACTTGGCTATGCAATATCCCGAGTTGGACATCACCATGCTCAGCCGCGAGATGGCGCGACCCTTGTTTGAGCGAATGCCCAAGAATGTGCATTTCATTGCCGCCGATTTGAAAGGTCGTCACAAAGGCTTGCTCGGGCTCTGCCGACTTTGGCGCGATGCCCATCTGAGCGACTTCGACTACATTGCTGATTTCCACGATGTATTGCGTACCTGGTGGCTGCGCAGCGAGGGCTGTCTGCGCCGAAAAAAAGTCGCCAAAATCGACAAGGGACGCAAAGGCAAAAAGGCCTTGACGCGACAGAAAAACAAGGTTTTTGTGCAGCAGGCCACTTCCTTTGAGCGTTATGCCAAGGTGTTGGAACAGTTAGGTTTTCCGATAAAGCAACAATTCGTAAAGATCGACTATTCAGCTTTTTGCGAGACGCAAAAAGCAGACAATGAGACTTGGGTGGGCATCGCGCCCTTTGCCAAGCATCCCGCCAAGGTTTATCCTTTGGAGAAGATGGAGCAGGTCATCAAGACCTTGAGCGAAAGGGAAAACACACGCGTCTTTCTTTTCGGCGGCGGAACAGAGGAAAGCCAGCAGATTGAAAGCCTTTGCACCAAATACAACAACGTGCAGCCCGCCAAAAGCCAGCAAGGCTTGCGAGGCGAGCTTGCCCTGATGGGCCAATTGGACGTGATGCTCAGCATGGACTCCGCCAACATGCATTTGGCATCGTTGGTGGGCACGAGGGTCGTCTCCATTTGGGGCGGCACGCATCCCTTCGCCGGTTTCCTGGGCTGGAACCAAAAAGCAGAAGATTGCATCCAGTTGGATTTGCCCTGCCGACCCTGCTCGGTGTATGGCAACAAAGCTTGCTCCCGCGGCGACTACGCTTGCATGAACGGCATTACGCCAGAGCAAATCATAGGCAAACTAAGCCCTAACTTGAAATGAGCATCTCCCCCATCGCCGCCATGTTCGACCGCATCTCGCCTAAGTACGATGCGCTCAACCACCTGCTCTCCTTAAATATAGATAAGGTGTGGCGGAGAAAGACCGCCAAAGCCGTCGCGAAAAGCCAGCCCAAAGCCATTTTGGACCTTGCCACGGGCACGGCAGACTTGGCCCTCGCCTTGGCGAAATGGAACCCTCAGGCCCATATCATCGGCATGGACATCTCGGAGAAGATGCTCGACATCGGCAAGGCCAAGGTCTCCCAACGAAAGATGGAAAGCCAAATCGAATTGTGCCTTGGCGATGCGGCGGCATTGCCTTTTGGGGACAACAGCTTCGATGCCGTCACGGTGGCCTTCGGCGTGCGCAACTTCGAGGATTTGGACAAAGGCCTTTCTGAAATCAGCCGCGTCTTGAAGCCGGGCGGGCAAGCCGTCATCTTGGAGTTCTCGATGCCGGAACGGTTCCCCGTGAAGCAGCTTTACCGTTTTTATTTCAAGCGTTTGCTGCCCTTCATTGGGAAAATCGTTTCAAAGGACAAAGGTGCGTACACATACCTTCCCGCTTCGGTGGAAAAGTTCCCCAAGCCCGAGGCTTTCAGCGCGTCATTAGCTTCCTTTGGCTTAGGGAAATGCCAAACCAAACGGCTCACGATGGGCATTGCCACACTTTATGTTGCAGAAAAGGAGTAGCATATTCCTTTTTTTTCTATTTTTGTTCCGATTTAAACCGAAACATTATGAAAAAAGCACTGAAAGCCATTGCTTTCGCTATATTGCTCTTTACAACGGGTATTACCGCCAAAGCTCAGTCAGATACTACCGACCTTATGCCAAGCAGCAAAATCTATCTGCCCGACTATGACAACAAAGCCTTTCATTTCGGTTTCCTATTGGCATTCAACGAAATGACTTTTGCGCTAAAAACGGTGAATGACTACCAAAGTATCGCCCTACCTGCCGACTCATGGCCTTGTGGCCCTTATAACATACAAAATACTCAATGCCTTTATGTCCAAAACATCGAGCCATTGTTGACGTCTGGTTTCACCCTCGGTATCACGAGTAACATACGCCTTGGTAGCCATTTCAACCTTCGTTTCATCCCTTCGATGAGCTTTGGCGAACGCCGCCTTCACTATAGCATTGGCATACAAGATCTTGAAGGTAGCATCTCTACAAAAGAACTCACCAAAAACATCCACAGCGTTTTCGTGGAGCTTCCCATCAACCTCAAATATCGCATTTTGCGCCACAACAACGTAAGCCCTTACCTTATGGGCGGCATCAACCCGAAAATTGATTTGGCCTCACTAAAACGCAGCATAGGTTATGACAGCAATTGGATCGAGTTTATCGGCAACTTTGTTACCAAACGCTTCGATTGTGCCGCTGAATTCGGAGTTGGTTTAGACCTATATACCAAATGGGTAAAGTTGGGCATTGAGGTTAAAATAAGCGAAGGACTGCTCGACGTTGTCAGAGCCCCAGCCTTCATCTACACTGCTCCCATCGACAGGTTGCGCAACAGGATGTTCCAAGTCTCGGTATTGGTTGAATAGTTTTGGCTTTCTCTGCAATAAAAAAAGACAAATAACGTTAAACTATCATTCAAACATCACAAAGCATTGAAAAAAGCATTGAAAATACTGGCTGTCGCATTGTTGCTCGCCGCAACGGTCGTCCCGGCCCAAGCCCAAAGGAGAGTCATCCACTACCTGCCCAAATACGAGAATGAGCCGTATCATTTCGGGTTTTTGTTGGCTTATAACCAGATGATGTACACCATCAAAACGGTTGAAGATTATCAAAACAAAGAAATAATATACGATTCTTCTCTCGACAAATTAGTGCCTTTCGGACTTTCAAATGCAAGGAGTCTCACTATTTATAACATAGAGACAAAGCAAACACCTGGCTTTACCGTAGGTATCGTTGGAAGTAAACGCTTGGGGCGCTATTTTGACCTACGCTTCATCCCTTCATTAAGTTTCAGTGACCGCCAACTGAAATATGACATTGCCATTTGGAGCCAAGCTGGTGGTGATCCAGACATGAAATATTTGGAAAAAGCCATTTTCACTACGTTTGTCGAATTCCCGCTCAATATTAAATACCGCTCGAAACGCTACAACAACATTGGAGCCTACCTCTTTGGAGGCATCAACCCTAAACTTGACCTCGCGACACAAAAAAAGAATTTGATAACATATACCAACAGCAGCGGAGAAGAAGTTGATCTAATCACCAACTTTGTTACCAAACGTGTCGACTGTGCTGCTGAAATCGGTGCTGGATTCGACTTCTACAACCAATGGTTTAAGATGGGCATCGAGGTGAAAATGAGCTATGGTTTGCTTGATGTCGTGAAGAGCGAAGTGCCAATCTACACCACAGCAATTGATCAATTGCACAACAAAATGTTCCAATTCTCGTTTTTATTCGAATAAAGTTAAAATCTAATCATTTTGCAGCGTCAAAAATGACACGAAGTGGTCTCTTCGTCTAGTCTGGTCAGGACGTCAGGTTTTCATCCTGGTAACTCGGGTTCAAATCCCGGAGAGACTACCAAAAACAAACCCTAACTCGTTGAGAATCAGAGTTAGGGTTTTTTATTTGCACTATATTTGCACTAATTTTGCCCCACATGTGTCAACCACGTGTCAACCGATGAAGGAAAGGTAGGGCAAAAACAAAAGAATAGCATGTTGGTAAGTGGTAAAGAAAAGGACTTATTGACCTATTATCGACACTATTTTGTGGCTTTAAGATTCTGCCTAAAGAAAAAAAAACGCTTAAAAATATTGTCAATTATATCAAAAAGTGATATCTTTGCAGAAATTTTTAAGCGATGACGGAAATAGCATTATTGAAACCAGACAACGAGGTATGTTATAATACACGAAAATCACGGCTTTACAACAGGATGCGAAGGGGATTGCTCTCTCATGTGCGCAAGGGTGTATATGTGCCTTCATACCTAACGGACAAGTTTATGATAGCTTGTAAAGCAGTGGATAACGGATGTCTGGTCTATCACTCGGCTTTGGAGTATTATGCCCTTCACACTCAATCGTTCAACTGGTTGTATGTCCATAGCACTACTCCTTTTCGGACATTTGAACATTTAAACGAGACATACATTTACAAACCCGTCAATTATCTGGTAAATCCCCATACCGACCTTACCAACGAGGACTATCCGATTCGGGTCACATCCTTAAGCCAGACCATCATCGACTGCATCCGTCATATCGACCTTGCTGGCGGCTTAGAGGAACTGATGAATGCTTTGGATTGGATTGGCATTGACAAACTTGATGAGGCCGAAATGACACAATGCCTTGACGCCGTTCCTATGAAAAGCGTCTATCAGCGAGCAGGGTATATATTATCGCTTTATAAAAACCAATTTGGGCTGTCTGACGATTTCTTCAATCATTGCAAAGATTGGATGGGAAACAATGTCAGCTACCTATCTCCCGATGAAGACTGTAATACATACGATAAATACTGGAAAATCTGTGTACCAAAAACAATCAAACACCAAAAAGGAATATGAACTCTATTGAATTGACGAGAAAACAAATCACGTCGATAGCCAATGAATACAGCTTCACGGCAACCAATGTTGAAAAAGTAACCAGGCTTTGTGGCATACTCGATGACCTAACTACAATCGAATCGTTTAAGGGGAAACTGGCTCTGAAAGGTGGTACAGCAATCAATTTGGCACTAATTCCAAGTTTGCCACGCTTATCTGTAGATCTGGATCTGGATTTAGCGATTGACTGCTCCAAAGATGAAATGCTCCTTTTACGGCAACAATTGGATTTGTTTCTTTCATCCTATTGCATTGAACGAGGTTACACTTTGGGCAAACGTGAGAGTTATTCCTTGTGTTCTTACGAGTTGCTCTATGATACCGTTACGGGCAGTCGCGACAAAATCAAACTCGACATCAACTATTTAGCACGTTGTCATGTGTTTCAGCCAGTGGAATCTTCCATCAACCATCCATTTAATCCCAACCAGCCCCTCAAAGTGTTCCACCTTCGGGATGTTGAAATCTTCGGCAGCAAGATAGGAGCTTTCTTTGAGCGAACTAAGCCAAGAGATCTTTATGATTTATATTCGCTTTCGCAGTCAAACCTTTTGAAAAGCAATGAAGAGAAAACCTTGTTGAGGAAGTGTGCTGTTTTCTATTCCACGATAGGCAATGAAAACAACAACAATTGGTTGAAAAAGGATGTTGACGGCTTGACGCAAATGAGTTTCAGCAAAATCAGGTCTCAGCTACTGCCCATGTTACGAATCAAAGCGGGTGTATACCCAAAAGAGAAGATAGAGCTTGCTGTCGCCGATTACGTGAAATCAGTAATGCAGATGGATGAAGTAGACAAGGAATTTATTGCAAGATTTCAATCATGTGATTATCAGCCACAATTGTTATTTGGACCACAAATGAATCATTTAGAGCATCATCCTGTTGCATTGGCGACTTTGAGTAAAATGCTAACAAGTCATTCCCGCACATTTTCAAGGTTTTAGCATAAAAGAGAAGACATAAAAGGAACGAACGCCTTCTGTGGCATAAAAAAACAGCCCACTGACAGTGGGCTATTTTCATTTTTGTGGGAACTGTTGGACTCGAACCAACGACCCCCGCCTTGTAAGGGCGATGCTCTGAACCAACTGAGCTAAGCTCCCCTTTGCTTTTTCGCGCTGCAAAAGTAGGCTTTTTTTCGCTTTTTTCAGCAAAAAATTATACTTTTTTAATCTTTTTCATTATTTTTGTAGGGTTTAATGAGATACTCATCAACGCATAAACATTATGAAAAAACTGGATTTCAACAAATTAAGACGATACCTACCTTTCCTTTTCATTGTCTTAGCCCTGCTATGCTGCACAATGGCCATCGCCGACGTTGGCAACCAAAACCGCTATAGCAGTGGCGACGGCGGCGGCAGTGGTGGTGGCGGCGACTGGGGAATGATCATAGGCTACCTTCTCGGTCTTTTAACGAATCCAGAAACACGTTATCCAGCTTTAATCGCGTTGGTCATTATCGTTGTAATAATCTTAATCAGCAGGAGAAAGGCCAAGAAGCATGCTTCCGACCCCAACATCATCAACCAGCGAGTGAACCAACAGGCCAGTAATGACTTCAACTTCGACAACAGTGCTGCGGTGGCTGCACAAATCCAAGCCATCGACCCAGCCTTCTCGTCCGACAAGTTCATCGGTTTCGCCCGTGAGGTGTTCATGACCATCCAAGCCGCCTGGACTGCCAAGGATTGGAAGCCCATCCGCCCCTTTGAGAGCGAGACTTTGTTCAATACCCACAAACAACAATTAGACGAATACATCCGCCTCGGCAAAACTAATGTTGTGGAAAAGATTGCCATCAAGCACTGCTCACTGCAATCGTTCACCCAAGACGGCGACAAGGAAGTGCTGATCGTGGCGCTCAATGCCGTGATGCGCGACTACGTCATCGATGACACCACCAAGAAGGTACTGGAGAGCGACCCCAACCGCGACTGGTACATGAAATACGAAATGGTCTTCAACCGCAAGGCCGGCCTGAAGACCGACCCGGGCAAGAAAGGCAACGCCATCACCAACTGCCCCAACTGTGGTGCCCCGACCGAGGTCACCTCTTCTGGCCAATGCGCCTATTGCGGCAGCGTCATCACCAACGGCGAACACGATTGGGTGCTGACGGATATCCATTCTCGAAATTAGCCACTGGCTACTGGCAGCTTCAAGATAAAAGAACACTTTCAACCTCTGTTAAAGCTGCCAGAAGCCAATAGCCAGGAGCCAGGAGCAAAAACAATTGACTACGACGAATTATCATTTCAACAATAAACAAATCAACAATTAAACAACAACACTATGGGACTTATTAAACAAATTGTAGGCGCTGTTGGTGGAGCCATCGGCGGCACTCTGAAAGACCAATGGTTAGACCTAATCAAATGCGACAACATGGACATGGAAACCCTGATGGTGAAGCAAACCACCAAGACGGGTCAGATCTCAAAAGGCAGCCGTATCCTCGTGGCTCCCGGCCAAGTGGCCGTCATCTACGACAGCGGCTCGGTGCTTGACGCCACGGCTGAGGAGGGTGTCTACACCTTCGACCAATCCTCATCGCCCTCCTTCTTCGGCGGACAGTTTGGTCCCGTCTTCAAGGAGATGTGGCAACGTTTCACCTATGGTGGCACGCCCGCCAAGGAACAGGCCGTGTTCTTCTTCAACATCAAGGAGATTCTGGACAACAAGTTCGGCACTGCCACGCCTATCCCCTTCCAGGACTGGTCGCACGCCATCCCGAACCAGATGACCGGCTCACTGAGCCCGATGGGCGTCAATGTGCGCTGCTATGGCAAATACACCTTCCGACTCGACGACGTGGCCATCTTCATGCGCAATCATGCCGGTACGGCCAATGTGGTGAAGAAAAACCAAATCACCGAGCAGATGCGCAGTGAGGTGATTGCCGCCTTCCAGAATGTGCTCAACGAGATGGGTAACAGCAAACACCGTGTTCCCGTGCTCGAACTCCCGAGCTACACCGATGAGATGAAACAGGTGATGGACGAGCGCGTGTTCGATGAACCCATCCGTGCCCGTGGTATCCGTTTGGTCAGCTTCACCGTGGAATCGGTCTCGTTAGACGATGCCAGCCAGCAGAAGATCGACCGTTACGAATACAGCTCCAACTCGATGATGCAGCAAGGCAAGATCATCGACGTCATGGAAACCGCAGCCGGCAACGAAGCTGGCGCTGGCAATGCCTTCATCGGCCTCGGCATGATGAATGCTGGCACAGGCGGCATGACCGGTGGTGCGATGCAGAATGCTTGGAACAACCAAGGCCAACAGACCAACTACGACCCCTACAACCAAGGTGGCCAAGCCGCCCCGAAAGGCGTTCCCTGCCCGAAGTGCGGCACGATGATTACCGGCAAGTTCTGCCCCGAGTGTGGCACGCCCGCTCCGGCTCCCAAGCCCATGATGAAATGCCCGAAATGCGGCGCGGAAAGCACAGGCAAGTTCTGCCCTGAATGCGGTACGCCCATGGCGACAGTAGGCCCAAAGAGATGTCCGAAGTGCGGTACCGAAGTGACGGGCAAGTTCTGCCCTGAATGCGGCACACCTGTGGAATAAACCCATAAAAAATGTAGAGACGCGCCAAGGCGCGTCTCTACATCGTGTTTATCGCGAGCGAATAACGGGGTTCGAACCCGCGACCCTCAGCTTGGGAAGCTGATGCTCTACCAACTGAGCTACATTCGCATTTATCGGGTGCAAAAATACACAATTTTTGAATCTTGAATCCTAAATTTTGATTTTTTATGCCAATTATCACCCAAAAAGAAGAAGAAATCATTCGAAACAGTTTCCATCCCAAATCGTGGAACGACATCAAGACACACGACTCTTGGTCGGTATTCAAGATTATGGCCGAGTTTGTGGAAGGCATGGAGAAAATGTCGAAAATCGGGCCTTGTGTTGCCATTTTCGGCTCAGCCCGAACCAAACCAGGAGACCCATACTATGAGATGGCCACTGAGATCGCCAAGAAGCTCGCTGATTTCGGGTTCGGCATTATCACGGGTGGCGGCCCTGGCATCATGGAAGCCGGCAACAAAGGTGCCTACGAAGGCGGTGCCACCAGCGTTGGACTGAACATCACCCTGCCTTTCGAGCAACATTTCAACCCATACATCGACTCCGACAAGTCCATCAATTTTGACTATTTCTTTGTCCGCAAGACCATCTTCATGCGCTATGCCCAAGGTTATATCGCCATGCCTGGTGGTTTTGGCACGCTCGATGAACTCTCGGAGGCCATCACCCTCGTCCAGACCAACAAAATGGTGGACTTCCCCATCGTCTTAGTCGGAAAGAGGTATTGGAAAGGCCTTATCGACTGGTTCCGCAAGACCATGCTCGAAGACCACATGATCAAGGAAGAGGACCTTGAAATCTTCCATGTCGTCGACTCAGCGGATGAAGCGGTTAAAGTCATCACCGATTTCTACAAGAAATACGCCATCAAACCCAACTTCTGATATGCGACGCTATATCGAGGTTCCGATGCAACTACTTGACATCGAAGGAGATGGCTTCCATATCATGGTCAAAGGAATGATCCATGGTAAGGAAGCCCATTTTCTTATCGATACTGGTGCCTCTCGCTCAGTTTTCGATCCAATAACCATCTCCTCTTTCAT
This sequence comes from uncultured Bacteroidia bacterium, assembly GCA_902771635.1. Lineage (GTDB taxonomy): Bacteria > Bacteroidota > Bacteroidia > Bacteroidales > F082 > Limimorpha. The sequence goes on along the minus strand of CACXXW010000002.1, from coordinate 27,507 downwards.
AGATGATATTGCGTTCGAAAAGAAAGAAGGCATGACTGCTGGCGTGGGTAGCTCAGATTTGGAAAGCTCCACATTCGTCATTGACAACTTTTCCGTTGGCAATCTAGAAATCCATGATTATGAAGCCGTTGCCTTGGATTTGGAGAACATCCACGAGATGTACGGCAAACTTGGCTTGCCCCACATCGATGGAATTCTTGGTGGAGATTTGCTGAAAAAGTATAAAGCAGTGATTAATTATAGGAGCAAGAAACTGAGGCTTACTCCTTCTCTTCAATAAGCGTTTCTTTTTCGGGGGTCTCTTCTTTTTCCTTGACATACTTCGCGTCCAAGCACAACCTAAACCCTCCGAAAGAGTTCTTCAAATCGGGCAGACGTTTGCCGCGCCACGACACACGGCAAGAGGTCTTGGGCAACTGCCAGCCTCCTCCACGGATACAGTACATCTCACCATCCTTGCCCAAAGTAGCATTACGTTCCTTGTCAAAGAAACGGTATTTGGAGCTACACCATTCCCACACGTTGCCACTCATGTCGTAGATACCCAACTCGTTGGCCGAACGTTTCTTGACCTTTTTTAGTCGCGAAGTATTCCCATTATGCCAAGCCACGCGGTCCACCTCATTGCTACCGCTGTAGATATAGCCTTTCGAATATTTCCCACCACGGGCAGCGTATTCCCATTCTTCCTCAGTGGGAAGGCGGAACTGCATTCCGGTGATGCTGTCGATGCGTCTCAAAAACTCCTGCACCTCATAATAATTCACATTAGTCACAGGGCGCTTGGGGCATTTCTTCGCGCTTGGGTTGTAGCCCATCACGGCCTTCCACAGCTTTTGGGTCACTTCCGTCTGGCCGATATAATAATCCTCATGCATTGTCACGTAATGCACGGGCAGTTCGTCGATTTGCGCCATGCGGTCGTAGTTGAATTCGGCAGTATCCTTACGTTGGGCACCCATCCAAAACCCACCTTTCTCGACACGCACCATATTGAATGACACCTTGTTGACACGATAGGAAGAAGGCGCAGGGAGCGTATCTTGGGCAAAAAACTGCGATTGCATGAAAAACAGCAAACCCAAAAACAGAAAAACTCTTTTCATTATTCTAAAATTTGAAGGCAAAAATAGTAAGTTTTGATTTAAGATTCAAAATTTAAAATTCAAAATTCCGCATTCCATATTAGCTTCGCTGAATCTGCGATTTCAGCATTAAACATTCTACATTCAAAAAATTCCACTATCTTTGCGCAAAATTAAAAATGATGCCAAGAATACTAATCATCGACGACGAGGCTCCCATCCGCCGCGTGCTGCGCGACATCCTCGAAAACGAAAGCTATCAGGTGGATGATGCCTCAACAGGCATGGAAGCCCTGCAACAAATCAAGGAACAGGAATTTGACGCCATTTTCTGCGACATCAAAATGCCTGAAATGGACGGCATTGAGGTGCTGGAAGCCATCCGACAAGAGTCGGACGTGCCCGTCATCATGCTCTCGGGTCACGGCACCATCGAAACGGCAGTCGAAGCCATCAAGAAAGGCGCTTTCGACTTCATTCCCAAGCCTCCCGATTTGAACCGTCTGCTCATCACCTTGCGCAATGCCTTGGACAAAAAGAACTTGGCCACCGAAAACAAAGTGCTGAAGAAAGCCGTCAAGCTCCAGAACCAGATGATTGGCGAGTCGACCCCGATGCTTGAAGTGAAAGACATGATTGAAAAGGTGGCCCCTACCAATGCCCGTGTGCTCATCACTGGCGAAAACGGCACGGGCAAGGAACTTGTGGCTCGACAACTGCACGAACTCAGCCCAAGGAATCGTGGTCCTTTCATCGAAGTCAACTGCGCCGCCATTCCTGCCGAACTCATCGAGAGCCAGCTTTTCGGTCACGAAAAAGGCTCTTTCACCTCAGCCATCAAACAGAAGAAGGGCGACTTTGAATTGGCCGACGGCGGCACGCTCTTCTTGGACGAAATCGGCGACATGAGTCTTCCAGCGCAAGCCAAGGTGCTGAGAGCCTTGCAGGAGAACAAGATTGTGCGCGTTGGTGGCGAGAAGGAAATACCCGTCAATGTGAGGATTTTGGCGGCCACCAACAAGAACCTCAAGAGTGAGATCGAGAAAGGCAATTTCCGCGAAGACCTATACCACCGTTTGAGTGTCATTGTCATTCAAGTGCCGCCGTTGCGCGAACGCAAGGATGACATTCCGCTGTTGGTCGGCAACTTCTTGGAAATCATTGCACAAGACATGGGCAAACCTGTCCCGACCTTCGAGCCCGAGGCTATGGAAGCCTTAAAGCAGTACCAATGGACTGGCAACATCCGCGAATTGCGTAACATCGTGGAACGTTTGGTGATTCTTTGCGGCAATGTCATCACAAAGGACGATGTGGTGCAGTTTGGGAACCCGCTGAATTGATGCAGGTTGCTGAGCACTGAGCTTGTCGAAGTATCGAAGCACCGTCATAATGTCAGTCGGCCCTTCGACCCTTCGATGGGCCTCAGGGACCGCAGGCTCAGGGACCTCAACCACCATTCTTTTTCTTCACTTCTTCAAACTTTGCCAAAGCTTTTTTGAAGTGATCCTTCAGTTTTGTCACGCTATCGAAAAAGACTTTGTCCTCGCTGTATCGGTCCAGCACAAGATACCAATGCGTTTGTCTGCTTTTTATGCTGTAACCTATTTGAAAGCCGTCATCCGTCCGATAGAAGGTCTCGTAGTAATCCTTTCGAGCATTCTTGTCCTTATGTTCTTCAGCAATCATCGACTCTAAAACGCGATCGAGTTCAACAAAATCGTCGTAGGCCACAAAAACCTCAACAGCAGGTTGTTCTTTCACCTCTTTACGGTAGATGCGATAGAAATACTGGACAGCACCCTCCACTTCAACGGTTCTTACCGAAGTTTCCAAGCCATCGAAAAGTTGGGCGTAGAGCGTCGCGATGGCATAGTCCGTAATCTTGCATTGGACACCAGTTTGATGGGTCACCTGCTCATACTTTGTCTGGTAATCATCTACTCTGACATAGGGAGTTTGAGCCAGTAACAGTTTGCCTGCGAGCAGTATCATGGCAAGGAAAAGCAGCTTTTTCATGTCTATTTATTTTTAGGTTGTCTACATTTGGTATTGAACTGCAAAGATATGAATTTCGTTAAAACAGCAAGTTTTTTTTCGAGTCCCTTGCGGGGTTTGGAAATTAGCTGTACTTTTGCAGTCCGTTCTTTGAGGGGATGTATGGTTTTGACAGCAAGATGAATTGTCATGTAAGCATGTCGAGCCTCGCAGTGACGCTCGTAAATCTTGACTGCAAAAAATTAATTGGCGAAAACAACTACGCTCTCGCTGCCTGATTGAAGCACAGTAGATCACTGGCTTAATCCGCTCACAAGGTGGGCGGACGAGACATCCCGCAGGTGGAGATTCCTGATTCCGGCCTGAGCCCGGGGTGCTAAGCAATTTCGGGATAGCCTTGTCGACGCTCCGACAGCAAGGCGAAGCTTTAGGAGATAAGGTCGCGTTTAGGGCGTTCGTTCCCTTGCGCGGCACGAAAACCAACAGCGGAATAAGCATGTAGAAACCATGGGGGTTCCTTGTTTGGACGAGGGTTCGACTCCCTCCATCTCCACTTTCTAAACACAAAACCCGTTGATTTTCAGCGGGTTTTATTTTTTCAAAAGTTTTACCCCCAATATGTTGTTCAGACTGGCTAAATCAGATGGGTTGAACATAGTCATAAATGTCCAAATTCAAATGATGCCACTTTCTCGATTGCTACGGGCTTATTTTTCATAAACCTGCATCAATAATGGCTGTCTGATGTGTAAGTTATTGTATTTCAAGTAAAAGTCATTCCTATCTTGTTGGATGGCTTTTTTCAAAAGATAATAGCAAAATGTACTTTATCTTACAAAATAACAGAGATAAAGTACAAAAAGGTCGCACTTTTTATTGGCGACGAGTTCGCCATCATTAAAATCTCCTGACTTTCTTCTTGTAATCTTCATATTCTCGAACGAAGTCACGGAGCAGTCGTTTAATGGTCGAAGGCTTTCCATGCCCAAAAGTACAGTTTTCTTTTATGTCCATTCGAATCTTTTTCCTATCTTTACCGCCTCAAAATAAGAAAGAGCATAGTTAGGAGTGCATTACAAATGAAATATCAACACACCAAGAGACCAGGATTTTTGCTTGGATGCATCGACTTTTGCACCTTTGGGTTATTCTTCCTCTTATACATGCCTCTCGGTGGGTTGCAGGATGAGTTAGACGAAATCCTTGGAATCAAAACGCAACGATATTGGGTGGCATATCTCTTGGGCATTCCTACAGCGTTTATTTACACACTTGTATGGATGTCACGTATTGCAGAGAAGCTGAAAACCAAAGCGATTGAGCTGAATATAGATGGCCCATACACTTCTTGGTGGCACATGTTTGGATGGAACACATTTGGCTTGTTGCTATTCGGTCCTGCCGTCGCTACCTATCGGTTTTTCGACACGCTAAACAAGGTAGAGTGCGAACTGAACAAAAGTGTTTCTGAATAAAAAAAATGGACAAGAGGATGAAAAAGATATTGTTCCTTCACGGTTTCTTTGCCAGCGGTCAATGCATACCAGCCTTGGCATTACGAGAGGCATTTGACGGTCTTGCAGAAGTGATGACTCCCGACCTGCCGAGGCATCCGAAAACAGCCATCGGGTTCATACGGGAACTAATTGACCGTGAGAAGCCCGACCTTATGCTTGGCAACAGCTGTGGATCATTCTATGCCCAGATGATTGCTCCAACGGTAGGCATTCCGGCCTTGCTTGGAAACCCTCACTTTCAGATGACGGAATTCTTGAAAAAGCGCCTTGGCAAGCACGAGTACAAATCTCCCCGTAAGGATGGCATCCAGGAGTTCGTCATCGATGCAGCTCTTATTGAGGAGTTTGCCGAGTTGGAGGCCATACAGTTCAGCAACTGCAATCCCGAATACAAGGACCGTATCTGGGGCTTGTTTGGCGAAGGCGACACATTGGCCCGTTTTGAGCCGCTCTTTTTGGAGCATTATAACAGGTCGTTCCATTTTCCCGGCAATCACACACCGACCGCCGATGAAGTCCGTGACTGGTATGTTCCCTTGGCCAAACATATGCTGAAGGAATATCCCTTGTCAGAAAAGTAAGCATGGACTCGATTGAAAGATGACCCCCTTTTTCTCTGCCTTCTTTCATCATCCCGTTAATCGTGATAGTCGCTGGCTTTCCATTCGAATTTTATCTCTTTCGGGACAAGGTAATTGCCAATCTTGTAATCGATGTTTGCCTTGTGAGCCTGACTGAGTTGATAGCATCGTGGAACCCGATACATTCTCCCATCCTTGATGAAATGAGCACCCGTTTGGTGAAAACGAAAAGGAATTTCTTTTGAAACACATTGCTCCCTGATGTCAAGTATCCAGTCGTAATCGCAGGGTCTAGCATCGACCCCTGACTCTCCGCCAACCGATACTTCCTCAACCGTCTCATTCAGATAAGGAGTAAGATCAACGGCGGAAAGGATAGGAGAAACGATGATACTCTTATGCTTGATTGGGAGAGACAGGAAAATCGGCAAACGATAATCGGTCATCTCCTGGTTTTCCACAGTACATCCTACGATGACATTGTCATAGCCCTCGCCCCAGTCGTCAGGTACACATTCCATGAAACGGTCGATGCGTTTGGTGAAGAAAAAGAACCAGAGGTCGCTCCGTTGCCTCATCATCCTCCAGCATTCAGGTCGCCATTCATCGGCATCTTTCAGGAGGAAGTCGGAGGTGAAACAAGTGAAGACAATCTTTCCGCTCTCAATCTTCCACGATTTGTCACGCTTCTTCTTCATAGGCAGGTTGAAATTGCCTGTCTTTCGACACACACTGCTCGAAATCTCACTGCCGTACATTTCATCCTGACGATAGACATAGCAATATTTGCATCCAGTGCTAATTTTGGTGCAACCATGCCACGGATTCCAGTCGGCGTATATTTCCCAGTGCTCGGACATTTCTAACCGTTTTCGAGTTTGCAATTATCTTCCTATTATTTGGATGGATTAATCTTCATCATTAAAACCTCCTGACTTTTTTCTTGTAATCTTTCATTTCTTGAACGAAGTCACGAAGCAGTCGTTTCATAGTTGAAGGCTTTCCATGCCGCAAAAGTACAGTTTTCTTTTATGTCCATTCAAATCTTTTTTCCTATCTTTACCGCCTCAAACTTTATACACACAAACACCATGAAAAACATCCTCACAAGCTTTTTGGCTCTTTTAGGCTTGGCCTCGGCCTGCGGCCAACACAACTTCGAAAACGCCAATGTCGACAAGTTCGTAGAATGCATCACAGATAACAATGTGGTTTTGCTTGATGTCAGAACCGAAAAAGAATTCAATGAAGGACATATCCAGAATGCACTCAACATCGACATCAAACAAGATGACTTTGTCGAAAAAGCGAAAGCGACACTTCCGACCGAAAAGACGGTGGCAGTGTATTGCCGCAGCGGAGTACGATCGGCTCTGGCAGCCAACAAATTGTCGGCAGAAGGCTACAAGGTCGTGAATCTTGAAGGAGGCTTTTTGGCATGGAAAAAAGCCGAAAAACCTGTCGTGACTAATACGGAAACCTACGAAACCGACAGTTTCACCACGAAGAGCGGCAAGACAGTCAAATTTCACGCCTTGGCCCATGCCTCCATCCGCATCGAATACGACGGAAAGGAAATCATGATCGACCCTGTGACAAAACTGGGCGACAAGACCATCGACTACACAACCATGCCTAAAGCGAACTACATTTTCGTGACCCACGAACACTTTGACCATCTTGACACTGCTGCCATCAAGCAACTCACTAGCGACAATACCCAATTGATCACCAACCAACGCTGTGCTGAGATGCTCGGCTATGGTCAGGTGATGGCCAACGGCGATATGCTTCAAATCGCAGACGACATCACTGTTGAAGCCGTTCCAGCTTACAACACCACTGAAGGCCACCTGCAATTCCACCCCAAGGGAAGAGACAACGGCTTCATCCTCACACTCGACGGTCTGAGAATCTACATTGCCGGCGACACTGAAGACATCCCTGAGATGGACGGCATCAAAGACATCGACATCGCTTTCTTACCCTGCAACCAACCTTATACAATGACGGTTGAGCAACTCGCCAATGCAGCAAGGACGGTCAAGCCAAAAGTGCTGTTCCCGTATCATTATGGCCAGACAGATGTGAGCGGAATTCCTGCTCAGTTGGAAAACGATGGTGTTGAGGTGAGGATTAGGCATTACGAATAATTGAAAGCTCAGCCGAAAAAAAATGAGATAAAAGAAGAAAAACACTCATTTTTTGCTCCTTTTGGCCACACAAACTTAAATTTTGGCCCAGTTCGTATCTTTGAATCAAAGATTTCCGTACCTTTGCAGATTAATTAAAACCTAACCTGCCATGGCACTTGATAACGAAAAATTTGTTGGTGAAGGCCTGACCTACGATGATGTCCTGTTGGTCCCTTCCTATAGTAATGTTCTCCCGCGTGAAACAAGCCTGAAGACCAAGTTCTCACGCCATATTGACCTCAATATTCCCGTCGTCTCCGCCGGTATGGACACCGTCACGGAGAGCCGCATGGCCATTGCCATCGCACAAGAAGGCGGCATCGGCGTGCTGCACAAGAACATGACCATCGGCAAGCAAGCTGCCGAGGTGCGCAAGGTGAAGCGTGCCGAAAATGGCATGATCAGCGACCCCGTGACGATACATGTGGACGCCACAGTGCGCGACGCCCTTAACCTGATGGGCGAATACCACATCGGCGGTATCCCTGTCGTCGACAGCTGCAATGTGCTGGTCGGCATCGTCACCAACCGCGACTTGCGCTTTGAGCGCGGCCTCGACCGCCCCATCGCAGAGGTGATGACCAAGGACAACCTTATCACCACGACTGAGGTCTCCTTCGAGAAAGCCTCCGACATCCTGCAAGAGCACAAGATCGAGAAGTTGCCCGTGGTCGACAAGGACAACCACCTTGTCGGTCTCATCACCTATAAAGACATCATCAAAGTGAAGGCACGTCCCAACGCTTGCAAGGACTCACGCGGACGTCTGCGCGTGGCCGCTGCCGTGGGCATCGCCGCCAACACCCTCGAACGTGCCGCTGCTTTGGTCGATGCAGGCGTGGATGCCCTCGTCGTCGACACTGCCCATGGCCATTCGCAAGGTGTCATCGACATGGTGCGCAACCTAAAGGCCAACTATCCTGACATCGACATCGTGGCAGGCAACATCGCCACTGCCGAAGCCGCCAAGGCCTTGGCAGAAGCTGGTGCCGATGCCATCAAGGTGGGTATCGGTCCCGGTTCCATCTGCACCACGCGTGTGGTGGCAGGTATCGGTGTGCCTCAGCTCACTGCCGTCATGGATGTCGCCAAAGCCCTGCAAGGCACAGGTATCCCAGTCATTGCTGACGGTGGTATTCGCTACACGGGCGACATCGTGAAGGCCTTGGCCGCAGGAGCCTCCTCCATCATGGCTGGTTCGCTCTTCGCCGGTGTGGATGAGTCGCCAGGCGACACCATCATCTACGAAGGTCGTAAATTCAAGACATACAGAGGCATGGGGTCACTGGAAGCCATGCAACAAGGCTCAAAAGACCGTTATTTCCAAGACAATGTGGAAGATGTGAAGAAACTTGTCCCCGAAGGCATCGCCGGTCGTGTTCCCTACAAAGGTACACTCTCCGAGGTGGTCTATCAGATGGTTGGTGGTTTGCGCTCTGGAATGGGCTACACGGGATCACGCACCATCGATGACCTCAAGAAGGCCAAATTCATCCGCATCACCAACTCAGGCATCCTCGAAAGCCATCCGCACGACGTGACCATCACCCAGGAAGCCCCAAACTATAGTAAGAGAAGCTGATGAAAGCATCCATTTCTTTCCCTGAACTGCAAAACATCATTGCAGCCAAAGCCAACCAACAGATTTCTTTTGCATTTGTCGACGGAAAGACTGTTCGCGTGAGCTATCCGCTCAATTTGGGCTTCATCAAGAAGGATATTTCAGCCAACTTGATCATCAAGGAACTGATAGGCAGCGATTTGTTGGTGCAAGTATCCGCTGGAATGGGCACCGACACCATGGTCACTACACTTCTCGGCCTATTGAAAAACAAAATTCCTGATGGATTGATTGAAAAACGCCCCGAAAGCCACCTTTTAATCCACTTGGGACAGATTGAAAACGTGAAAGCCGTGTTCGACAATATCGACATCAGAGACCTACACGTCCTCGCCGACGGCCTCGAAGCGGAAGGTAACCTGAAATAATAATTGCCTGCAACCTTCGTTATTGAATATAAATAGAAACAAGAAATATCTGAAATGAAACAGTTCAACTTTTTGAAAATGTTTGTATTGGCAGCATTTGTCATGCCTGCCTTTTTTGCCAATGCGCAATCGAAACTCGACAAGCAGGTCTTGATGACCATTGGCGACCAAGACGTCACCGTGAAGGATTTTAACGACGTATATTACAAAAACAACCTTAAGAGCGATGTCATCGAGAAGAAATCCGTTGATGAGTATCTCGACCTCTTCACGACCTTCCGCATGAAGGTGATGGAGGCCGAGCGTCTGCAATTGGATACCAGCGCAAAGTTCCAGAAGGAACTGGCTGGCTACCGCAAGCAGTTGGCCAAGCCCTTCATGAGCAGCGACGATGTCACCGAGGAATTGCTTGAAGAGGCTTACCAGCGCAAACTGAAGGACATTCGCGCATCGCATATCCTTATCCGCTGCGAAAAGAACGCCTTGCCTTCCGACACGTTGATCGCTTACAACAGAGCCATTAGCATCCGCAAGAAAGCCCTGGCCAAAGGCGCTGACTTTGCCGCACTTGCCGACCAATACTCCGACGACCCGTCAGCCAAAGGCATGAAAGCCACGGACCAAAACCCAGCACGTCCCGGCAACCATGGTGACCTCGGTTATTTCACCGTCTTCGACATGGTCTATCCCTTTGAGACAGGCGCCTACAACACCAAGGAAGGTGAGATTTCGATGCCCATCCGCAGTAGTTATGGCTACCATATCATCAAGGTGCAAAGCGTGACCGACGCCATGGGCAGCATCCAAGCCGCCCACATCTTCCTTCAACTCCCCTATGATGCTCCCGAAGAGGATGTAGCAGCCATGCAGCAAAAGGCTAACAACATCTACAACGAGCTGATGGAACAAGACGGCAAGAACTGGTCCGAAAAGGTGAAGCAATACTCCGATGACAAGGGCACGGTCTCTCGTGACGGCACATTGAGCAGCTTCACTGTCAGCCGCATTGTTCCTGAGTTTATAGAGGCCTGCAAATCATTGGAAATCGGACAGATAGCTAAACCTATCCGCACCAATTACGGCTTCCACATCATCAAGCTGTTGGGCAAGTCGGGCGTTGACACATTTGAGAAAGAAAAGCAAGCCTTGGCAGAACGCGTCGAAAAGGACATGCGTTCCAAGAAATCGGAAGAGGTTGTACTGAAGCAGGTGAAGAAAGAATATAAGTTCAAGCAGAACGACAAGAACCTGGAAGCCTTCCTAGCCACTGTCGACAGCACCATACTGCGCAAGGAATATGAACCCTCTGAAAAAGTCGATATGAACGCCACCCTGTTCAGCTTACAAAACAATCCGACCAAGGTGAGCGAGTTCGTCAATTACATCAAAGAGAATATGACCATGCAAAAGTACGCCTCACCTGGTGCCTATGCCTATCAACTGTATGAGAGTTTCTCCAATGGTGTGGTTATGGATTATGCCGACGCCCACCTTGAGGAGAAATATCCTGAATTCAAGGCTTTGGTGCAAGAATACAGAGACGGCATCCTACTCTTCGACCTGATGGACAAAGAGGTGTGGAGCAAGGCCGTGAAAGACACCCTTGGACTGGAGGAATTCCACCAACGCAACGCCTCCAAATATATGTGGGAAGACCGCGCCTATGCTACCATCATCACAATAGCACGTTCTGAATCGTTACCCAAAGTGAAGGCTCTCTTGGACAGCGGCATCGAACTCGACAGTCTGAGAAGTGTCGTTCAACGCGATTCCATTCCTGGTGTCTTTGTACGCAAAGCCTACTTCCAAAAAGGCGACAACAACTTCGTTGACCAAACCGAATGGAAGGTTGGTGTGAGAAACGAGATTCCTTCCACCGTCGACCAGTCGACTACCATCGTATGCATCAGAGAACTGCGCAAGCCCGAGCCTAAGACCCTCAAGGAAGCCCGCGGCCTTGTCACTTCCGACTATCAAGTAGAACTGGAGCAGAAGTGGGTGAAATCTCTGAAGGAACGCTATCCTGTGAAAATCAACGAAAAAGTGCTGGATAAAGTCAGGCAGATGTATCAATGAAGAAAATAGGCGTTCTTATCGGTATCGCTTTCCTCACGCTGTTGGCGGGCTGCGACTACTTCCAAAAGAGTTCCAAGGAAGTGGTGGTGGCCGAGTGTTACGGCAAGTACCTCTATGAGTCTGACCTCATTGGGCTCGTGCCGGAAGGTACACCCACCATGGACAGCATCCAGCGCGTCAGTACCTTCATCGACTCGTGGGTCAGGAGGCAAGTGCTGATCCATCAGGCCGAGAGCAACCTCAACAAGGAAATGCTCGACCTCGACAAGCAGATGGAAGAATACCGAAACTCGCTTATCATCTACACTTACGAAAGCCAGCTCATCGACCAAAAGTTGGATACCGTCGTCAGTGATGCCGAAATTGCTGAATACTACGAACAGAACAAAGAGGACTTCCAGCTGCGCAACACGATGGTGCGCGTGGCCTACGTCATTCTTGAGGAAGACAGCAAGCAAAAACCAGACTTCAAGAAGTTGTTGAGCGATCCCGACACGCTGATGTTGCAAAACATCGACATCCAGGCCACCTATTACGCCGTGAAAAGCTTTGTTGACGTGGACCAATGGATGCGTTTGGACGAGTTGACCAATATTATCCCAATAGAAATCTTCAATGCGGAGAGCTTCCTGAAAAAGAACAAGTTCGTTTGCTTCGACATGAACGAGTACACTTATATGGTACGTTTCGTGGACTACCTTTTGGAAGAAAGCACCTCACCTATGGAGATGGTGCGCGACAACATCAAGAGCGTTATCTTGGCTCAACGCAGGCAGACCTTGATTGACAAGATGCAGACGGCATTATACGAAAAAGCGAAAAGAGAAAAGGCATTTGAAGTTTATGTGGGATCACCGAATTTGGAATGAGGAATGCTGAATGTGGAATGCTGAATGCTGAAATCGCAGATTCAGCGAAGCTAATGTGGAATGAGTCGAATAATTTTGAATCTTGAATTTTGAATCTTTAAATCTTGAATTTTGAATCCTGAAATAATGAAAAAAAACTGGATTATCATAGCACTACTGTTTTTGGCCTTGCCGATGATAGCACAAAACCAAAAGTCCCAAGTGATTGACAAGGTTGTGGCCGTGGTCGGAAAGAACATCATCCTGCAATCCGACATCGAGAACCAATACATCCAATACCGTATGCAAGGTATGGCAGAGGGTACCGGAAAAGAAGTGCGTGCCCGCATTTTGGAAGAGCTGCTCCTCCAAAAACTCATGCTCAACCAAGCCGAAATGGACAGTATCACCGTTACCGATGAGCAGGTAGATGCTGAATTGAGCAGAAGAATCCAATCGCTTGTCAGCCGTTACGGTTCGCAGGAGAAGATGGAATCCTTATTCGGCAAGACCATGTCGGAAATCAAGGAAGAAGTACGTCAGGCGGCCAAAGACAACATGCTTCAGGAGCAGGTTCAGGCCAAGATTATGGAAAACGTAGTAGTGACGCCCCAGGAAGTGAAGGACTTCTTCAACGAAATCCCAAAGGACAGCCTGCCTACCATCAACCCGAACTATGAAATCGTACAAATCGTGAAACGGCCGCCTGTCAGCATCGATGAGAAACTTGAGGTGAAAGACCGCCTCTACCAAATCCGCAAGCGCATCCTCGAAGGCGAGAGCAGCTTCGCCACCATGGCCGTGCTCTATTCTGAAGACCCAGGCTCGGCCCGACAAGGCGGCGAACTTGGCTTTGCCGGCAAGGGTGTTTATGCTACCGAATTTGAGAATGTCGCTTTCAACCTTCGCGATGGCGAAATCTCCGATGTGGTGGAAACCCAATTTGGCTTCCATATCATCCAGCTCATCGAACGTCGTGGAGAGACCATCAACTGCCGTCACATCTTGCTCACTGCAAAAGTGCCCGTCGAAGCCCTTGAAAAAGCCCAAAACCAACTTGATTCTGTGGCCCAACTCATTCGCACTGGCGACATGACCTTCGAAGAAGCTTGCAAGAAATATAGCGATGATGACTCGAAGAACAACGGCGGCTACATCGGCAATGCTGCCACGGGTGGAAACTGGCTTAGCCTGCAAGAAATGAATGATCTTGGAGAATACTATCCCGAATACAAGAACCTGGCTTTCGTTGTCAGCCGTCTTGATGTCGGTGAATTAAGCGACCCTGTGCCAATGACCACCAACGAAAACAACGACGCTTTCCGCCTCGTTATGGTCAAGCGAAAGACTGAAGCCCATCAGGCCAACCTGAAAGAGGACTACAGCCTTATCCAAAACTGGGCTTTAGGCCAGAAACGCCAGCAAGCCATCGGCAAATGGGTGGCCAACAAAGCCGCCAAGGCATACATACACCTCGACGACGCTTACAAAGATTATGATTTTTATTACGATTGGAATTTTCAATGACAAACTATGCATCTGATGTCGACGGTGCCAAGGCACTTGTCGAAAAATATGAGACCCTCCGCAAGGAAATCGGTAAAGTCATCGTCGGACAGCATGACATCATCCACAACACCATCCTGTCCATCTTTTGCCAAGGCCATGTGCTGCTTGTCGGCGTGCCTGGTTTGGCCAAAACCTTGTTAGTCAACACTATCGGCAAAGCCTTGGGCTTGAGTTTCAGCCGCATTCAATTTACTCCCGACCTGATGCCTTCCGACATCGTGGGTACCGAGATATTGGATGAGTCACGACAGTTCAAGTTCATCAAGGGCCCCGTCTTCGCCAACATCGTCTTGGCTGACGAAATCAACCGTACTCCGCCCAAGACGCAGGCCGCCTTGCTTGAGGCCATGCAGGAAAAGAGCATCACCGTGTCGGGCAAAACCTACAAGTTGCAAGAGCCATTCTTCGTTTTGGCCACGCAAAACCCCATCGAACAGGAAGGGACCTATCCCCTACCCGAAGCCCAATTGGACCGTTTCATGTTCAACCTCATGCTCGACTATCCTTCCTACGAGGAGGAAATCGACATCGTGAAGAGCACCACCATTGGCAGCGTGACTGAGGTGAATGCCGTATTGTCACCTGAAGAGATCCTTTATTTCCAGCAGTTGGTACGCCGCGTACCCGTGCCCGACAACGTGTACGAATATGCAGTGAATCTGGTTGCCAAGACCCGTCCCCATACGGAGAAGGCCCACGAATGGGCCAACCGCTACCTCAGCTGGGGTGCCGGTCCGCGTGCCTCGCAGTACCTCATCATCGGTGCCAAGGCCAACGCCCTGCTGACAGGCAAATACTCGCCCGACATCGAGGATGTGCAGCGTGTGGCCGTCCCGATTTTACGCCACCGCATCATCAGGAACTATACTGCTGAGGCTGAAGGGGTTTCCATCGAGGCTATAATTGACCAGCTAAAGTAAAAGTTAAGGTCCCTGAGCCTGTCGAAGGGCCGACCCTCAAAAAAAAGATTATTATGTGTTACATGTACATATTAGAATGCTCCAATGGCCAATATTATGTAGGTAGCACTCAAGACCTTGACTTACGCATAAAGCAGCATCAAGCAGGAGAAGGATCTAATTTCACAAAAAAGCATCTTCCAGTAAAGCTTGTTTATTACGAAAAGTTTCAACGAATTGATGAGGCTTTTAACAGAGAACACCAAGTTAAAAGATGGAACCGACTGAAAAAAGAGGCATTGATTAATAATCAACCTGAACTATTACCCGAGTTGTCGAGGCCAAAGAAATAGCAAAACATGTATTAACCGGCCCTTCGACAGGCTCAGGGACCTGGCTTAATCATTCCTCGTCCACCAAAAACACCGCCACCTGGCGAATGCCGCTGGCACCGATGACCAAGGTCTGCTCAATGTCGGTGCTGCGACTCGGCCCTGTGATGACAGTCAACTGTGAAGGTTTGTCTTTGGCATATTTCCGTTTCACAGTCTGGAAAGCCGTGCGCATGCCGGGAACAATTTGCTCAGTGGTGGCATATACCAACAGAATATCTGGCAAGGCGTAAGCCTCTCGGGTTAGCGTCAACGCATCGGAAAGGAGAATGCTACCTGTCTGAGCCACCAAGCAGTCGCAGCCCGTCAGGCTGACAAGCTTCTGCTTAGGCTCGCGTTCTTTACTGTCGGTATGCGGGATACCATATCTGTCCAATAGGCTTTGCATCTCAGGACTTGTACACCACAACGGTTCCCATCCGTTTTCGGGAGCCAACTGTTTGATGCATTCGGCAAACTCCGCTTCGCTCTCCAAATAGATGAAGATGCCGCCATGTTCCTTGAAATTCTGCACAAAAGTGATGGCTGTACCGTCTTCCTCCTTGATGGGCACCCAGGTCTCGGTGCGTTGGTCGATGTCCTTAAACAAAGCCTCCTGCCGCTCGATGAGGGCATTGCGCACCTTGGCCAGCATCTGCTCCTTGAAGGTCGCGTCCTTATTTTCTCCTTTGTTGTCCCAAGCCATGGCGTTTATGCGTTTTCAGGTTGTTTTTCCGCAGCTTTCAAGGCAGCGTCTTTCAGTTTCTCATCCTCAGAGTTGTTCCAAGGACGCTTGCCAAAGATGTGCTCAAGGTCCTCGCCAAAGATGACTTCCTCATCAATAAGCTTATTGGCCAATTGTGACAATCCTTCGCGATGTTCGGTAAGAATAGTGACGGCCTCCTGATAGGCTTTTTCGATGATCTTACTCACCTGTTGGTCGATAGTCTCGGCGGTCTTCTCGCTGTAGGGCTTTGTCAGGCTGTAGTCTTGCTGACCTGTCGAGTCGTAGTAGCTCAAATTACCGATTTCTTCATCCAAGCCGTAATAGGTTACCATGGCAAAGGCTTGTTTAGTCACCTTCTCGAGGTCTGACAAGGCTCCAGTGGAAATCTGGCCGAAGACCACCTGCTCGGCGGCACGACCACCCAAAGTGGCTATCATCTCATGGTACATCTGCTCCTTGGTGGTGATTTGGCGTTCTTCTGGCAGATACCAAGCTGCGCCCAACGAATTGCCACGCGGCACGATGGTCACCTTGACCAGCGGATGGGCATATTGCAGCAGCCAGCTCGTTGTGGCGTGACCAGCCTCATGGAAGGCGATGACCTTCTTTTCTTCCGGGGTGATGATCTTATTCTTCTTCTCAAGACCACCAATGATACGGTCAACAGCATCGAGGAAGTCTTGCTTGTCGATTTCTTCCTTGCCTTTGCGGGCTGCCATCAATGCGGCTTCGTTGCACACATTGGCGATGTCGGCACCAGAGAAGCCAGGAGTCTGCTTGGCCAAAAAGTCCTTGTCGACATCGTTGCCGAGCTTCAAGCCGCGCATGTGTACCTCGAAGATTTCCTTACGGCCAACAATATCGGGCAACTCCACATAAATCTGACGGTCGAAACGGCCGGCACGAAGCAAAGCCTTATCCAAGATGTCGGCACGGTTGGTGGCCGCCAACACGATGACACCCGAATTGGTGCCGAAGCCGTCCATTTCGGTGAGCAACTGGTTCAATGTGCTTTCTCGTTCATCGTTGCCGCCTGTTAGGGCACTCTTGCCACGGGCACGACCGATGGCATCAATCTCATCGATGAAGATGATGCACGGTGCCTTCGATTTGGCGTTATTGAACAGGTCGCGGACACGCGAGGCACCCACACCGACAAACATCTCTACGAAGTCGGAACCCGAGAGGCTGAAGAAAGGCACATTGGCCTCGCCTGCCACCGACTTGGCCAACAAGGTCTTACCCGTTCCGGGAGGGCCTACCAGAAGCACACCCTTCGGGATTTTACCACCCAGTTTGGTGTATTTTTCAGGATTCTTCAAGAAGTCGACGACCTCCATAATCTCCACCTTGGCTTCTTCCAAGCCTGCCACGTCCTTGAAGGTCACATTGACACTGGTGTTTTTGTCATAAAGCTGCGCCCTCGACTTGCCAATATTGAATATCGAGCCAGCACCGCCTCCACCGCCAATTCCGCGTCCCATGCTGCGCATGATGACCACCCAAATCACAATCAGGATGATGAAGGGCAGCCAGCCGATCAAGAAATCGGAAACCCAACTTTTGCGTTCCACATTACTGATATAGACCGGATTTTTTATTTCCTTTTCCTTCTGCACATTTTCCACCATCTCCTCGAAACGGCCAAGGTCGCCGATGCGATAGGTATAGCTTGGCGTTGAGGTAGTCCCCTTATCCGTAGCTGTCACCTCGGGAAAATACTCCGATAGACCTTTTTGGTTCAAGTAAATCTCGGCATCCTTGCCATTGACCAAATCAATCCTCTGAACTTGCTGCTTTTCCAGTAACTCGATAAGTTTTCCCTGATCGATATCTTCCTGCGGCGTGCTTGTATCCCTCCCAAAGAAATTCACACCAATGAGGACAATTGCCAAAATGGCATAAATCCACATCAGGTTGAACCGTCTCTTGCCATTAGGCTTTTGATTCGGTTGGTTGGGCTGAACAGGCTGGTTCGGATGGTTGCCAGCCCCTTTAGTCTCTTTGTTCTCCATTTGTAAAAAATTGATTTTGAAACGATTAATCCTCGTTCGCCTTCACGATTCTCTCGGCATCGGCCCAAAGCTCTTCAAGTTTATAATAGCCTCGTGCCGATTCCAGGAACACATGGACGACAACATCCACGAAGTCAATCAAAATCCATTCCGTATTGTCGCGACCCTCCACATGGTAGGGCTTGCTATGCGTTTTTTCAAAGACCAGTTCCTCCACCTTGTCGGCGATGGCATCCACCTGCGTCTTGGAGGGCGCGTGGCAGATGACGAAATAGTCCGTCACGGCGGTAGTGATTTCCCTCAGGTCGAGGGTGACGATGTCCTTGCCTTTCACGGCTTCCATGGCCTCTATCGTTGCGGCCACAATCTCTTCAACATTATCGTTTTGATGTCTTACTCTCATATTTTATTGACTACGGGACGCGTGACTTCGGGAATGGGAACAGGCTCCTGCCTTTTGGTCTCATTGCGGGCTTGACCCGCAATCTCCCAAGCGAAAGGGATACGTCTTCGCCATTGGGAGATGGCGGATGTCCCTCCGCCATGAGGCAATACGGCGTGGCCTTGATGCCTCGCGTCTGGTTTAAGGGTGCAAATTTACGTATTTTTACGTTATCAAATGGCATTTGACAAAAAAACCGTATTTTTGAGCCTCAAAACAAGCCTCAATGAACGAAATAGACTTTTCCCCTATCACCACTTTCATCTTCGACTTCGACGGTGTGATGACCGACGGCACCGTTTTCTGCGACTTTGATGGTCATCCCCTGCGTGCCACCAATGTGAAAGACGGCTATGCCCTGCAACTGGCCTCCAAGTTGGGCTACCATGTAGCACTCATTTCGGGTGCCGTATGTCCCTCGACCATCGTGCGCATGAACAGCCTTGGTGTGACCGATGTATTTACAGGCATCCCTGACAAGGTGCTGAAGCTCAACGAATACATGCAGGAAAACGGCTTGAAGCCAGAGGAAATTATCTTCATGGGTGATGACATCCCCGACCTGCGCGTGATGCAGTGTGTGGGTTTGCCCGCCTGCCCCGCCGATGCCGTGCCCGAAGTGAAAGCCATCAGCAAGTTTGTCAGCGAGTGCCCTGGCGGCAAAGGTGCTGTTCGTGATGTGATCGAGCGTGTGCTCAAAGTACAGGGAAAATGGATGACGGCTGAGGCGTATGCGTGGTAAAAAAACATTGCTCAATTAAAGCACTTATAATGATGGCAAACCAAAACATTAACACCCCGCATTTCGTTTCATCGCACGATTTCCACGGCGATGCAGAGTATATAACTTGGTTGAGCGAACTCAAAGCTCGCTATCAGCACATCCGTTCTCGGATTGCTCTTCAGGCCAACTATGGCTTGTTGGAGTTTAATTGGCTGCTTGGCCGCGACCTCGTAGAGAAAAAGGCCGAACAACGGTGGGGTTCTGGTGTCGTGGAGCAGTTGAGCCTTGATATGCGAGCCGAGTATCCTGATATTAAAGGTTTCTCATCGCGCAACTTGTGGTATATGAAGCAATGGTATCTTTTCTATTGTGGCGATGACGAGCATTTGGAAAAACTGCACCAGCTTGGTGCGGAATTACAAGCCGCTGAAAACCAGAACCCTGTAAAACTGCACCAACTTGGTGCAGAATTGGTGTCGGCTACTCGCATCGCCGAAATTGTCAACAAAGGCGAGATGATGCCTTTGTTCGGAATTGTTCCATGGAAACACCATGTCCTGATTGCCTCCAAATGCAAGTCCCTTGATGAAGCCTTCTACTACTTGCATCGCACCATTGATGAAGGTTTGAGCCGAAGCGAGCTTGAGGACTTGATAACCGACAACGCCTGGTCAAATCAGGGCAAGGCTCTGACAAATTTCAGTCAGCGGCTCGACGAAGTACAAGGAGCATTGGCGCACAATGTCTTGAAAGATCCGTATAACTTCGATTTCCTGCAACTGCAACGCCATTACGACGAACACGACCTCGAAATGGCACTGGCACAAGATATCACACGCTTCCTCTTGGAGTTGGGAAGTGGTTTCACATACGTTGGCCGTCAAAAAGAACTGGTGGTGTCAGGCGACGACTATTTCCCCGATATGCTATTCTATCACATCCGTCTTCGCTGCTATGTTGTCATTGAATTGAAAGTGGTGGAGTTCATGCCCGAATTTGCAGGCAAACTGAATTTCTATGTCTCTGCGGTTAACCGGCTATTGCGTCAGCCTGATGATAATCCAACTATTGGTCTTCTGATTTGCAAGTCGAAGGACCAAACCAAAGTGGAATGGGCATTCGACAGCATACAGAACCCCATGGGAGTGGCCTCCTATCAAGGTGTTAGGATAGTCGATAAACTGCCCACCGTCGAAGCCCTTCAAGAACGCATCCGTTTATTGGAAACTCAATTGGAACAACAAGGATACAAAGAAATTGGAGACATCCCGCAGTCAAAGCAAGATGATTAAGAACAATGTAATCGAGCACGTGCTGAAAGTACAAGGCAAATGGATGACGGCGGAGGCTTATGCGTGGTAAATGCAAGGTCCCTGAGCTTGTCGAAGGGCCGGTTTATTGCACTACAATCCTTCTATTCAACTCCACACCATCCTCATCAACGCAACGGAGGCGATAGATGCCTTTTTCCACATCGATGGGCATCTGATGGTTGAGGCGGGTTTGGCCTAAAAACTCATCGTTGAGGTTCCAATAGATGGTCTTCTGTGGATTGCGGTGCGCAATCTCAAAGATGACCTGCTGGCGATCGCCACGGATACCAATGGGGATGCTCACCTTGGCATCGCTTTTGGGATAGACAAAAGCCATCACCTCGTCGGGATGGGCTGTGCCACAGCCTGGATAAAAGGCGGGCAAAGGCCTGAACAAAGGCGAATGCTTCTTGTAGAACCACTCCATCACGGGCGGCAACACATAATACACCTCGTAATTCTTCTGGTCAACGGGATAGCAGTCGGGACGCACCTGATATTGCCGCGACTCATCCAAAAACACCTTTTTATGATAGGGACACACACCCGTCTGGTTCTCCACATTGGGCACACGGATCTTCTTCGTCGAAGGGCAGTATTCCGACTTAGGATAACCCGACTCAGCGCAGACCTCTATCTCGAGGCTCTCAGCAGTGTTGGCAGGATAGCGGTAGCTGTCATTCAGCTTGCCAATCACATCAAACAATATGGGCGCAGCCACACCGACACCCGTCAGTCCTGGGCGACCTTCACCGTCGGAGTTGCCGACCCAAACGCCCACCACATAACGGTCGGTAAGGCCCACTGCCCATGCGTCCTTGAAACCGAAGCTGGTGCCCGTCTTCCAAGCCACCTGTTTCGATGAGGCAAAACCGCCCCACCCTATCTGGCTCGTAGGACGCGTCAAGCCTTGCATCACATGAAAGGTCTCGGCGATGGCCTCGGCTGAGAATGGAGATTCCTTCTCATCAATCTTTGCATCATAGCTTTCATTCACATGAACGGCCAGCTTGCGACCCATCTTGGCGTAAGCATTGGTGATATCGTAAAGCGAGGCCTCGCCACCACCCACGATGAGCGACAGACCATAATGCTCCGCATCGAAGACGATGCCTTTCAGCGGAAGCTGCTTCAACAGAGCATGAAACCGCTGCTGACCGTACTCACGCAACAGATGCACAAAAGGCGCGTTCAACGAGTTCTGCAAGGCCTTGTCGGCGGGCACCGCACCCCAATACTCACCACTGTAGTTCTTTGGCGTAAAGCCAGAAAGGCTCATCGGAATATCGGGCAGGACCATCTCGGGCAACAAGGTACCTTCATCCAACATGGCGGCAAAAAGGAAAGGCTTCAATATGCTACCCGTTGAGCGTTGCGCCTTCACCATGTCGACCATGGCTGCATCGGAGGCATCGCTGTTATTACCCACATACACAATAATCTCATCATTCAGATAATCAACGACATATACCGCTGCATTGTCGATATTGTTCATCACATTGGACTCATGGTGACGGTGCATGAGGTCTAACACCGAACGCTGCGAGTTGTAGTCAAGGGTGGAAGAGATTTGCTGTCCATGATGTTGTTTGTCTTGGTCGCTGAGATAATGATAAGCCAGCATGGGCATGTCGAAAGGCTTGTCGGGAATGTTCTCCATCATAGCCAGTTCAGCATCTTCCTCCGAGAGTTGGGGAGCGTGAAACTGCCTTGGGATATAGGCTTTGGCGTCCGGCATACGTTTCAACAACTCATCGCGTTTCTGCTCCAAGCGGTCGCGGGAACGGCCTGGGTGAATCAGCGCCGGAGAATTGGGCAACACGGCAAGGGTAGCCGCCTCGCCCCAAGAGAGCTCGTCGGGCGTGGTATGGAAATAACGCCATGCTGCCGCATCGATGCCTACCACATTGCCCCCAAAGGGCGCGTTGGCGGCATACATATTAAGGATAGACCTCTTGGAATAGTGCAACTCCAGGCGCATGGCCAAGATGACCTCCCAGAACTTCTCGGCATAGGTCCGAGGCGGGTTGTCGCGCGACATGCGCACCACCTGCATAGAGATGGTACTGCCGCCGCGCACCACTTCGCCTGCCTTCATGTTGTCGATAAACGACTTCACGAAAGCCACAGGATTGAAACCCGGATGGAAGAAAAACCATCGATCTTCGTATTCCAAGAGGCAGGCCACATATTTCGGAGAATAGTTGTTGGTGGCAGGGAAGCGCCACTGCCCGTCATCGGCAATCTTCGCGCCGAGTAATTCGCCGTTCTTCGCCGTCAAGACTGTCGAATAGGGCTTGTCGAAACGCGGCACGGGAATGCACAAAAAGGCAATGAAAAGGCCCGCAATGGTTATTAGAACTATCTTAGCTTTTCTATGTTTTATTTGCTTTTTCATCTCATTCCTCTTTGTTTTTTATTCCCGAATTACAAATTCGTATCTCACTGTGGCCGAATTGCAAATTCGCCCAAACTAAAGGCCAAATGTGTTTGAGGTTCAGCCGCATTTGCAATGCGGCTGAGTCGAGTATAAGGATTTGTAATCCGATTCATCATAGCTCAACTTATCACTTCAACATTCAACAATCCTTTTTCGCCCGCATAATTCAACGCTGAACTATATAAATAATCCTCTGGCTTCACCACAATTTCAGCTCTGACAGGATTTTGGTGAATGTAGTTCAACTTTTGCGTCAGGAACTCCATAGTATATATTTCCTCGACATGGTTTCCTTCTTGCCAAAACCTGTAGTTCTTGATGCGTTTATCGTTTGCCCCTGCAAACCGAAACCTGTCGAGAAGCCATTCGCGCCGGCTTTCATGTTCGTCCTGTTCCAACGCTTTTAATAGCTTTTTGTTCGTAAACTTCTTGAAATCACGCAACACATCGCCCACTGTAGTGTTGTCGTTGGTATCAACAATCATGTGAAGGTGATTCGACATCAACACCCAAGCATAGATGGTCAACCCCTTGTGATTTTGACAATAAAAAAGTGAATCAACAATGATGTGCTTATAACATGGTCGAGTGAAGATGTCAACCCAATCAATCACCGTTGAAGTTGTGAAATACAATACTCTTGTCAAGTTCATCCTATTATCTTCTTATCTTTGTTTGCAGTTTTCGAATTTCAAATTCTTATACTCGCTTCGGGGTTCGGGAGCGTGAAACCGCCTTGGGATATAGGCTTTGGCGTTCGGCATACGTTTCAACAACTCATCGCGTTTCTGTTCCAAACGGTCGCGGGAACGGCCTGGATGAATCAGTGCCGGAGAGTTGGGCAGCACGGCAAGGGTAGCCGCCTCACCCCAAGAGAGTTCATCGGGCGTGGTATGGAAATAACGCCAAGCCGCCGCATCTATGCCCACCACATTGCCCCCAAAGGGCGCGTTGGCGGCATACATATTAAGGATAGACCTCTTGGAGTAGTGCAGTTCCAGTCGCATGGCCAAGATGACTTCCCAGAACTTCTCAGCGTATGTGCGTGGCGGGTTGTCACGCGACATGCGCACCACCTGCATGGAAATGGTGCTACCGCCGCGTACCACTTCGCCTGCTTTCATGTTATCAATAAACGACTTCACAAAAGCCACAGGATTGAAACCCGGATGGAAGAAAAACCAACGGTCTTCGTATTCCAAGAGGCAGGCCACATATTTCGGAGAATAGTTGTTGGTAGCAGGAAAGCGCCACTGTCCGTCGTCGGCAATCTTCGCGCCGAGCAACTCGCCATTCTTCGCCGTCAAGACCGTCGAATAGGGCTTGTCGAAGCGCGGCACGGGGATGCACAAAAAGGCAATGAAAAGGCCCACGATGATTATTAGAACTTTCTTTGCTTTTTTATGTTTTACAGGCTTTTTCATCTCATTCCTCTTTGATTTTGATTTCCGAATTACAAATTCGTGTCTCACTGTGGCCGAATTGCAAATTCGCCCAAACTAAAGGCCAAATGCGTTTGAGGTTCAGCCGCATTTGCAATGCGGCTGTGTCGAGTATAAGGATTTGTAATCCGATTCATCATAGCTCAACTTATCAATTCAACATTCAACAATCCTTTTTCACCCGCATAATTCAACGCCGAACTATATAAATAATCCTCTGGCTTCGCCACAATTTCAGCTCTGACAGGATTTTGGTGAATGTAGTTCAACTTTTGCATCAGGAATTCCATAGTATATAATTCCTCGACATAATTTCCTTCTTGCCAAAACCTGTAGTTCTTGATGCGTTTATCGTTTGCCCCTGCAAACCAAAACCTGTCGAGAAGCCATTCGCGCCGACTTTCATGTTCATCCTGTTCCAACGCTTTTCGTCGTTGGTATCAACAATCATGTGAAGGTGATTCGACATCAACACCCAAGCATAGATAATCAATCCCTTATGAGATTGGCAATAGGAAAGTGAATCAACAATGATATGCCTATAACTTGGTCGCGTGAAGATGTCAACCCAATCAATCACCGTTGAAGTCGTGAAATACAATACTCTTGTTAGGTTCATCCTATTATCTTCTTATCTTTGTTAGTAGTTTTCGAATTACAAATTCTTATACTCACTGTGGGCGAATTGCAAATTCGCCCAAACTGAATCATCAACGGGTGCAAAAATAACAAATTCCAAATTATTAAGCCGCAGCTTCCTCTTTAATTCGAAGAAACTGCGGCTTTTAATATCAACTACAAAACCTCTTACTTCACCACGCACCCTCTGGCCGGGATCTGGTAATAAATCTCATCGTTATACATGTCCTCGCAGCGGATGGCGGGAATCATGTAGTTGCCCTCGTAGGTGGCGTTGACCTTTAGCGTGAAGGTCTTCTTGTCGCCAGGATAGAGGTCGAAGTAGAAGTAAGCGCGGTCGTCACGCAGGTCGAGGTGCTTGGCGCCTTCGTTGCCTGTCATGTCGCCCATCAAGCGGTCGTTGACCAACTCCCAACCCGAAGGCAGGTAGTACGACAGTGCCAGCTCGGTGACTTTCCACTCGCTCGGGTTCTGCACCGTGATCTGCACGCGCAGGTCGGTACCGGCATTCAACGAAGTCAGGTTGGCAGAAGCACCACTCTTGTCGTAGTAGTTCACCGACATCTTGATCAGGTTGCCGGATTCGTTCATATCGTATTCGGCGACCGAGGTCTTGGTGTAGAGGTTGGCCACCATCTTGTGGTCACCGTTGTTCTTGATCTCGATCGTGTTGCCACCCAACTTCGGTGTGTAGCCAAAGCCCACCGAAGCCATGTTGGTGTTCAGCGTACGCTCCTCGCCGTTCACTTTGACGGTAGCAGAGAGACCAGAATTGACAACGTTCATCTTCTCGGCATACTTACCCAAGACGAAGAGCGCGAAGGCTGTCGACTGGGTGTCCACATAATGGCGTGTGCTCATCATGCGGCATACATTATTGACATTATTCTGCACCGTCTGATTATCGACATCGCAGAGCATCTGGGCATAGGTAAAGAAGGCCAAGTCGCGGATATCGGATCCATAGGATGTGTAGTAGTCTGACATCACCTGACCCTCGGTCACGGTGGGCAACAGGTTCTGCGCGATGCTGGTCTTACCCGTCTGGGCAAAAGCGGCAGCAGACAATGCCTTAGTCAGGTCATAATGCATCTCAAGCTCCTTGAAACGGTTCATGGCACCCATCTCAGGCTTGCCAGCCAAGGCAAGCACGAAGAGACGGTAAGCTTGGATGGTCTCGCCCCACTTGTAGTCGATGTTGTTCTTCCACTGCTTGGCGCGGTCAGCCTGATAGCCCAGCAGACCGTCGATGAAGTACTGCGGCACATTGTAGCCTTGCTTGTTGGCTTCAACCAAGAAATGCAGGGCATAAATCTCAGTCCAAGCATTGGAGTAATTGCCACCAGGCCAGTTGGTCATCGAGTTGTCGGACTTCTGGTACGACTTCAGGTTGGTGATAGCCGTCTCCACATTGTTCTTCATCTCTTCCTTGGCCTTTTCGTCAAGTTGGATGAAATAGTTCAGGTAGAGCTGCGGGAAAGCCTTCGAGGTCGTTTGTTCGAGGCAACCATGCGGATAACCCAACAGGTAGTCAATACGGCCGAAGAGGTCGATGGGCAAGAGCGACGACACAGTGACATTACCTTGCTGCGTGCCATCCATACCCTCCAAGTTGAACGGCACAGTCACCGTCTGACCAGCCTCGATGTCCTTAGTGATGGTGTTGCGACGCTCTGCGTATGGCATACGGATAGGCATCTGCGTCGACGACTCGGCGGTGTAACCCTCACCCGTCACCGACACATTCAGTTCGGCGTTACCCAAGGTCTTGGGGATAGTCGTTCTCACGGCCACCAAACCTTCACCGTTGCCATCAATCTTCACTGAAGTTGGCAAAGCATCCACGGGGTTGAGGTTCTTATTGTTGAACTTCACCTCCAAGGTCTTGTTCTTCATCGTGGGAGCCTGCACTTGCACTTTAAGGTTGAGCTCATCGCCAGGAGCCACCACACGTGGAGCGGAGGCATAGAGGTTGATCGGGTCAACCACGGTCATGCGCTTGTCGGATGAACCGAAAGCCTTACCTTTACCCTTGGCCACCACCATAAAGCGCAAGGCACCGGAGCATTGCGGCACCTCGAAGCTGTGGGTGTTGGCATCGCCAGCCTTCAACTCGAAAGGTCCTAAAGTGACTGCATAGGCCTTGAAGCGCTTGTCCAAGGTGACTTCCTGGTTGAGGACACCGTCACCACCAATGGCGTAGACCGAGCCCAACTCGCCGCTGAACGCATCAACAATGCTGGCGTAGTTGTCCCAAGTGCGCACGCTCAAAGCCTGCTTGCTATTGAAGTAACCATAAGGATTCGGAGTGGAGAAGTTGGTCAGGCCGAGGATACCTTCATCGACAATAGCCAATGTATAGGTCATGGCTTGTCCGGCGGCTTCGCTCACCTTCACATCAATCTTCTTCTTCGTGTTGGCCGTTTCGGGGATTTGGATGTTGGGCTGCAGTTGCAGCTTCTTGTTTTCCACCTTCACGGGCACCACACCGTAGAGACGAATCGGCAGGTCGTTGTTGGCGTCATGCGGCTGAATCAGAGCCACATAGACATAGACATTCGGAATCATTTCCTCAGTAGTCGTGATTTCCACCTTGCCTTCCTCACCGAGGTTCTCCACCAACATGGTTTGCAGCAC
>CACXXW010000001.1 GCA_902771635.1 uncultured Bacteroidia bacterium | reverse complement strand
GAAGACCGTTTCTTCGACATCTATAAGGAAAAGAAAGGAGGGATGGAGTGATGAAAAACAACACTTGGACCATTATCAAGAAGGAATGCGCCCGCTTCTTTGGCGACCGCACCATGCTAATGACCACGGTCATCATGCCGGGTCTGCTAATTTATCTCATCTATTCCTTCATGGGCAACAACTTCATGCAACCTAAGGATGAGGAGCCTGCCATCATGTATGTTGAGAACCTGCCTGAAAGCGTGCATCCCGTATTGGAAGCCTTGCCACTGGAGATGGTGACAGAGAATTTCGATGCAGAGAAGCTCCGTAATGAGCTTGTACTGAAAGACAGCAAATACATCCTTCTGGTTTTCCCGAAGGACTTTGATTCCTTGACTGCACAATACGACCCGATTAGTGGCCATCAAATGGCACCCAATGTGCAACTGCTCTACAACTCTGCTTCGGAGCCGTCGCAGCAGGCCTATTCAATGGTGAGTGCAGCGTTGGATGCATACGAAAGCACCATCTGCAACCGCTTTGACATTAACAAAATGGAAGAGGGGGCAGTGTATGACCTTGCCTCGAATGAGGATGTGGTGGGTAATTTCTTCAGCGAACTGATTCCCATGCTGCTCTTGCTGATGGCTTTCTCGGGCTGCATGTCGATAGCCCCGCCTTCCATCGCGGGTGAAAAAGAGCGTGGCACCATCGCCACCTTGCTGGTGACACCGTTGAAGCGTCGTGAGCTGGCCTTGGGCAAGGTGTTGAGTCTCTCGTTTTTCGCCATGTTGAGCGGCTTGTCGAGCTTCTTGGGCATGATGCTGTCGTTGCCCAAATTGATTCACGCCGATGAGATGGGTTTGGATGCCAACATCTATCAAGTGTCGGATTATGTGACGCTTTTACTGTTGATTTTCAGCACGGTACTTATCCTTGTCTCGGTCACCTCAATTATCTCGGCCAAGGCCAAGTCTGTAAAGGCAGCTTCGGCTGTGATGGCTCCCTTGATGCTGGTGGTGATGTTGGTGGGCATGATTCCGATGATGTCGGGCACAAAAGTGGACAGCATCGCTTATTACTTGATTCCGATTTACAACAGTGTGCTAGCCATGTCACAAGTCTTTGCCCATGAAGCCCATCTGATGCCTATCATTATCACGATTGTCGCCAACGCGCTCTATACGGGGTTGGGTATCTGGGTACTCACAAAGATGTTCAACAGCGAGAAGGTGATGTTTTCAAAATAAATGAAAAACTTCCACTATACTGTAACTTTTTCGGCGTAACTCCGTCTTACAGAAAATCAACTAAAACTTCAGCACTATGAAAAGACATTTTTTGATTATCGCGGTCTCTATCTTCGTTATGGTTGTCCAATCGTGTAGCATAGCCATTAGCGGTGAGTCGCTGGGCGGAGAAACCGTCAAAGGCAATGGCAACATCGTCACCCGCAATTGTGATGTGAACGCTTTTGAAGACTTGTCACTGCTTCTTCCTGCGACGCTCAATTTCACTGTTTCAGATGATTATTCCTGCACTTTCCGTGTGGATGAAAACTTGTTGGAATACCTCGACATTAAGGTGAAAGAGAAAGAACTGATTATGGAACGACAACAGAAGCATAAGAACGTCAACCTTTGTCCGACGGAATTTGTCATTGACATTACCGCCCCAAGTTTGAATGAGGCTGGCCTTGCTGGAAGTGGCAATATCTATATGATGAGTCCGTTGAATGGCGACAAGATGGAATTCTTTGTGGCTGGTTCGGGCAACATCGTCTTCAAGGAAGCCGTCAATGTTTCTCATTTGGAGTTGCAGATTGCTGGATCGGGTGATATCAGCATGCCTGACCTAGCTTGCGACAAATTAGAAGTGGATGTGGCTGGTTCGGGCAATGCGAAGATTGACAGTGGTATGGTAAACAAGGCTGAGGTCAGTATTGCAGGCTCTGGCGACTGTGACTTGGCTTGCACGATAGATGTTATGGAAGCCGACATTGCTGGTTCGGGTGACATCACTGCCAATGTCAGCAACAAGCTGACATATAGTATCATTGGTTCTGGTGATATTGCTTACTACGGCAATCCCGTGTTGGAAGGCGACAAGGTAGGGGGCAGGGTTAAAGCTTTGGAATCACCTGTTCGTTGAAGCAGAAAATTGAAGTAAATCACTTTTTCATATCCTTGTAATCAGAAACGGCTGACTTAGTGCCAGCCGTTTTCTGTTATAGTGTGGTGAGTAAGCTATTATTCAATGATGACTTTCTTTGCAATGGTTCCTTCTTTTGCTGTGGCAACGAAGAAATAGAAGCCTGATGAGGTGTGCTCCAATGTGTAATGCAAAGTTTTGGAATCCAAGTCGTTGTAGGTCTCGATGATATCAACGAGAGCTCCTCTCATATCATACACTTTGATGTTCACTTTGCCAGTCAGCTGCTCCAAATGAAGTTCCATCTCGCCGTGATTGGGGTTGGGCACGATGTTGAAGTCGGATTGGCCTGTATTCTGTTCATCTATGCCAAGGAAAGAGGACTTGAGAAAGATTTTGCAAGTATCAATGTCGCAGCTGTTACTCATAATAGCGGTAAGGGTGACATAATCCTCATCGCGGTCGGCTATAAAGACAGTGCAATCACTAAAACATGTATCGTTTTGTATCTGTACGCCTCCAGGGATAGTGTCGATGGCCCATGAAGTCTTGCTAATAGACCATTTGCAGGAGGTCCAAAGACACTCATTTTTGTTATGTTTTGTTTCCTTAACCCTAAAGGTATATTGGAAGGAGAAAAATTCCGTGTTGGTGACTACAAAAACAGTGTCGTTGACGTTAGGGTTAGGGTAGCCTGTCCAGACCGTTGAGCCGTTGTTAGGGTAAGGCTGGATTTTGTCAGGTGTGGGCGAATAAGATAGTGTCAAGTCGAGATACACAATGCTGTCGCAGCCTAAGGGACTAGTCGATCTGTAAGGGAAAAATCCTGATGTCGTGTATGTCGAGTCATTCCAACGGTAGGAGTTGCATGTATCTATTGTAAGAGGATGATTTGGGTCATCGTACACGTCATCCACTTCAAGAATGAGATATACGGTGCTATCGCAGCCCTGTTGTGGTATGGTGATAGTGTCTTTGTAGATGCCAGGGGCGTTGTAGGAGAGGTTGAAACCATGCTGGTTGTATGTGCTTGGACCATTGTAGCATGTGTTGTCGTGAATAGTGGTATCGCTTGCATGGTTTAGGCTAATGTAAACGGTTTGGGAGATTGAGGAAGAGGATTGACAAGGGGTCTCTTCAGACGTGACGGTGAGCGTGACCTCATACAAGCCATAGCTGTTGTAGGTGTGTAGGTCAGTAATACTGTGACTGTGCGGTGTCCCGTCTCCGAAGTCCCATTCCACTTCGAAGTTTTGGTAGTTGATTTCAGCCTCAAAGGTGATGGATTCCAATGAACAGCTGCTTATGGTGTCTAGTTGCTGGACGGTTTCACCATTGACAAAAATCGTTGTGGATAGGTCGGCGGCTTTGGATCCGACAAGGTAGGCGTAGCCTTTGGCATGACCGAAACCATACACGTGGGCATTGAAGCCATTGGCGCATGACAAGTGATGTGCACCATGGTCTATTTTTCTCCTGATGAAGCTGTACTCGGAAGTGCCATTCACGGACTCAAACTGTGATGAAGACAAAGGTTGGCTGTCGAGATAGACATGTTGGATGTCTTCTGTGTTGACAATGATATTCACATAGTGGTCGTCTATGTCAGTGTCGTGTTCACTGACATAATTGAACGTCGAGAAAGTGATTTCGTTGATGCGCTGCTCAATGGGGGCAATCCACACCATGCTGGGGGCCCCGTCTCCAACACTGCCCCATAAACCGTTATCTGCCGAGTGGTTGTACAAATACACCGCGCAACTATGGGAGGCTTCTATGAAACACGATTTGTCCGATTGTGGCAATTCAAAAGTTGTGGATTGTCCAGCATTAAGGGTGGTCAATACAGAACCATTTCTGTGGATTTCATTGTTGTCGTGAGCGGAAGTGATTTTTACGATGTCGTTGAGTTGGCGCCCGAGAGAAGCGGTGACAACAAACTTTTTCCCCCAAGCTGTCAGTGGCATGGCTTGTTCGAAAATGCAGTCGGAGTCATTGCCGCTATTGGGTACTTTGGTGAGGTTGTTGCCGTTGAACACGGCAATCTTCTTGCAGTCGCGAGCAGTCACTCGAGTGCCGCTGAGGTCACGGTTTGCTGAATAGTTATTGTGGGAACGCACTTGATAGGCTTCTCCTTTGCGTAAGGTGATGCTGTACGCATTGTGGGCAGTATGACCGTCCAAAGTGTTTGTGGCAGGAGTGATGTCAACCGTGGTTTCGCCTTCTTCGGGGGCAACGATGAGAAAGGCAGAAGTATAATAATCGCTATAAGGAGAAGAACCGGAAGATTGGTCATAGGTTTGTATGATGTAGTCGTTGCCCAAAGCGAGGGTGGGAAGGATGTAGGAAGCATCAAACGACACCTCGGCAATGTTGGCACAATACACGGAAATCGTATCATCGGCAGAGATGCGCAATCCTTTGTTCAAGATTTGTCCATGCTCATTCAGCTCCATATAAGCTTGTTCCCATGGTATGTCATCAAACAGATAGGTGCTGTTGGCGTTCACATGAAAGGACTGCTGATAATTGGTATTGGGATTCGTGATGGTGCAGTTGCAATCACGCTTAGCACTGACAATCAACTGTATCCTGAGCCAAGTAAACTCAGGCAATTCCAATTCATTATATCTGGTCTTGAATCCGTTTCCCATGAAGGAAACCCAAAACTCGGTGCCTTGGGTCGAGATGTCCTGAGAAAATGCCAAAGGCAAAGCAAAAAGACAAGTAAAGAATAGTGCTGATAGTATTCGGAGCAGTTTCATGGTGATATGATATTTTGCGTTATTTCATTCTACATATCCTTATTCTTTAATCATATTACCACAATCTTTAAGTTCTAAATGGTTCCTGAGCTTGTCGGAGGACTCAACTCAATCATACTCTCCCCAGTTGAAGCAAGCATCTTTCTGTATCTTCTTTATGGGGAAAAGAAGGGTGAGCTTGACTGTGGCGTTGCTAATGTAGCGTTTACCTAAGAGAGACGGGTCAATGGGCGATCCTGTATTCAGATTAATGGGAAGGTCGAGCACGGGATTGCCGTTGGGATCTAATATATCGTTGCCCTTAGAGTCTTTCTTTGTTACAAGGCCACGCTCGTATTTTGAATAGGTGTTGAGCAGTCCCAAATGGCATGACGCATCAAGTTTGGTATCGAAATAGTAGCTGCCAACTGGGATTCGAAACTGTATGCCCAATCCGACCACTGCGCCAATGTTCCAGCGGTACATGTTTCTTGCACTCAAGGTGTCGGTGGTATTAGAGATTGGGATGCTTTGAGGAGCACTCAATGAGTCGGTGGTATTAGAGTTTGGGATGCTTTGAGGGTTTGTCCCAGAGTTGTTTCGAGAGAACATAGAGAAGCCGGTTACAAAGCTGTCCTTTTCCAGATCGATACTCCCTTGCAAAGGAATGGTGACTCGAGGTGCAATAAAGATATAAGGTCTGATGGCCTTTGTTGAATTAGTAAGATATTGGGTAATAGGAATTTGGAACAGCAATTCGCTATATTGGATGTTGCTGTGGTTACGGATTTTAATGCTGTGGTGTTCGATTGAATTGGAACTAATGTATTTGTTGCTGAGTTCTGTATTCCGGTTGGCATATATCACATCCAAGCCAACGGCGTGGTAATCGCCAAGCTTTTTTTGAACAGTGATGCCCACCAAAGCATTGTTGAGTGCGGTAGTAAGGAAAGTGGAGTCTAATGCTATTGTGGTCAAGGGCTGCTCAAAAACGGTGTTTGCTCCTCCTTGATGTATCCAACGGGTGGCAGAGAGCCCGCCGATGATGCCGACACTATATTGGGCTTCAGCCCAAGAATCCTGCTTTTTGGGTAATGGTTTGGCAAATTGGGCGTTGACATTGCCCCCAATGACAAATAACGGTATGAGGAAAATATAGGCGAGTCTTCTCATGATTATCGGTTTTTGGATGTTTTAATGAATAAGGTGTCGAAGCTCTTGATGTTAATATCAGGAATGGTGGGTGCTTGGGTATTGTTTTTCGGGAAGTATTTCAGTGTTTTTACGCCCATTTTAACATCAGTGAGGTATTGGGGAATGCTATCATAAACAATAACAATAGAATCGTTAACAACAGGAGGGTCATTATTAATGGTATCGTTAGGAAGGGAATCTCTTGTGATTCTATCATGGACTGGTTTAATTGTATCAATGGGGAACTGTTTATATACAACTGTACCGGAGAGAATAATGGCATTCAAGGGTTGCAATTGTTGATGTTCTTTTAGCACCTCATAATAGTAAAGCGTGAAATCGGGGTCTTTACCCATAATGTAGGCATGACGTAACACTTCGGGATCTTTGGCAGTTGTACCGTTAAATGCGGTATCAAAAAAGATGGGCAATAAGGTGTCGTTTAGGAGTTCTTCCCATCTCTTGTTTTCCGTCATGAACTTATAGGTGTCATCCGTGTTCGAACTCACTTTTGTGCCATCATCAAATTGCTCTTTGAAAGACAGACTTGTCATGCCAAAACAATGGTTGGAAAATGCGAAAACAATTGTGGTGTCATTGTTGTAACAGCTATCGAAAAGCATTTTCGGGGGATTTTCACCAAAATGCAACGAATCCATGTCGTTTAAAGTTTTAAGCAGGGGCCGAGGCATATAATAATTGATGTTCGGGATGTCTTGGTGCCCATAGAAAAGGGTGGTGTTGGAACCATTCGGGTCATCTTTCAGGCAAGAGGAAAAGAACAATAAGCCTGAAGCGAAGATGAGAGTAAGTGTTTGTCTTATTTTCATGATGATGTCTCGTTATTACTATTTGGTGTTGTTGTTTCGCAAAAGTATGGAATAATTGCACTTGTCATTAGTTATACTTTCCCCATCTGATGCAGGCATCTTGTAGCGGTTTCTTGATAGGCAACATGAAGGTGAGTGTGGCGTAGGCACTGGCGCTGTAGCGCAGATGGTTAAATTCTTCATTGATGATTTGGCCTTTCTTGAAAGTCGAAATGGCATACATGTTAGCCGAAATGTCAAACTTGACAAGGATATAATAATTGCTGATGTCAAACCTGAAAAGGGAACCGAAACCGATGGTGCCTCCGACGTTTAGCTTCCGATAGGTAGATGCGTTGAATGGTACCAAAGTATTCATCTCCATTGGAACAGTATCAAAGGTAGTGACATTGCCATTGATAATGGTATCAATATGATCAATGATAGGAGCACCTATGGTGTCAAGGTATGAAGCGCTATAGGTCATCTTGTTTTGTTTAATAGGCAGTACATAAGAAATCCGAGGCGCGAAGTAGACGTAAGGTTTGATGTTCTTCGTAGAGGCTAAGCCGATGTAATAGGTGAGGGGAACGTAAGCCTCAATGGTATGGTAGTCAGCCTTGAATTCCTTTATGATTTGTCCATATAAGATACTGCTCCCAACGCTATCCCATGCGTATGGGAAATGGTTGTCTACATAGCCTAGTTTTACATTATGTTTCGCATAGACCACATTCAACCCTACTGAAACATTGCTTTTCAGCATGCGCTCCACGGCGATACCGCCGAAGTAGCCTAAACTTTCAGTGATAGGGCTAATGCTGTCAAAAGTCTTGTAGTTTTGGAGGAACCAATTGGAGGCTTCAGGACTGCTGAAATGAAGCCAAGTGGTAAGGTTGGGCCCTCCAACAAGACCTATGTTCCACTTTGCATCGCTTGGCCCAACTCGGTCGCGAGGCGAGCTGATAGGCTTCTTGAACTGTGCCGATGCGGTTAACGTTAGGAAGACAAATGAAAATGCGAAAAGCAATTTGATGTGGTTTATAGGATGCTGTTTCATTAGAATTAGTGCTGAATAATGGATGGTTTAGTCAAAAAGGATGTCTTTGGAATGTTGGATCATAAGGTAATAACAAGTTGCTCTCCCCCTCACGGTAACTGTAAATAATAATATCATGTATACCAGGTTGACCTGTTGTACCAATATATGGATGAGTAGAGGGATTATAACTTTCAACTTGCGTGGCCCAGTGGAATTCTTTAATGCCTTCATTACTAACTATGCCAGACATAATAACATTTTCGCGTCTCGTAACTCCCTCTAGATGCTGAAGATTCTGATGTAAGGTTTCATGATGCCATTCTCCTAGGGTTTGCTGGAAATAGGCGGTAAAACAGCTATCGTAACCCATAATATAAACGGTGTCAGCCTTTGCATAATCATAATAGTAATCGAGGAAAGTGCAACGTTCATAATAGTACGATGTTGCCATGCATCTGTGTTGTCCTTCAAATATGAAAGTATTACGGGGATAATCAATTGACTGTGGCGATGAAATGTAATAAATCTCTGAAGTATCTTTTCGAATCAAGGTGTCAATATAAATGAAATCAATAGCGCTAAAATAGCCTCTGTCAATACGAGGAGGGGTGTCTCCAAAGTAGAGATAATCACCCATAGCAGCAATCAGTTCGGCGGGGATGATACTGTCAATAGGAGGAATCACCTGCAAAGCATAATCTAGACCGAAACGGGCTTCGTAATGGTGCTTGACAAAATGGGTTGATTTGTCTATGTCAAGACTGTCTAACTTGAAACCATAAATGGGGTTGTTAGAAACACCATTTCCATCACGTACCCAATTAATAAAGGTGTATCCGTTTTTGGCACGCGCTTCCAGAATGATGGAATCTCCAACCTTAAACTTCAATGTGGTATCTGTTGGATAGAACTGTGTCTTTATACTGTCATTTCCTTTTATTCTAAAAAAGATAAGCGTATCACGGCCTTCTTGAGGAACAGCCTCAACGGAAAAAGGATTTTTGTTACGTTCAAAGGATTCCGGAAAAAGCTGCTCTACTTTGCTGCATGAAGCGCAGGAAATGGCCGCAAGACCGCTTAAAAACAAAAGACGCAATGTTTTATTCATTGTTTGAAAAGGTTTTATAGGTTATTGAATAATAACGACTTTCTTCGTGAACACACGTTTGTTGTTGGCAAAGACAAAGAAATAGATGCCTTCAGCGTGTTGTTTCATAGTATAGTCATAGCTGTAGCGGCTTGTTCCAACATTGGTTTCAAAAGCATCAATAGGATTGCCAGTCATGTCGAACACTTTGACAACGGTTGGGCCTTCCATGTCCTCAAAGTCAATGCGCATCTGTCCGTTGTTGGGGTTGGGCACGATGTTGACTGTGGCCTTAGTTATGCCATTTTCATCAATGTCAAGGAAGGAGGACTTGAGGTAGATTTTACGTTGCTCAATGCTACAGTCATTGCCGATGGTAGCGGTGAGGACAACATAATCATTATCATGGTCGGCCACAAAAACTGTGCATTCACTACTATAATACCCCTGCCCTTCATCTTGCACTGGATCAGGGTTAGAATCATAGGTCCATGATGGTTTGCTGACCTCCCATTTGCAGTTTTTCCAAACACATTCTTGGTGTCCGTTCACAGAATCTTCCATAATCCTGAAGGTGTATTGGAAGGAAAAGAACTCGGTATTGGTTACCACTGCGACGCACATTGCTGTGTCATTGGTGGGGTCGTCATCCTCAGGTATGCCAAATATGCTTGCATCAAGACATTCGATTTTGGCAGGGCGAGGGGAGTATTCCATGTTTGGGACGGTGACCAACGTAGCGGTGTCACAACCTTGTTCGGTGGAGGCGTTGGGGTTCACGATGTGAGCGCCTGGATTGGGTACAGAAGAAAACAGGTAATCTCCTTTTTCTTTGAAATAGGTCGTTTCACCAAACCAAACGAAAGGAATGGAATCACATTGGTAGTCTGGATAGTGCTCATCGATAGTATAAGTCCCCTCAAAGTTATTGTGATAAACGGTAATCGTAGTACTAACAGTTTGTTCGGTTTGGCCATCGCTGATTTGGCAGGTGTAAGTAGTGTTTTGTGATGGAGTGGCAATAGGATTCGCTATGTGGGAGTTGCTGAGCCCTGTTGTGGGTGTCCACGAGTAGGTATAATTGTGAGTTCCGTATAAGGCTGTGGCAGTCAATTGGGTGCTTTCGCCTTCGCAGATCCAGCTGGGATCGGCACTGATTGTCGCGGCCAATGCTCCGCCCTCAATGTATATTGTCACCTGAGTGGAATCTATGCAATGGCCTTGCGGGTTGTTCACAATCAGGGTATAGGTTTGGTGCGTTGTAAGGACAACAGTTTGGGTGTTCTGCGCGTTAGGATCGGTCACCATATTGGCGGGTTTCCATTGATAGGTGAATCCACCAGCGCCACCAGAGCCGTTCAATTGTGTTGAGGTGCCGTATGGAATGGTTTGGTCTCCGCCAGCATCGGCAATCGGTTGGGCGTAGACAGTCACGGTTTTGGTGATTTCGTCAGTGCATCGGCCACGGCCATTCTTTACGGTATGAGTCACTTGATAATTGCCCGCTGCTGCATAGGTGTGGGACGGGTTCGCTTCATCGGAGGTCTCGCCGTCACCGAAGTCCCAATGGTAGTTTTCGATTTCATGGCCTGCCGGTTCTGTTATTGAGGTGCTGTTAAATGGGGTGGGTTCGCCTTCGCAGACATTGTTGAAGTCGAAGTCGGCTATGGGCTCCGGAAAAACGATGACATCGGTAGAGCCAGTGGCAGTTTGTCCGTCAACGGAGGTGACGCATGTATAAGTGCCGCCCATTTCGTAGGTGCAGTTGGGAATGCTGGGGTTCTGCACATTGGAAGTGTATCCGTTGGGGCCAGTCCAGCTGTATGTGGCGCCCGCTTGTGTGGTGACCGTCAGTTGGATGGTCTCGCCGACGCAATACGGGCCGCTGTTGGTGGCGATGCCGGGCAAGATACCACAGTCGGTGGTACCAGGGCCAGAGTCTTCAGTCTTGGTGAATGTGATGACGCAAGGCTGGCGCGAGAAGTTGCATATCATTGCGATATAATACTCTCCAGTTTCTGGCATATGATAGTTGATGGTGCCGTGGCTGGCTTGATGATGGTGATCTTCTTCACGGAAACCTAAATAGATATCCTCAGAATAATGGGCTGAATAATTGCAGTCAATAATTTTGTCGGTAGTCAATTGTCTCACGCAAGGTGCCGTTGGGTCATCAAAAGGGCCCCACATGCAGAAGTCGATGTCTCTTTCGGTACCATCGTTTGGATCATGTCCTTCCATGTGGATGATGAATTGTCCTGGGGTATTAATCCTCATGTGATACCAGGAAGGGTTGTAGGAACTGCCGATGCAGCCATCGTCAAAATCTGCACCTTCAAGCTGATCAGCTGTTTGAGACGTGGTGGCAGCCTGAAACTGGATTAAGTCGGAGGTGCAGAAGGGGTCGGAATTCACACAAGTGTTATTGACGGTGGTGGCTCTGTTGAGAGCAAGGTCCATGGTGATGGAGGCAAAATGCGTGGGAGGGACGCTTGATTTCCATCGAATGACAAGGCCTTCAAGGTCAACCTTATCGATAAGCCTAAAATCAGCGGAAGTGCTGTTGTAGAAATCCTCAAAAGTATCAAGGAAACCATCACCTTGTTCATCGCTGCTGGGTATAAGGGTAAACAAACCGAATTGTTCTTCAGGGGTGATGATGAAGCGGTCGTCTTGATAGATGTTGTACAATAGGTATAACCTGAAATCATAGTTGTCGATCTCGAAGAAGTTTAATTCAATGCCCTCATTCGCGTAAGGCCTATAGGGCGTTTGCGCCCATTGTTTTATGGGCATGGCCGTCAGCAGCAGAACGGCTATTGCGGCTTTTATGAATCTTTTCATTTCATTTGTGTTTTATGATATATAACTATCTGAAAACATACATTATTGTGTTGCCTTCATTTAATGGATGACAACGACTTTCTTGGTCAACACACGGCTGTTGTTTGAAATGACGAAGAAGTAGATGCCGTTGGCATGCTTTTTCAAGTTGTAGTCGTAGTTGTAGCGGTTGGAGTTAATGGTGGTCTCGAAGGCGTCAATCTGGTTGCCGGTCATGTCGAATACCTTGACGGCGGTTCGGCCTTGCATGTTCTCGAAGTTAAGGTGCATTTGCCCATTATTGGGATTGGGTACAATGTCGACATTGACAGGAACAAGTCCGTTCTCGTCAACACCCAGGAAGGAGGATTTGAGGTAGAACCTTTTTGTTATCCCATTCTCATTGCAACTGTTTTTCGCCGTGGCAGTCAGCACTACATAATCCTCATCGCGGTCAGCCACATAGACTGTGCAGTAGCTGCTCTTGTGGTCGGCACTAATCCTTGGATTAATTTGCCAAGAGGGCTTGCTGATAGACCATATGCACGTGTCCCAAACGCTATTTCCTGCCTCATTCACATAGAATTCGTATTGGAAGGAGAAGAACTCTGTGTTGGTCACCACTGCGGCGCACATCGCCGTGTCATTGGTGGGGTCATTGGGTTCTTCTTCAGGGAGGCCAAACCAAGACGTTGTCCCATCGCTGGGACCGTATTTATCCGGTAAAGGTGTGTATTTCATGTTGGTTACCTTGACCATTGTCGCAGTGTCGCAGCCAGGCTCAGTTTGGGTGTGGGCGTCTAAATCCACAAAGAAGGCGTTTGGATTGGGTTCAGAAGAAAAAAGATAATCGCCGTTTTCTTTGAAATAAGTGGTATTTCCAAACCATTGGAACTGGATGGAATCGCATTTACTGTCGAAGTCTTCAGGGTGCTCAGGCACACCATTGAGATCCGATTTGTTGACGATGAGATTCAACTTGTACTCTTGATCGCACGGGTAGGGGTGCAAGGAAACTCTATGAATATAAGTGTCCGACTGATCATATGTTTGTCCTGTTACTAGCCATTTGTAGCTATCGCATACGGCAGTGTCCTCGACAATGGTTTCTGGCACAGGTTGGTAATACAACTCAAGTCGGAAGATACCTTCGCAAGCGGCTGTTTGAACCGTGTCGGTGTAGAAATTCGCCGAGTCAATGGTTCTGGTTTCGAGGAGAGAGTTGTCGACATCCCTGATTTCCCAAATATAGGGCAGTTCGCACACGTATTCGACTTTCTTTGGCGGCTTGTAATACTCGCTGACTTGGATGTCGATATGGACGGTTCTTTCGCAGCCGTGTTCATCTTCGGGATGGAAGACATGAATCCCTTCATAAAGCGGTATTTGGTTGGGGTCTTCTTCGTAGTAGTAGGGCAGTTGGTCTGGGCACAGAGGGATGGTTATTTCTTCAATTTGGTTTTCAGGCCAAACCGTCAATTCCAATCTGACAATGCTGTCGCAGCCATGAATGGTGTGATCCGTATAGGAAGTTTGGATAGAATGGTCGTAGGTGTTACCATAGAAGGTGTAAGTTTCACCAAAACAGATAGCTTCCTCAATGAGGGTCTCATCATAGGTGGGGTAGTGGTCAAGGTGCAAGTAAATGGTTTTGTCGCATCCTTGCTCGGTTTGGGTGTGAAAATCGTAAGTTCCGACTTCGCTATAATTTCCGCCGTTCCAACTGTAGACATCGCCTGGACATATGGTCATGTATTCGTCTTCGACGATGACTTCATTCACCGTTACGGTGACACTTACATTTTGTGAGGTTTGACCATCAGTGACGTGGCAGGTGTATGTGGTGGTTTGTGATGGAGAGGCCATGGGGTTGGAGATATTGGGGTTGCTGAGCCCTGTAGTGGGCGTCCACGAGTAAGTAAGGTTGCCGGTGCCACCGCCAGCGCTAACGTAGATTTGCCCGCTACCACCTTGGCAGATGCTGATGTCAGGACCTGCAGTGACTGTCATGGCACTGCCGCTGATGTAGATGGTCACCTGGTCGGTGCTGGAGCAGTCGCCTTGCGGGTTGGTGACGGTGAGGGTATAGGTCTGGTCTTGGGTCAAGGTCACGGTTTGCGTGTTTTGGGCGTTGGGATTGGTCACCATGTTGGCGGGTTCCCAATGGTAGTTGAATGTTCCCGCACCACCTGAACCGCTCAATTGCGTTGAGGTGCCGTATGGAATGGTTCGGTCATCTCCGGCATTGGCTGCAGGTTGGGGGTAGACAGTGACAGTTTGGGTCTTGGTGCTAGTGCAATGACCATTGCCACAACTCACGGTGAGGGTTACTTGATGGTTGCCTGCGTTGGGGAAGGTATA
This sequence comes from uncultured Bacteroidia bacterium, assembly GCA_902771635.1. Lineage (GTDB taxonomy): Bacteria > Bacteroidota > Bacteroidia > Bacteroidales > F082 > Limimorpha. Next base: position 47,979 of record CACXXW010000001.1, on the reverse strand, counting down.
GGAGGGATTTTGTTGGGTTGAAGTTTGCCCACCACCAAAGTTCCAAAGGTAACCTGTGATTTGTTGTCCTGATGGGTTAGTCGTTGAAGTGCTGGTAAACTGGGTGGGCTGGCCTTGGCAGACCGAGGTGAAGGTGAAGTTGGCATTAGGTTGGGGATAAACGACAACATCAGTGGTGGCACTGTTGGTCTGAGTGCCCACGGTGATAGTGCAGGTGTAGGTGCCAGCCATGGCCATGGTGCAGTTCGTACGGGTGGGGTTCTGCTGGTTTGAGCTGAATCCGCCAGGGCCAGTCCAGCTGTATGAGGCACCCGCTTGCCCATTGGCGGTCAGATGGATGGTTTCGCCCACGCAGTAGGGGCCGTCGTTGTCGACCATGGGAGGCAGGATGCCACAGTCGGTGGTGCCTGTGCCACCGGTCTTGCTGAAGGAGATGTTGCAGGGGTCGTTCGAATAGTTTGTGATGATGAGGATAAAGTAATCGCCTGTTTGGGCTGAGGAGGGAATGATACAGTTTTCGGTGGCAGAGGTGGAGTAACTGCAACTGACAACCTTATCGGAAGTCAAACTGGAACAAGGCGAAGGATTGGTAATGGTGGGATAAGGTCCCCAACAGCAGAAGTCAATGTCCACACTTGGGGTGCTGTACATGTGGATGGTGATGCTGCCAGGATTGGCTATTCGCATGTAGTACCATGCAGGGTTAGGTTGTGAATAGAGGCAGTCATAGTAGGGTCCTGACTCGCCTGAGCCCGCATTCACACCTGCAGGGAATTGGTACATACCATTGTCGGTGCAAAATGGATCGGCATTGGCGCAGGTGTTGTTTTCACGCGAGCGGATGTAATAGTCCATCATCAATGAAGAAATGAATTCGTGGGGTAGGAGTCCCTTGAATTCAGCAGCTACATCTGCGGCTTGCTCTTTGGTCATCCTTGTGAAATCATCGGCGTTTTGGGTACGGAAGTCGTTGAAGACAGCTCTCAGGTTTATACCTTCGAATGCTTCACTCTCACTGATGACATAAACGCCGTCTTGTTCGCTAGTGATGACATCGAAACGTCCATCGGTTATCAAATTGTATAGGAAAAAGACTCGCTCATCGAAGTTGGCGATGTTGGTGATGTCAAACGAAATCGTTGACTCATTGTTTGTGACTCGTGTTGGTTGGGCGAATGATTTCATGGGCAAGAGCACCAAAAACATTGCTGCCACTAAATAATTGATAAGCTTGTTCATATTGGTTTGTTTATAAGTTGTTTTCAAAGTTTTATCTTATGACGTTTACGCGTCTGACGGTCGTGCCGCTTTCTGTATAAATGCGGATGAGGAAGGTGCCTGCACCGAATTGGGTCATGTTAATCTGGGCATTGTCGGCTTTCACCTCATGGTCGTATAATACTTGGCCAAAGACGTTCATCACGGTCAAGCGTTGCATGCCTTCAGCCTCAACGTTGACCATGCCATTGGTCGGGTTGGGGTAGATCTTAGCTTCGATGCCAAACTCCTCAAGGTCGGTGGAATTCTTCACGTTGACGGTCAACGATTGCTCCGATAGGCCGCATTCGTTTTCGCCCTTCACGCTGATGTTGGCCTCGCCTTTGTAAATCTCGCTCCATGTGACGGTGATCTGGCCGTTGTTGGCCTCGATGCTACCCGCATCTTGAGGCTCGATACTCCAAGTGCAAACCATTGTAGATAATGGGTTCTCATCTGCGGTGGAATAAGTGCTGACAGGTGTCAGGCGCACGTCCACTTCGTTGTTGCCGTCGATGGATTCGAGTGCGGGCGAGTAATTCATGGTCAGATTCAAGATGACGATACTATCGCAGCCCATAGCGTTAATGAACGATTGCTCGTAGACTCCGCTTTGGGTATAGACTGTGCCGTTCCAGTCGTAGCTGTCGCAGGCTTCTGCAACGAGTTCGACGTTCGAAATGTCGTTGATGGTCAAATGCATCACCACGGTTGAGTCGCAACCGTTAATGGAAGTGAAGAGGTGTTCGTAAACGCCACTTTCAGTAATGGTCTGGCCGCCCCATTCGTAGCTGTCGCAAGCGTTTTGTTCAACCTCAACGTTGTAGGCATCGACCATCGTGAGGTGCATCACTACGGTCGAGTCGCAGCCGTGGATGCTTTGCAGGGTTTGTTCATAAACGCCTTCCTCGGTGTATTCGATGCCGTTCCAAGTGAAGGTGCCGCATGAGGGCATCTCAATTTCGGTGTGTTGCAAAGGATGGATGGTCAGCACTGTGCTCTTTTCTGTGTCGCCGCAACCGTATTCCGAAATGGCTTTTAGGGTTAGCGTGACTTGCCCGTTGGCTTTGTCTTGCTCGCCTGGAGTGTAGTTGGCATCAAGGATATTGGGGTGATCGAAGCTACCGTCACCATCAGTTGTCCAACAGACGCTGCCCGTTTCGCTTACCACTGCACTGACTTGGAAGGGCTCGCCTTCGCAGACCTCGCTTTCTTCCTCCATCTCGATGTTGGCGACTCCGTGGAACTTGATGGCCACATGGTCACTGAGAGCCTCACCTTCGTCGTTGGTGATAGTGAGGGTCAATGTGACAGTCTTATTCGCCAAGTCTTGTTCGCCTGGGGTATAAATGGGGTTGAGAATGTCGTTTTGGTCGAAGCTGCCATCGCCGTTAGTTGTCCAAAGGAGGCTCTCATAGCCGATGGCGTTGGCATCCATTTGTGCTGCCACTTGGCAAATATTCTGGTCAGCACCAGCGTTGCAGTCGAAAGTGAGGTGGCGTACTGGGAAGATGATGTCGTCAATCCACACATGGTCGCTGCCAGCGGTGCCGCTGCCATCCTTCTCGTAAGCCCAAGTGAACACATGTTCGCCTTGGTTGACAGGGATGACCATCTCTTGCCAGCTAGTGTTGCCATTCCATTGCTGGATTTCTGTATCGTCAATATAGAACTTTAGGTAGTCACTGGTGTGGCAACTGGTTTTTATGGAGAAATGTATTTCATCGCTTTCGTTTTCCACATCGAATGGTAGGCTCAATGTGGAACTGGCATTGAGGCCGATGGTGCCTGACTGCAGACAGTATTGGCCCGAATGAGGGTCGGTAGTGGTGATAGTCCAAGGATGCTCTGGGTCATTCTGCCATTCAAGGTCATCCATGCCGTTTTCAAAATTGGCGGTTTCGAGACCCACACGCTGTGCATAATTGCATTCGTTAGCATAGGAACCATACTCGACACGCAGTGTGAACTGGGCTTGTTCACCTCTCGGCATGGTGGCAGCTACGCTAATATTATATGTCACCTCAACGGTTTCACCTGCATCGATCGTAGCCGTTGTCAAAACAGGGTTGTCGATGGTGATATATTGTTGCTCGTTTGAGGTTATGGTGGCAGTCACGTTATTAGCAGCGGCATCTCCATTGTTGACGTAGGTGAAAGTGACCTTGGCAGCCTCACCGGGGTCAAGACGGCCGTTGTCATTGCCTTTGTAGGCTATGCCGTCTTTGATGACCATGACATCTGAGATGTTCAAGAGGGGCGCGTTGGCATTGAAAGTGAAATGGGATGTCCATGTGCGGTTTCCACTGGCCATGGTCAGATTGAACTCAAGGATGGCTCCGTTTGGCACGCTATCAGAGACCGTGATGTCGAAAACTTCATTCAAATTGACAGCTTGGTCAGGATTTAGTGCTGGAATGGTAGCTGTGTTTTGGTTGATGGTGACATCCGTGAGGGTTCTAGTGGTGAGGGTAGCGGTGGCTGTCGATGAAGCCACGTTGCCCACATTTTTGATGACCATGTCAAACGATGACTGTTCGCCATATTCAAGCTGTTGATTGCCGCTGGCGTCGTGTGGGATGACTTCGGTCATGGTAAGCACAGGTTCACTGATGACATGGATGGTGTCTACATAACGGAGTCGGTCTTGTTTGGTGGCCACAATGGTGATCTCGGTATTTGAAGGCTGTGCCTGGAAAGAGATGCTTTGGGTGTTGCCGGTAGCGGTGGCTACGGCGAGGATGTTGTTGTCGCGGGTCAGGGCGATGACTGCACCTTGCGGAGCACTGACGTTAATGCTGGTGGTGACAGGCGTGATTTGTGTCGGGTGGCTGACGGACATGGCGGTGGGCACTTGCGTGAAGAGTGTCAGGAAAGCGTCGCAGTGGGCCGTAAACATCTTATAGGTGATAGCCTTGTTTTGGGTGTTGTAAGGCCAGTTGCTTTGCGCAAGGAAGTATTTGCCGGCCACATTGCCGAACGCGGGTCTCCAGTTGCCTTCGTAGTTGGCGTAAGGGCCATAAGTGGGCATGAAATCAGGGTCGTATTGGTCGTACATACCCCATGCGTATGCGTCGTTGACAAAGGAATAGGAGGTCTGTGTGGGTCCAATGCAACCCACAGCACCGGCATTCTGTCCGCCACTGGTACGACGCATGAAAGCTTCAACCAGGCATTCAGGATTGTGGTCGAAGGTGCCCGTCTGGCAGTTGATGGTGTTGACAAAGGTCATCTTACCGACGTTGTTCATCTGAGTCACGTGGCTGTTACTGAAATCTGGCTCGCCCCAGCCTTGATAATAGCCATGGTCGCGATGTTGGAGCAACATGCAGCCGTTGTTGATGGCCTGAACCACTTGAGATGCTACACCACCTGTCCATCCACCAAGTTCGGAAGGTGATGCAGGGAGATAGCCTAAACCATTGGGGCCAAAGTAGTTGACAACCATATAGGTGTTCTGGTTACTCGACCAAACATTGCCAGGATAGCCTTCATAAATGGCATTGATGCGTACAGGGTGTTTGCCTTGGTTGCGCCAATAGCCTCCAACGACCTCAGAGCAAATCTGGAACCAACGTTCTGTTTGCCAACCTAAGGCGGTGATAGGCTCATCGTAGGTGCTGGCATTCATGTTGGGATTGGTGAATTCGTACTCGATTTGCTTGCTCACCATCATTTGGGCTTCATTGGCGTTGGCGGCCACTAGACGAGAGAAAGCCATCTCAGGCAAATTGTCGCCCGTAACGTCGGCATAACCGTTGTCGGTGATGCAGTTGCCGTAGTTTTGGGAGTGGAAGGTGTATTCTGCGGGGATGCCCACGCTCATGTTGCTGTTGTGGTCACCAAGGAGCAACACAGCCACGGGTGGAATTTCCCAACTGTTGTATGCGTTGTGGAAGTAAGCCTTCATCTGGTTGGTGTTGGCGCACCCCATGTCGCTCAAGCTCTTCACTTCGGTGAGGATGCCTTGCTTGATACGGTATTCGGCCAGCTGGTTGGCATATTGGCGGAAACTCTCGTTGTTGGGGATGACAATAAGGTATTCGCAACCTTCGGGACGGTTGTTCACCCATTGCTGCATACGAGCTTCATAATCGACAGCGGGAAGTTGGTTGTAGTTGGCCAAGTTCTGCATGAGAATGGGATCCCAATAGGGAGAACGCAGGCGGGTGTCGCCAAATTCACCGTTGCCGCCGTCAAAGCGCACGTCGAACTGAAGGTCATCGTACACACGCAGCTCTTTAGTCACAGGGTTGTATTGGTAGGGCGTCACAGTGACGGCCACGGTTTGAACGCCACGCAGGCTGAACGGCTCGGAGACCGTGACGGGCTGCGCAGGGAAGAAGGCGTCAGTATTGTAAATGCTCAAGTTCTTCTCGTAAGTATTGGGGCTGTTGTCAGTGTCAAACTTTATGGGGGCGGCGGGAAGCAGGTCGACATTTTGGACGGTTGACATGCTGCGGTAGCCCATCTCAACATGGGCAGTGGCACCATTGGGGACAGCCACGAATTGGCTGAATGCTGGTAGGTTGGGCTCGCCAGGATTGGCAGGCAGGACAATGCCCGTGCCACCTTGAATGATGTCACCGGAATAGCCGTTGTCCGTGATGTTGAGGATTTGCAGTTGTTTCAGCGCGTGTCGCATCGTTAGGCCGGAACGGGTGTTTTGCTCGATGGAGAGGCCTTCGCTTTGGACCGAGTTGTTGAAGGCGAATTCGCGCGTCTGTGCTTGCAATGTAATGGTAGAAAGCAGCAGAATAGTAAAGAGTAGTGTAGTGAACCTGAGCTTCATAGGTCTGTTGTTTGTAGGTGTTGGAAGAGTATAATTGTACCTTATTTTATATAAAAAAGCGCGTAAAGGTACGCACTTTTTTGAAATAATAAAGCATTTTTCTGCTGAAGCGTTATTTTTTTGCTTCGGTGCACGATTTTGGCAGTTGGATTTTACTCTCTTGCCATCTTACATTTTGATGATTTTTCTGCTCCAGCGTTGTCCGTTCTGTTCTACTACGATGTGGTACAAACCCGAGGGACGACCTTTAAAGGAGAGCGTAGTGGCGTTTCGCTCGGAAAGGATGAGTCTTCCATGGACATCAAACACACTGACGTTGAAATCATCTACTTGATCCAAATCAATAGTGATCTGGTTGGTGGTTGGGTTGGGGTGTACGTCCAATGGGAAGACGTTTTGCTCTGCGGCCTCGTCAAGATAAGGAGGCAGCGTGATGTAATCGATACAGGCACAATCGGAGCCGTAGTCAACGGAGTGGTCTTTGGCGTATTCCCATCTGTAGGTATGTTGTCCGGGGGTGATTTGGTAAGAATGTTCCGACCACCAAAGATCGCCCGACCATCGTTCTTGCTCCTCGTCATCAATGTAAAAGATAAGGAAGTCGTAGTTGGCTTCACTTGACACTCTTTTGAAGAAATGTATTTTTTCGGATTCTGTCGAGGTAAAAGTCAAGATGAGTTGAGAGGACTCGTTATGGTCGATGTTGCCTGACTGGGCGCAATAGGTTCCGTTATAGGGATGTGCAGTGACAATGGTCCAGGGATGCTCCTCGTCGTTGGTCCAATATTCAGGCTCAAGTATTCCATGTTCGAAACTGTCTGTCACGAAACCCATTTCACATTGAATGTCCTGTTCGATTTTTAGATTCTTAATGACAGAGTGGAGTATGAGATGGATGCTGGGCACCTCTCCTGCAGCATACTCAATGTAAATGTCGAAAGTGATCTCGGTTGATTCGTTCACTTCCAAGTCGTTGATGGGTATTTCTGACGTTATGACACGAATGTAGCCTTCATTGTTGGCCAAAGAGATACGGGGGCTTTCGGCTCGATAATGGCCTGTGTTGGTAATGCGGAAGGTGAGGCTAACGAATTCGCCAGGGTCGAGCCTTTGGTCATTGTCGCCTTGCGAGTCGTCGATGTTGATAAGCTCAGCAGTGATGTTTGGGGAAAGCACTTCGATTTCGTATTCTTGTGCGTAGGTCTCATCGCCAAATTGGGTGGTGAGGGTGAAGGGAATATGCGTCCAGTCGTGAATGCTGTCGCCGAGTGCGATTTGGAAAGCGTTTTCGATGAATTGACTCGCATCTGGCTCGAGGGCTTCAAATGAAGATTCGCCCTGCGAGATGGTCAACAGTTGTGAATCAGAGGTCATGCTGACAATGCCACCATTGCAGCCTTGCAATCCCACGTTGGTGACATTGATGTCGGCAACGATGGACTGGTTGTAGTGCAGTGTGAGTTCACCTCCGTTCATGGAGATGCTGTCGACAATGACAAAAGGCCTATTGAAAGGTTCCAGTGGGATGTCCTCTTCCCACCGTATGAGGTTTTCGCCCGTGATGGTAAGGTGGATGGGACCGTTGGGGATGTTCTCCAAAATCGTGATGGTTTGTTCAGCTCCTGTGCCAACGGCGGTGGTTATGATGTGCCATTGCCTGTTCCTATAGACTGTCAGTGCAATCTGAGAGCCTTCGGGAGCTGTGATGTGGAAAGGTGAGAAACACTGTATGCTCTCATCATGGGTGGGACTGATCGTTTGTGGTATATCGGTGAACATCCTTGCAAAAGCGTCGCCAAAAGTATGGAAGGTGTTATAGGTGGTGTTGCTCATGTTTTGGTCGGCACTGGGGAAGACATGGGTCTCAAGGAAATACTTGCCTGCGACGCATGCAAAGGCAGGCATCCAGGTGTCGGTATGGGAATCGAATGGGCCATAATCGGGAAGGAAACTTGAATCGAAGAGATCCCAAACGCCCCAAAGGAAGATGTCGTTGGCATAGGAATAGGTTTGTCCCGTAGGACCTATGGCACCAACGATGCCTGCGTTTTGGCCATCACGGGTCATGCGCAGGAGGGCTTCGATGAAGGAGGTGGATGAATTGTCATACATACCTGTTCGGCAGTTGACGGAAATGAGATATGTCAACTTGTTCACGTTTTGTATGTCGCCAAAGTCGGTGGTGAAGATTGCGGGTTGGTACCATCTGTTGTTCCAACCGTGGTCACGGTGTTGTATGAGATAGCAGCCATGGTTGATGGCTCTAATGACTTGGTCAGCGTTGCCGCCCGTCCAGCCGCCCAGTTCATCCGGGGTAGCGGGGATGTAGCCAACCCCTTCGGGGCCGAAGTAATTGACTACGGTGTTGGTGCCAGGTGCAGTCGACCAATTGCTGCCTTGCTCTCCGCTGTAAAGCTCGTTGATGCGTTCAGGAGACTTGCCATGCTGGGTTAAGTAACCGCTGATGGTGGCAATGGTGATCTGGAACCATTTGGAGTTTTCCCATGCAGCCGCCGTCAAGGGATGGTCATAATAATATGGGTCAGTGACTACATTGGTGTATTCGTATTCATAGAGTTTGCCCATAATGATTGGGAGCTCCGACTCATTTTGGGCGAGGATGCGAGTGAAACAAATGTCGGGGAGGAAGTCGTCATTGACGTCGGCGTAGGGGTTGTCGGAAGTGATAAAGTTGTCTTTGGGATGTAGGGTCCTGTAGCCAGGCACGTATTGTTGCAAGTTGGTTCCGCTCTCACCGATGATGCAGATAGCCACTGGAGGGATGTTCCAATTAGCGTAGATATCTCTGATCCATTGTTTTAATGTGGCTTGGTCTGAAGCACCTGTCTCGGTGACTCTCATTACCTTGCTGAGGATGCCTTGCTTGTTGCGGTAGTCGGCAAGTTCTTTTCCTGCATTGTAGAAGTCATCGTTATCAGGCGTAATGATGAGGTATTCGCAGCCAGTGGGTCGGTTTTGCGCCCATTGCTGCATCCGAGCGTCGTAATCGATGGATTCCAAACACTCGAAGTTGAGGATAATGTTCCTCAGGATGGGGTCCCAATAGCGTGAACGCAGACGGTCATCGCCAAAGTGTCCGTCACCACCTTCGAAGCGAATGTCGATGTCGATTTGGCGGTGTACGGCTAATTCCCGTGTTACTGGATTGATTTGGAAAGGGCTGAGACCCAAGTGGATGACATCAACACCGCGAAGCTGTTGGGGGGCTGCGACGCAATAGGTCTCTGCAGGATAATAGCTGTTTCTGGAATACACTTTCGGGTCTTTGAAGAAGGGCCGCTCCGCATCATTCTCGCATTGGCTGCCGTCGGAGGGCGCGATGTTGATGCCCGATAGGGTCTCATCGCGCGTTGTCCTGACTTCCACGATGGCTTTCGCACCTTGCGGGATGGCAATGAAGCGGTTGAAGGTAGGTAGGTCGGGCAGGCCGTAGTCGTTGGGCATGACGATGCCTTTGCTTGAAATGGTGTGCATCAGCTCACCTTCGAGGTTGATGGTGTCGACGCTGAAGTCGTTCAATTCAAAGTGGAGGCTGATATGGCCACGGTCTGAGGAAGTGATGGTGAAGGTTTGCCCGATGGCGAACAACGGAATGACCATCATGAGTAAGAGAACAATAGAACAGCGTTTCATATTAGAGTGTTTTTGTAATGACCACAAAATGAGGCTGTAAAAGTACAACTTTCTTGGAAAAAACAAGAAGAAATGCTGTTAAAATGGAAAACCTTTTTCTTTTAAGGAGTGATTTCAGTGTTGGACAACGAGTTTTTCGTGATAAAGGTTTTTCATTTGTCTCACTTGGATGATGTAAACACCGTCAGGGAATGAACTGACATCCAATTCGATGGCTTCACGATTGGCTTTGATGTGGATGAGGTGATCGCCATATAGGTTAAACACATCCACTTCTCCGATGATTGGTATATCGATTATGGCTTTGTCATTGGCAGGATTGGGAAATAAAGCCACCTTGTCGTTTTCTCTATGTACCATAACGGTGACGTTAGCTGTTCTGTCGCATCCGTTTTGGGAAAATCCCTTTACGATATAAGTCCTGTCCTCTGTTGGTCTTACGGTGATGCTCTCTGTGGTTTCGCCAGTTGACCACAGATAGGAGTCGGCACCTGATGCAGTGAGCTGGACGGCATTGCCGTATTCAATAATTGTGTCGTTGCTGCAGCGAATTGTAGGCCTGGGCTTAATTGACAAGTCAAGTTCGTAGTCATTGCCGAACTTATAGGTGGAATAATGTCCTGCCTTATCGAGTTGCTGGCCGAAGAAATTGTATGTTTCACCTTGGCAAATCTCTTCGTTCATAGTTACCACGGGTACTGGAATCACGGTTAAATCAAGTTCGTAATCTGTGCAATCGTGGACGTTGGTGTAATGACCTGTCTCATGGAGTGGTTCACCGAAGAAATTGTAAGTTTCGCCTTGGTGAATCTCAGCTTCTTGGGTTATGATGGGCAAAGGATTTACGACCAAGTCAAGTTCATAGGCTACACAGCTTTTGACGATGGAATAATGCCCCGCTTCACTAAGAATCTCGCCTTGAAAGTTATAAGTTTCGCCTTCGCAAATCTCGGCTTCTTCGGCGATGGTTTTCCATTCCAAATTGATGATGACGAGACTGTCGTAAGAAACGTTGGGGTACAAGAAGGAATAGATACCTGGCTCGGGAAGGAGAATACCGTCGTAATAGTAGTGGGTGTCGTTGCAGAAGAACCTGTTGATCACGTATGCGGTATGGTTTGACTCGAAGGCGCCAAGGTCCACATTCCTTTGCCTTAGCCGGGGATTTCCGTCCAAGTCAAATTCAGGTTGTTGTGCGATGCTGTTGGCTCTATCGATGCAAGGGCTACCCGACTGCAAGTGCCAATCGCCGTCGCGCCCCTCGATGCCTGCGGCGACATCGGGATTGTTGAATCTGATGTAAAACCTGTGCGAAGTGTCGTCGTTTTCAGGCTCAGCGTCGAAATTGAGCGAAGAAAATGAGGTGTCGCCTTGAACGGCGCAAGACATGTGGGTTTGCATCGGACCAATCTGCTTGTTCCCGTCTTGACTGACATTGCCCCAAATGATGCAATTCATGACATTTGGACTGGTGGACATAGGATTGTAGACTCCTCCATATTCCACAAGCCCTTCGTTCTTGACCACGGTGCAGTTGTAAAGGTTCGTATTATCCTTGATATGGCATCCGCCTCCCGTTTCAGCCGTGTTGTTGTTGATCAGGCAACTCCAAAACGAAGCCTGTGAGGAGGAGAGGACACCGCCTCCAGCTGAAGCTGTGTTGTTGCTGATTTGGCAGCAGATGAATTCGCTTGGTCTATTGCATATCTGTCGATGGATGCCACCGCCGCTTTGACTCGCCATGTTGTCATGGATTCTGCAACGTAGGTATGTGGCCATGGAGGCATCGTAAATCGCACCGCCGTTTCTTGCCTCGTTCCCATAGAATTCGCAGTCTTCAATGAGAATCTCCGCGGAATTCTCAGATGGCAATAAGGCAATACCTCCACCTTTGAGTTGGGCCCGGTTATTACAAATCTTGCAGTTTTTGATGTGTGTGTTGCAGGATATGGATAGACCGCCACCACTGAGAGCGAAACCGTTTTGTATGGTGAAACCGTTGATGAGGAAGGAATTGCAATATTGTAAATATATCAGACCTTTCGTGTGGTTGCCATCCAAAATACTGGGATGGGCATCGAAGTCTCTGAGCGATAGGTCGTAATCGTATGGTTCGTCTCCGTTGAAACCTCCAAAAATTTGACAGTTTCCGAATGCATAGAAACAATAGTCCCCTAAGTTGGTTCTCGTATAGGAGCCTTCTTTAACCCAAATGGTAAGATGGTCTGTGGATGCCTTGTATATGGCTGATTGCAGGTCTGAAGTAGTTTGATTCCATGACGATCCGTCACCAGTACCATCGGGTGAGACGTAGATAATGCCGTGAGTGTCGCTGTTGACAGGGATGTTGGATATTGGAGAAATGTCGTAAATAATGGCTTGATACGTAGCGAAGCCTGAAGGGTCTTCAAGGGTATAATAACCATCAGCCACACCGTCCCAGCCAAAGTTGAAATGGAAGAGTCCGTTGCTGTCATATCCGTCGCAAACGAAAGCATGACCGCCTAACGAAGAAATTCCTCGATAAAACACAGGGAGATGCATATCGATGTTGCTTTTTATGATGCTTAACCATTCCTCGTCTTTAGAATCAGACCTTTGCAAAATCTTTGAGGTAGGGTATAGGAAGTAGTTTTGGAACGCTTTAAGGGCTTTCCCTATACTGCTACCACTTGCGTGAGGACTATAATCCATATTTACACTGATGCCGCAATGGGAGATCAGCAAGGCGGTTGCCAGGTTGCTTTTATGGAGAGTGTCGACCATGTCTTCCCAGTGGTAGGTGGTTTCTCCGAAATTGGCACTTAGATTGCCATATTGACAAGTGTACGACACTTCCCCGTTGCCCATCACAGGCTGTTTGTGGTAATACATAATCTGTGCCATGGCGATTGCAACACAACCCGCTGATGCGTGATGGCAAGGACCTGTTTCAGTTGCTGGACAAAGCTCATTATGGAAACAGCCTTGTCCCCAAGCGGAAGTCAATAAAGGCCCTACTTCTTGCTTGTACACCTTGCGCTGTAGGTTTGGAAGGTGATGCTTTATGATGTAATCTGTCGTATTGTTATAAAGTTCAATCCAATAGGCAATGTGATCAGGTAACTCTTCTGTTTTTGGAAAGCTGGAATTGGGCGAATAGGCAAGTACTTCACCTGTGGCCGAGACAATGATAAATCCTCGAGGATCAACAGTAAACACATACAAGTTGGGTAGCCCCGTTTGTTTGCTGTGAACCACTTCGCTCAATGAAAGGACAGGGTTTTGTTGCTTGAGGTTTTGCTGTAGATAATGTTTTGCCGTAGAAAAGGCTTCACCTTGACCAATCCTCACTTGCGCTTGGAGTTGGGCAGCAAAGACCAACAGTATTATGACCAACAGCTTTTTCATCCAGTTTAAATGGAATTATCCCGTTTGATTCGGCAAAAATAGTGCTTTTTATTTAAGTGTCAAGGGAATTGACAATTTTTTTTGCGTCATTATTGTACAAAAAGAGCTACCTTGCGGCAGCTCTTTTATTCGGTTTAGTCCCGTAGGGACGACACATCAGTAAGCAGGCGACGTGAGTCCCTGCTTTTACGCATGGCCGTATAGGCCATACATATCACAGATCACACAATCCCCGTGAATCCCATAAACGCCAAAGCCAGAATGCCCGCCGTAATCAGGGCGATAGGGGTACCCTTCATGCCCTTGGGAGGTTCCATTAGGTCGATGTGCTCACGGATACCAGCGAAGATAACCAAAGCCATGGCGAAGCCGAGGGCGATGCCGACGGCATAGACAATGGACTCGCCAAGGCTCAACATGTGGGCCACGCCGCCATAGTTGAACTCCTTGGTGACCACGGTCAGCGACACGCCAAGGACGGCGCAGTTGGTCGTAATCAGCGGCAGGAACACGCCCAAGGCGGTGTACAATGACGGACTGATTTTCTTCAGGATGATCTCCACCATCTGCACCAAGGCGGCGATGATGAGGATGAAGGCGATGGTCTGCAAGAAGGTCAGCTTCAAGGGAATCAGGATGTACTGGTTTGTCAGCCATGTCACGAGGGTGGCTAAGGTCAACACGAAGATGACGGCGGCGCCCATACCTAATGCGGTCGAGGTCTTCTTTGAGGTGCCCAGGAAGGGGCAGATACCCAGGAACTGGGAGAAGATCACATTGTTGACCAGGATGGTCGATAAGATAATGATGAGGTATTTCATGGCTTAGTGACTTTCTTTTTTGAGTTTGTTGACGATAGCGATAACGAAGCCGAGGCAGATGAAGGCGCCGGGAGGCAGGATGAACACCAGGATGTTGGCCGTCTCGGGCAGGATGGTAAGACCGAAGATGGAGCCACTGCCGAGGAACTCACGGATGCAGCCCAACAGGGTCAAGGCGAGGGTGAAGCCCAAGCCCATGCCAAGGCCGTCCAACAGTGAAGGCCACACGGGGTTCTTCGAGGCAAAAGCCTCAGCGCGACCCAGCACGATGCAGTTCACCACGATGAGGGGGATGAACAAACCGAGGGTCTCATAGATGTCGGGTACATAGGCCTGCATGACAAGTTGCACCACCGTCACGAAGGAGGCGATGACCACGATGAAGCAGGGGATACGCACCTTGTCGGGGATGAAACCCTTCAGCAGGGAGATGAAGATATTCGACAGCACCAGCACGAAGGTGGTGGCCAAACCCATCGACATGCCGTTGATGGCACTGGTGGTCGTTGCCAAGGTCGGGCAGCAGCCCAACAGCAGCACCAAGATGGGGTTTTCTTTGATGAGGCCTTTGGTAAAGGTTTGCATGTTGTTACTCATTGCTTTGTCCTCCTTCCGTTTCATTGTTCTCCTCGGCGGGAGCCGCTTCCATAACGGGAGCTGGTTCTTCGACGGGAGCGTTGTTCATGAATTGTGCCTTGTTGGCCATAAAGGCTTGGTAAGCCTTGTCCACCGCCTTCGAGAAGGCTCTCGAGGTGATGGTGGCCGCAGTGATGGCGTCGACGTCGCCGCCGTCTTTCTTGACGATCAGCTTGAAGCCGTTGGGGTTCTTGTCGACAAACTGGTCCTTGAACTTGCCGGTCATGTTGGCGCCGAGGCCAGGGGTCTCAGCGTGCGACAGCACCGAGGTACCTTTGATGGTGCCATCGGCGAGGAAGCCGACCATCATGTCGATCTTGCCACCGAAGCCGCCTTCGCTGGTCTTGACGGCAGCACCTTTAAAGTTGCCATTGGCGTCAAAAGCGAGGTTGCAGGGAAAGGTCATGTCGACACCTTCATAGGTGTATTGAATCGTGTCAGCTTTATAAGTGATTTCTCCATCAAGCGGCAACACGGCCTGGATGGCTGCTTCGTTCTTCTTCTGGTCGACTTGGGCGATGGTGTCTTTGGTCACGCCATAAACCAAGCCGAGTACACCGCCCGACACCGCTGCGATGACAAGCAGGGCAACGAGCATATTAATTAAAGTGGATGGTTTCTTTGCCATGGCGATTAGTTTTTAGAGGGTTTGACAACACCGAAAACTTTGGGCTTGAAGGCCTTGTTGATGAGCGGCGTGAAAGCGTTCATAATTAAGATGGCGAACGACACACCCTCAGGATAGGCGCCCCACAGACGGATGATGACCGTGATGGCACCGATGCCAAAGCCGAACAGTAGCTTGCCTCGGACTGTCATCGGGGAGGTCACCATGTCGGTAGCCATGAAGAAAGCACCGAGGATGAGACCGCCATACACCAGATGATACCAAGGAGCAATGTATTGGGCTGGGTTGATGAGGTAGCAGATACCCGTGAAGATGAACACGGTGAGCAGGATGCTCAACGGTGTCCATATGTCGATGACTTTACGGCAGATGAGGTAGATGGCACCAAGCAACAAGGCGATGGCACAGACCTCGCCGAAGGCACCGCCACGGTTACCTAAAACCATGTCGAGGAACTGCAGGTTGCCAGTTTCGGCCAATGAGCCGACACCAGCTTCTTTCAGGATGCCGAGCGGGGTGGGACCCGTGACTGCGTCAGCGAAGAAGCCTTTGTCAAAGATAGGTGCGGCCTGCGGCCAGGTGGTCATGGCGGTCGGGAATGACACAAGCATGAACACACGGCCTACCAAGGCGGGGTTGAAGGGGTTCTTGCCCAAGCCGCCAAAAGCCATCTTGCCGATGCCGATGGCGACAACACTACCCACGATGGCCATCCAGATGGGAAGGTTGGCAGGCACGTTGAAGGCCAACAAGAGACCCGTCAGTGCGGCCGAACCGTCGTTGATGGTCAAGGGACATTTGATAAGGAATTTCTGAATGAGCCATTCGGTTAGCATGCAGGTGGCCATCGTGATGAGGGTCAGGCGAAGGGCATACCAGCCGAAATAGTAAATGGCCACAAGCAAGGCGGGAAGCAAGGCGAGGAGCACACGATACATGATTTTCCTCGTGTTTTCCGTTGAATGCACATGCGGCGAACCGGATATTGTGTATTTATTCATAATTTCAAATTTAAGATTTAAAATTTAAAATTCATTTCTGGTTTCTTGCACGAATTATCGCGCCGGTCTTGGCCTTGCCGTAACGGATGTAGTCGAGCAGCGGGATGTTGGCGGGACAGGTGAATTCGCAGGAACCGCATTCGATGCAGTCCATGATGTGGTTCTTCTCGGTCTCGTCGAAATTGTTCTGCTTGGCCACCTTGTGGAGCAGGAAGGGCTGCAATCCCATCGGGCAAGCACCTGCGCAACGACCGCAACGGATGCAGTTGGTCTGTCGGCGGTCTTGGGCTTCCTTGAGGGTCATCAGCAGAATTCCTGATGTGCCTTTGATGCACGGGAAGTTAGTGACGGAGACAGATTTACCCATCATAGGACCACCGTTGATGACATCGGTGATGTCCTCGGGCAGACCGCCAGCGGCCTCGATGAGGAGGTCGGCAGGGGTGCCAAAACGCACGCGGAAGTTGCCTGGCTTCTTGACCGATTTGCCCGTGACGGTAACGATACGCTCAATCAAAGGCTTGTTCTTCTGCACGGCTTCGTAGACGGCGTAGGTCGAAGCCACATTGACCACGACGCAACCCGTCTCAATGGGCAGTTTGCCCGAAGGCACCTCGCGGCCTGTGATAGCCTTGATGATTTGCTTTTCACCGCCTTGTGGGTATTTGGTCTTTAAAGGCTGCACTTCGATGCCAGCGTACAAGTCTTTATGCTCGTTGATGGTCTTGTCGAGCAATTCGATGGCTTTCATCTTGTTTTGCTCGATGCCGATGATGCCTTTGTTAGTATTGACGGCCTTCATCAGAATCTTGACACCCATGAGGAACTCTTGGGTCTTCTCCAGAAGTAGGCGATAGTCGCAGGTCAAGTAAGGCTCGCATTCGGCAGCGTTGATGATGACATATTCGGCTTTCTTGCCTTCGGGAACCATCAGCTTGACATGAGTGGGGAAGGTGGCGCCGCCCATGCCGACAATGCCGCATTCCTTCACTTTGTCGATGATTTGTTTGGAGTCCAACTTGATGTCAGTGAGAAGTTTATCGGTTTCGATGATACCTTCAGCCCATTGGTCGGGTTCCACATCGATGAATACAGCGGGCTTGTAGTAGCCCGTATGATCCATCACCACATCGATTTTGGCTACGGTGCCGGTGGCAGGGGAGTGGACGTTGGCTGAGATAAAGCCTTTGGCTGTGCCGATGAGTTGACCCGTCAGCACATGGTCGCCTTTGTTGACGATGCAGTCAGCCGGTGCGCCAAGACATTGTCCCAGCGGGACGATGATCTGTTTGGGCATCGGAAAGTCTTGTATGGGCAGCTCGGCCGAGAGTTTGTTCTCTTCCGGATGAACGCCACCCTTTTTGAAAGTCTTTATCGGGTTCATGCTGTGACGGTGTTTTCGGGTTTGACTTCAGTTTTCACTTCTACAGGCTGTGCCTCGGGTTTTGCTTGGGGCTTCACAGCAGGTTCAGCACCTTGAAGGGCTGGAGCCTCCGGCTTGGGAGCGGGGAAGTTGATGGCGTGAATGGTGCCACGCGGGCAGACTTTGGCGCACTTTCCACAGGCCTTGCACTTAGCTGGGTCGATGTAGGCCAGGTTACCGCGCATCTCGATAGCCTCGAAGGGACATTCTTTCAAGCACTTTTGGCAACCGATGCAACCCACCGAGCAGTTCTTGATGACCAAAGCACCCTTGTCGGTGTTGGAGCAGCATACATAGACGCGACGGTCTTTCTTGCCACGCGGACGCACTTCGATGATGCCGCGCGGGCAGGTCTTGGCGCAAACACCGCAACCCACGCATTTGTCGGGGTCGACGACGGGCAGTCCCGTCTCCTTGTCGATGTGCAGCGCATCGAAGTTACATTTCTTCACGCAGTCGCCGAGGCCGAGACAGCCTTTCGAACAGCCGCCTTCGCCAGCATAAAGGGTGTTGGCGAAAGCGCAAATGTCGGCGCCTTCATAATGCACCTTGGCGGGTGAGTTCTGGCAGCTACCGTTGCAGCGTACCACGGCGATCTTAGGCTCGAAGGTGCCAGCGGTCAACCCAAGGACAGCGGCCACCTTGCCCATGTCGGTGCCAGGACAGGCCAATCCGTCGATGTTGCCTTTCTCGGCGGCTTGTTTCACACAAGCCTCGGCCAAAGCACGGCAGCCTGCAAAGCCGCAGCCACCGCAGTTGGCGCCGGGCAGACAGGCCTCCGCCTCATCAATCAATGGGTTCTCTTCCACCTTGAACTTCTGTGCCACGATGTACAGAACCACGGCTAAGATGCCGCCCAGGATTCCGAGAACCGCAAGGGAAATTAGTAAAGTATTACTCATCTGTATAGAATTTTGAGTTTGTTTTCGATTTTAAACCTGCAAAAATACGGAAACTCCTTTTTTCAGCAAAGGAAAATTTTCGGTTTTTTATTCGATGGTATATTCAAACCGTTTCTTGAGTTGGTCGCGCTTCAGGTAAAGCACAATATAATAAGGTACGAGCGCGATGATGCTGATGAGTGCGGCGAGACCTTCATTCATGCCTAACCCTAAGCAGGCGAAAAGCACGGCCAAAAGCAAAACGATAGGGATCAGATAAGCCAAGATAGCTGCTTTGTTGCCTTGCCCGATGGCCATCCTGACGTTAACCTTTTGGTTGATTTCAAAGTTCCTATCTTTAGGACGTGGCACGGTGAGGATCTTCTCGGCTTGTTCGCCCATGCCGCATGCGCTTTTGGCATGACAGGCTGCGCATGCACTCTGCGCCAGTATCTTGATTTCCAGTTCGTCGTCAGTAATCTTGGTGACGATGCCTTCGTGAGAGATGGTTTCTGCGTTTTTCATGCTGCAAAAATACTTTTTTTTCACCATTCAACCAAAAACCACTATTTTTGCAAATTAATTCATTGGAATTATGCCCAAAAAAGAGAAGAAAGACGGTAAACTGAAGACATGGTTTCAGGCTAAGGTGAAGGCCGTGACGGAATGGTACAACAAGGATGACAATTACTTGCGTAGAGTTCGCTTTCCTGGTACCAAGCTCCCTCTTTTGACCGTATTGATAGACTTTATCAAGTCGTTTACAAAAGGCCGCACGGTCGACCGAGCGGCTGGCGTGGCGTTCAATTTCTTTGTGGCGCTGTTCCCGCTAGTGTTGTTCTTCTTTACGCTGATACCCTATATTCCCATTCCCCACCTTTATGAGCGAGTGATGATGCTCCTTAACGATTTCTTCATCCCCTCGGGGACGCTCGATTTCGTGAAAGAGACCATAGATGGCATTATGAACCAACCACACGATGGCTTGCTCTCCATCAGTATCGTTTTGTGCTTGGTCTTCGGTTCGGGTGGTGTCGTAGCTTTCTTCAATGGCTTCCGCAATGTGTATGCCGACTATGTCACCTCCAAAGGATTGGGCTTTAAAGGGTGGATCATCCAACGTGTCTTTGCCCTCATTATGCTTGTCATTATAGGCATACTGATTGTGATTTCGGTACTGTTAATCTCGTTGGGCGGCACGGCGATCAAGTATTTGGTGGATAGCAATATCATAGAATGGGGCTCATTTACCTTCTTCCTATTTGTCGTGTTGCGATGGGTGGTCGGCATCTTTGCCTTGAGCATCGGTATCTCCATGCTGTATTATTTTGGTAATGTTAGGTTTAACGAGCATTATCGCAAAGAACTCAAGCATCCGCGAGCAAACGGCAAGAAATATCGCGAGTTTGTCGTTTTTAGCCCGGGAACGATTCTTGCCACTTCACTTTTCATCCTTGGCACAGTGGGATTCAACTCCTATATCTCCAATTTTTCACGTTACAACGTGTTGTATGGTTCTATAGGTACACTCATCATCCTGATGCTTTGGATTTGGGTTGTTGCCATATTGATTTTGGCAGGCGATGACTTGAACTCTGGTATACGTCGTGAGGCCATGAAACTGAGCTTGGCTGAGGATACCACCCGCAGAAAGAAAATCGTCATCGAGGACTTGAGGAAACACATTGTTGCCTATCAAGTTGCCAATCAGAATCGTGACACCAGGATTGAGGAATTGAAAAAAGAGGTCGAGGCAAAACAAGCCCTCATCCGGGATTTGGAAGAGAAGAAAAAGGACTACGAGCTGATTATCAAGGCTTATCAGGACTATGCCGAGCAGGAGCGTAAGAACTCCGATGAACAATACAACAAAGGCTTCGACGAGGATGAAGATGCCAAAGAGCCAGTATACCAAGATTAGTCCATTGTTATGGGTATCGTAGCACGACAGAGCATCAAGGGCACCATTGCCACCTATATTGGAGTGGCAGTGGGCATCATCACGACTTTCTTCGTGCAGACCAAATACCTGACCACGGAGGAAATCGGTCTCGTCGATGTATTGCTTCAATCAGCCTTGCTGTTTTCGGGTTTGGCACAGTTGGGTACCAACACCTCAGCGATGCGTTATTATCCCTATTTCAAGGATGAAGATAATCGCGACCACGGCTTCTTCGGCTGGACGCTCATCGTGCCCTTAATAGGTTTTGCCATTTTCTTGGGTTGCTTCTTTGCGTTGCGAAGTTCCATCGCTTCGTTTTTCTCCGAGAAGTCGGCCTTGTTCATCGATTACATCTATTATGTAATTCCGCTGGCTTTCTTCATGCTCTACATCTCGGTGTTCGAGACCAACTCCAACCTGTTGATGCGCATCGTGGTGCCCCGTTTCATCCGCGAGGTGGGGTTGCGGGTGATGACGCTGGTCATCTACCTGCTTTATGGCTTCCATGTGCTCTCCCTCACGGGCATGGTCATAGCGTTTTGCGTGTCATATGGCTTAGCCACAGTAGTTAACATCGTATATTTGCTGACTTTGCATCGAGTGTCGTTCCGCATCGAAAAAAAATATATTACTCCCAAGCTGAAACGCGACTTCTTGATTTATACGGTCTTCCTCATTACTTCAGCTTTGGCAGGTAACATTACACCCTTGCTCAACCGTTATTTTGTGGCAGGCAAGCAAGGCCTTGCCGTGGGTGGCATCTTGACTATCGCCATCTATATCGCTTCGTTGGTAGAAATGCCTTACCGCTCTTTGGGAACCATCAGCAAGCCACAGATTTCGCAGGCCATGGCCGATGGCAACGTGAAGGAGGCCGACCGAATCTGCAAGAGCGTTTCCCTGCACCAGTTCCTTGTTGGCTCGTTGGTGTTTTTCTTTATCTGGATCAATATCGACACGGTTTTTGCCTTGCTGCCCAACGGAGAAGTGTTCGCGGCAGGCAAATGGGCCGTGCTCATCTTGAGCCTCAGCCGTTTGATCAATTCGACTTTAAATGTCGGAACCACGGTGCTGAGCTATTCCAAAATCTACTATTACTTCCTGTTTTTCACCATCTTGCTGACGGTTTTGGCCTGGTGGCTCAATGCGCGTTGGGTAGGTGATTGGGGCGTGAATGGTGCAGCCATGGCAACTTTGGTGGCTTATATGGTACACTATACGCTTCTCTTGGCTCTGATTCGCTGGAAAATCGGCACCTTGCCCTTGTCCTCAAAGCAACTGTTGGTTATTTTGGTTGTGGGCGTTATGTTTGGGCTTGACTGGTTGTGGTCGAAGTCACTGACACCATGGTTTGTCGGACTGTTCAGCAAGCCAGTGATTGGTTTGGTCATCGATTCTTTGCTGAAATCCATAGTGTTCTTGGTAATAGGGTTGTATTCCGTCTATAAGTTGAAGATATCGGATTCTGTCAATAGATTGATTGATAGGGGGTTGGAAGCAGGGAAGTTGAAGCGATGAGCTTTGGGTTTTAGCGCAAAAAGTAACGGTTTTTCTTTCTTTATACCTCTCCTTCTTGAAAATTCCTTATTTTTGCAAATCTAAATTTACTGGAAATGAAAAAAGTCATTACCTATGGCACGTTTGACTTATTGCATCAAGGTCATATCAATCTGTTGAGGCGCGCCAAGGCGTTGGGTGATTATCTCATTGTTGGTGTCACGAGCGACAGCTTTGACAAGAACCGTGGCAAGCTGAATGTGCGCAACAATGTGCTCGAAAGGGTAGAGGCGGTGAAGTCGACGGGTTTTGTCGATGAAGTCATCATCGAGGACTATGTGGGCCAAAAAATCGACGACATCCAAAAATACGATGTGGACATCTTCGCCATCGGTTCCGATTGGGAAGGCCTTTTCGACTATCTGAGGGAATATTGTGAAGTGGTTTATTTGCCCAGGACAGAAGGCATCTCATCCACCATGCTCAGGGAAGAGACTCAAGATGAGGTGAAGTTTGGTGTGGTGGGTTGCGGCCGTGTTGCCCGCAGGTTCATCCCAGAGTCTTCTTTTGTGAGCGGCGTCAAGGTGGTGGCGGCTTTTGATACTGATGCAGATACATTGAAGAACTATGTCGTTACAAAAAAGGACATAAAACCTTGTTTATCGTTCGACGCTTTACTGAAGGAAGTGGATGCCGTGTATGTGGCAACGCCTCATCTGTCGCACTATGATTACATCAAGCAGAGCCTGCTAGCAGGAAAGCATGTGCTGTGCGAGACTCCTATGGTGCTACGTGGCGAGCGTGCGAAAGAGTTGTTTGAGCTCGCCGAGAACAGAAACGTGGTATTGATGGAGGCTAACAAAACAGCCCATTGCCCAGCCTTTAACCATCTAATGGTGATGGTCAAATCTGGTGTGATAGGTCAGGTTGTTGATATAAATGCTTCGCTGTCAAAACTTTGGGATGATGACTTGACGCTCCGTGAGTTTAATCCTGAACAGGCTGGCGGCTCATTGTATGAACTGGGAAGCTATCCGTTGCTTCCTATTATCAAGCTGATGGGCGTCCATTATGATGACCTCATCCTTTTCAGCCGGATGAAAGGTGGCGTTGACATGTACACGAAAGGGTTGGTTCGTTATCCCTCGGCGGTATGCTCATTCCAAGTGGGACTGGGTGTGAAGACGGAGGGTAACCTTGTCATCAGTGGTACGAAAGGCTATGCTTACGTCCCTGCACCGTGGTGGAAGACCGATTATTTCGAGCTGCGTTATGAAAACCAGAACGAGAATAAAAAGTTTTTCTATCAGTGGGATGGTGACGGACTTCGCTATGAAATACAGGAATTCATCCGTTGTGTTATTGGCCATCGTTTCTCAACGGCACGTCTTCGCCGACGCGAGAGCATTTGTATGGCCGAGATAATGCAACGTTTTACGGAAAGACAAAATTTGTATGAGATATGAAAAATGCAATTGTGACGGGTGCAACGCGTGGCATCGGATTGGCTACAGCGGAAATGCTATTGAAAGAAGGCTATTTTGTGACGGTGACCTATGCTTATGACGAACCTTCGGTTGAGCCCTGCAAGGCAAGGCTTTCGGCAGTGAGCGATTCGTTCGAAATTCTTTGGGCCGATCAGACCAACAAACAGGAGATGCGCGACTTTGCCCTGAAAATGAAAGAGAAAGGCCATATTGATTGCATCGTATGCAACGCGGGTATGACGTTGAGGAAGGGCTTGCGGGAGATTCAAGAAGAGGATTGGGAAAGGGTGATGCAAATGAACGTGAACAGCAATGTCTACCTCATTAGGGATTTGTTTGATGTCATTCCCAACGGCTCAAGGATTGTGTTTACGGGCTCACTGATGGGCATTTTGCCCCATAGCGTCTCCTTGTCCTATGGCGTGACCAAAGCCGCTGTGATGGCTTTGGCGAAAAACCTGGTGAAATGTTTTGAAGGCACGGGCACTACTGTGAATGCCATTGCCCCTGGCTTTGTGGAAACGGAATGGCAAAAAAACAAACCCGAGGAGATCAGGAATAACATATACAACAAGACCGCCATCAAACGGTTTGCGGCACCCGAAGAGATTGCCGATGCAGTCCGCTTTTGCATCAACAACGCCTTCGTGAACGGTAGCATTATAGAGGTGAGCGGGGGCTATTGTTTCAAATGAGGCTCTTATGGTTGACACAGCAGCATTGAGGCAAAAGTACGCTCCCGATGGTTCCCCTTTGCGTGAGCTCCAGCTAAAAATGTTGGAGGAGGTCCTGTTTCTTGATAGGATTTGCAAGGAGAATGGCCTTACCTATTATTTGAGTAGTGGTACGGCATTGGGAGCGGTGCGTCATCATGGCTTCATTCCATGGGATGACGATCTTGACATCGCATTGCCCGAAAAGGACTATCATAAGCTGGTCTCCATTCTGCGTCGACTTGAATCTGATGAATATGTGCTTCACGATCGCCATTCCGATTTCAATTATATCAATGGCTTCCCCAAGTTTAGAACCAAGGAAGGCACGCTTCTGGGTTCGTTTCCTCCTCGAGGGAAACTTTACAAATACAAGGGAGTGGGAGTGGATATTTTCTGTGTGTCAAAGAATAGTTTTGCTCGTGCATTCGTGTGTGCCAAACTTCGTGTGGCCCTTCTGCATTATTTGTACAAAATCAAGAATGAGGGATTGAGGAAACTGGTTACGAAAATTCAATGGTTTGTCTATCAATGTCTTGTTCCCCTGACATGGCCGCTTAACGTTTTTCGTAAGAAAGGGGAGATGCATTACGGGTTAGGTCAAGGTTATTCACGACACTACTTTTGGGAACACGAGCTTTTCCCCTTGGCGTTGATAGAGTTTGAATCGTATATGCTGCCCATCCCTCACGATGCCGATGCCTATTTGACGCATATCTATGGGAATTGGAGGCAACTGCCTTCTGAAGAAGAGATTGCAAAAACCATTCATAACCAAGAACTTGTTGCCTCAAAATGATGAAATTCCTTGCCTATCTGATTTGCTATTGCATCTACCCGTTTTCCTTTCTTGTTCCGCGTAGTAGGAAGAAATGGGCTTTTGGCAGTTTTCGTGGCGCATTCAACGACAACGCTAAGTACCTGTTTATTCACGTCACGGAGCAGATGCCCGATATCGACTGCGCTTGGTTGAGTGTCAATAGGACTACGGTTCGCACTATCAAGGAAAAAGGATTGAAAGCCTATCATGTTCTCAGCCCTGCTGGAATATGGTTCGCACTGAGGGCGAAGTGTTGGTTTTTCAACGCCTATTCGTCCGATATCATGTTCTGCCTCTCTGGTGGCGCCAAGTTGGTCAACTTGTGGCACGGTTTGCCTTTGAAACGTATCGAGTTTGACATCGAATCAGGGATTTTGGCAGATCGTTTCGTGAAAAAAACCTTGAAAGAGCGATATTTTCATCCAGAGGTCTTCAAACGTCCCGATTATGTTGTCTCATCCACTGAATTGTTTTCCGAGGTGTTTGCCCGTAGTTTTCGTATTCCTCTTGAAAGATGCCTCAATTTGGGTTTGGCCCGAAACGAGATTCTGACATGGCCCGAAGAGAAAAGAAGGGCTTTTATTGACCGCTACGAGCCTACTGAAACATTGGATTTGATAGGTCAAATGGGAAACTTTGACAGGGTGTTTGTCTATATGCCTACTTGGCGCGATTCCCAAAACGACTTTGTAACCGCTGGCTTCGATTTCAAGTCAATGGAGGAGGCCCTGTCGGAAAACAATGCCTTGCTTCTTATCAAGCCTCATGCCAATACCTTCATCGATCCTGTTATATTAAACGGCTTGGCACGTATCAAATTGCTGCCTTCCACATTGGACATTTATCCTGTCCTGCCTTATACGGATGTGCTCATCACCGATTATTCATCTGTCATGTATGACTACATCTTGATGGAAAAGAAGGACGTGATCCTTTATCTTTTTGATAAAGAGGAATACGTGAATGAAAGACCTTTTATTTGGTCATTTGAAGATATGACCTACGGACATCGGGCAAGCAGTTTTGAAACGCTTTTGGAGTTGGTTGGAAATGTAGGACTCTGTCCAGATGAGGCTAATAAGGCAGTGTTGGTCAAAAAATGCTGGGGCGAGAATAGTCTGGATACCTGCGAACGGATAAGCTCATTTTTTAAGCAATCCTGAGGTCACTTTTCGCCTAAAAGTGAAAAGGATATTGCCTTTTTCGAACTGTCCCTTGAGTGCAAAGCCGAGCCATAGGATAACGGTTCCTCCCCATTTGACAAGCTCTGAAAAAAGCCTCTTCAAATACTTCCATTTCGATACGCCCATTGTTCTGATCCTCTCACTTCTTCCAACACCTTCACCCAAGCGTTTCACGTAGTCCTTGGTGGTTCGTGTTGGCGGAATCACATGGTTGACTATCACGTCGGGAAAATAGTAAATCAATCCTCCTTGCTGCTGGATGCGTTCAAAAAGGTCTTTCTCTTCGCCGCCCATCAGGTTCTTCTTGCTGCGTCCCAATTGCGTATTGAAAACACCAATTTTTTCCAGCATGGCTTTCCTGATGCCCATGTTGGCGCCAATGGGGAAAGCTTTGCCCTCAAATTGGCAAACTCTGTCACCCATGTCGATGGCCGACACCCATGAATAGTTCCATTTGGAAAGCCATTTCGGCGCTTCCCCTGACTCGAATATGGGATCGATCTTGCCTCCAAAAGCGTCCGCTTCAGGATGATCGTTTAGTTGTCGCTGTAGGTTTTTCAGGTAGTCTTGTTGTATGTAGGAGTCGTCATCCAAAAAGAGTAAGGTCTCTCCCCGGCTTTCTTCGATGCCTCGATTTCGTGCATACGAAAGTCCTTGGTTGGTCTCGACAAAATAACGGAAATCCACATTGGGATAGTCATGCCCAAACCTTTGGCATTCGGCCTCGGTGTTGTCGGTCGACATGTTGTTGACCAAGATGATTTCATAGGCATCTGCTGGGAAACCGTTTTCAGCGATGCATTTAAGTGCACCATAAAGATACTTGTCGCGATTATATGTGCAGACAACGATGGAGAGCATGAATCATTCTTTTGTCGTAGCTTTTTGCTTTTTCAACGAGTAGATGAGGGCACCCACTGCAGCAAGCAAAATGGCCAACGAGCTCACCAGTGAAACGATTCCACCCACTTTCCAAACCTTCGGTTCGTAACGCATCACGATTTCATGCTGGCCAGCAGGAACCATGGCGGCACGCAGTAGGTAGTTGGCGCGTAGCAGCGGACACTCTTGTCCATCAATCTGCATTGTCCAACCTTTGCTGGTCCAGATTTCGGAGAAGACCACAAGCTTGTTTTCGTTTGCTGAGAAGTAGTAAATTAGTTGGTTGGGTCGGTAGTCGGTCAAGGTGATGCTGCCTTCTTCTGCGTTGGGTTTATAACCTGCCACTTGTTGCTCAAACTCTTTGTTGATGATGGCAGTGTGATGCATATCGGTGGTGGCTAAAGCATCAAATTCCTCGTTGGCCGTATTGACCATTTGGATGTTGTTCACCATCCATGCGTTGCCATAAGCAAACGGGTTTTCAAACGGCTGACTCTGAGGATTGAATATGATGTACTTGGTGTTCAACATGTTAAGCACCTCTTGCTGTTCCAAGAGCAGCATCATGTCTTGTGCAGTCTTTGCAGTCCTAAGTTGGTTGAGCTCTTTGCCTAGATATTGGCTGATGATATCTTGATAACGGCGGAGTTTGGCACCCGAATAGCCACCAATCGACTTGTGGAAATAACAAGTGCTGGCATCGTTGAACATGTCTTTGGTGATGTCGGCCACCCTGAAGCTCAAGGTGTTGTCGTTCAAGATATACTGGTTGGCGGCGGAGGCTACAAAGGGCTTGTCGAACTTCGCCTTGTCAATGAAGTTGCTATCGTTGAGGTAACGTTTGTCGATGGGGAACATGTCGATAATGATGAGTACAGCCAAAATGGCGAATGTAGGCACAGCTTTCAGCTTGCCTTTGCCATAGAGGAACAACGGCACAGCGGCCAAGATGATGAAGGCGAGGCTGCGCAAAGCGTCCTTGCGGAAAATGGCCACGCGGACGTTTTCAAGCTGTGAGGCGAACTGGGCATAGACAGCACCGTCTTTGCCCGAACTCATAGCTGCAAATTGCTTGGCTTCTTCTTGGCTGAGGAAGTTGAAGAAGGTCTTGGGCATGAGGTAGAAGATCAAGCAGAATCCAGCCGTAATGCCCAAAGCAATGAAGAATTTGGTCGTGTTTTGTTTGAAGCTCTCTGGCTTTTTGACCATCTCGGCCAAGCCCAAGAAACCTAGCAAAGGCATAGTGACTTCAGCGATGACCAAGGTCATGGAAACGGCTCTGAATTTGTCATAACCTGGGATGTAGTCCAAGAAGAAATTGGTGAAGCCCATGAAGTTTTTGCCCCAGCTGAGTAGGATGGAGAGCAGTGTGGCAATGAGCAGCGCCCATTTCAGCTTGCCTTTTACCGTCAAGGCACCTAAAACGAAAAGGAACACTACGATAGCGCCTACGTAGACAGGGCCGCTCGTGCCAGGTTGGTCGCCCCAATAGGCATTGCTTTGCGCGATGCCTTCTTTATATCGTCCATCGACGTTTTCCAAAACGGGGTTTTGCTTTCCAATGTAGGCTGAAGCGCCGCCTTTGGCATTGGGAATCATAAGACTCCAGGTCTCGCCTTTGCCATAGCTCCACTGTGTGATGTAGTCGCGGTCAAGGCCTTGGGTTTGATTTGCTTCGTTGCTGGTCAGCACGGGTTTGCCACGTGTGGTTTCCTTGCCGAATTCATAGTTGGCATATAGCTTGGTGGAGAAAGTGAGGACGCCAATGACGGCAACGACCAACAACATCAGGCTCGCCTTGATGAAATGCACTAGCTTCTTCTGTCGGATGTCGGAAATGAACTCCGCAATAACGATAACGACAAGAATCAACACAAGATAATAGGTGATTTGCAAGTGGTTGGCATACAGCTCCAAAGCAACGGCTATGGCGGTCAGTACCAATCCCCAAAGGTATTTTCCCTTATAGGTCAGCAAAACGCCAGCAATGACGGGTGCCATATAGGCCATGGCGACTGCTTTCGCATTATGGCCTGCTCCAATGATAATATAAAGGTAGGAGGTGAACCCGTATGCGATGGCTCCTAAGGCACTCACCCATACGCCGACATCCAAGACCAGCAAGAGGATAAAGAAGCCTAACATACTGATAAACACGCTTCCCAATGGACTCGGCAGACCTATGGAGAGTACCTTGTGAACATACTGGAAGAGGTTGGTCTTTTGTGGAGCTGTAATGTTCCATGCAGGCATGCCACTAAAAGCCGAATTGGTCCAAAGCGCAGTTTCTCCCGTAGTTTCGCGATATTGTGTCAGTTCCTGGGCCATGCCCTTGTGCATCTCCATGTCGTGTTGCTTGACGCGCTTGCCTTGGAGCACGGGGTAGAAATAAACCCATGAGATGAGTGCGAAGGCAGCGATGGCTATAATAATGGACCAAAATTTAGGTCCCTGAGGCCCATCGAAGGGTCGAAGGGCCGTTGTAGTTTTGTTTTCTTTTGTTTTTATAGTGGTTTTCATTGTGTATAATATTTTCTATTCAATTTCTTCAAAATCAGTGTATTCTCCTATGTTTGGGTCGACATGTGGATTCTTGGTTTCATCTCTTTCAGATTGGTTTCCGTTTTGCCCAAATTGTTCCATTTGCTCTTGGAGTTTTCTCATCTTCCTTCTGAATATCCACTTGATAATCAGGCTGAAAATGTAGAAAATCAAAACGGAAACAAGCAGTATTTTCCAAAATGACCCCATGATAATATAATTAATGTGCTGCGAAATTACGATTTTTCCCCTTGCGAGGACTGTTTTTTGCCGAAAAACGCTCCAATAAATCCAAGGCCATAGCCAAAAAGTTGGCAATAAGCCGCTGGCACTGAGAGCAAAGCGACCTTCAAGCTCTTGTTTTTAATCAATGAGTCTATGAAGACCATGATAACATACAGCAAGAGAGGCGCAAGCCAAAGTAGTGCACAACACGAAAACGTCCGTTTCAGGATAATGGCCAAAATGAGATGCACGATGCAAGCCACAACTAAAAACACGTTACCGACCACAAAGGCAGAGGGAAGGAGATGCACGAGCTTGAATGTCTCAGGGTATTTGTCTTTTAGGATGACGCGTGCCTCACCCGAATGCTTCACCTGATGGAAAAACGAGCTGAATTTGACACGTCTTTTATGATATACGAAAGCCTCGGGGAAAAGCCGGCAGCTGCAACCTCCTTTGAAAATTCTGGTACTCAGGTCGATGTCCTCGCCATAACGCATGGGAGCGAAGCCGCCTAAGGCTTCATAAGCACTTTTCTTGATGCCCAAATTGAAGCTGCGCGGGTAGAACTTGTCCATTTTCTTTTTACCGCCGCGGATGCCGCCCGTGGTGAAGAAGGAGGTCATCGAGTAGTTGATGGCCTTCTGTATAGGTGTGAACGAGGGGTGGGCGCGGTCGGGACCCCCGAAGGCATCGCAAGTCTCGCGGTCGAGCTCGGCTTGTATGGTCTCCAAATAGTTTTCCGGCACGATGACATCGGAGTCCAAAATAATGAGGTACTCGCCTTGGCTGTGTTCGGCCCCATAGTTGCGCGAAGGCCCCGGACCCGAGTTGGGCTTGAAGTGGTAGCTCAAAGCGAGTCGGTCCTTGTATTTGTCGCAGACAGAATTGCATCTCTCCGTCGAGCCGTCCTCCACCACAACGACCTCAAAATCTTTGAGCGTCTGATGGCAAAGGCTCTCCAACAACTCATCGACTTCTTGTGGCCGGTTGTAGACGGGTATGATGATCGAAAACCGCATTTTCATTATTTTTTGCAAAGATAGAGATTCTTTCCGTATTTTTGCGCTATCAAATGCGATTATCCGAAAATGAAGAAGTTGATTTCTCTTTTCACCAAAATATTTCCCCGCCAGTGGCTCATAAGGCTGAGCTATGTGTTCAGCATTTTGATCCGGCCATTCTATTGGGGCAACAAGGTGGAATGTCCGGTATGTGGCAAGCATTTCCGCAAGTTTTTGCCCTATGGTTACGGCAAGGCGATGGATAACAGATTGTGTCCCAATTGCCTTTCGCTTGAACGCCATCGTTTGCTGTGGCTCTATCTGAAAGAGAAAACGGATTTCTTTACGGCCCCGCTCAAGGTGTTGCATTTTGCGCCTGAACAGCCTTTCTTGAAGCGTTTCCGTGCTTTGAAAAACCTCGACTATACTACCGCTGACCTTGATTCTCCCATCGCTGACTTGCATCTCGATGTCACAGCCATTGACCAGCCGAACGACACCTACGATGTGGTCATCTGCAATCATGTCCTTGAACATGTCAGCGATGCCAATAAGGCTTTCTCTGAAATCCAGCGTATCCTGAAGCCTAATGGTTGGGCGATTCTGTTGGTTCCCATCAATCCCGATGTGGACACCTTTGAAGACCCGAGCGTCACCGACCCGAAGGAACGACAGCGCTTATACGGACAATACGACCACGTGCGCCAATTCGGTCGCGACTATGCCGAGGTGTTGCGCAAGGCGGGCTTTAAAGTGACGGAGGATAGGATTTACTATGAGATTTCCGAAGAACAACGCGAGCGTATGCATTTGGCGCGTAGGGGAGAGGAAATCATTTATCGTTGCTCATTGTCATGAACTGCGTCTCGCAGTTTGAACGCATTGTCATGAATTGCGTCTCGCAATTCGAAAAAGGTAATTAAATAAGCAAACTGCGAGACGCAGTTTGCGACAATGAAAAACAACAAAAGGCGAATCCCTAACGGGTTCGCCTTCGTTACCTTAAATGAGAAATATAACGGCTTCCGAAAATTAATACTCGTCAGAAACTGTAAGTTTTTTGCGGCCTTTGGCTCTGCGACGGGCCAAAACCTTACGGCCGTTAGCCGTTGACATTCTCTCTCTGAAACCGTGTTTATTTCTACGTTTTCTGTTCGAAGGTTGATAAGTGCGCTTCATCTCTCTATCTTATTTATTGTTACTATTCGCTAGAATCCCTTTGAATTGGGCTGCAAAAGTACAAAGAATTTCCTTTGCTCCAACATTTTTTTTGAAAAAAAAGAAAAAGGCAAAAACGAAACCGATTTTGCCTTTCTCAAATCCATGATAATGAATCGCTTATGCAACGACTTCTTTTTCGGGGATATTTCTCAGTGTTTCAACGAGGAAGTCCCAGAAGGGTTGCACACTCTCGATGAGCAGGGCTTCGTCAGGTGAGTGTGGGTGCACCAAAGTGGGGCCGAATGAGACCATATCCCAGTGTGGATACTTCGATCCGAGGATGCCACATTCCAAACCAGCGTGGATGACCATCACCTTAGGCTCTTTGCCGAACTTCTCTAAATAGACCTTCTTCATCAGGTTGAGGATGGTCGAGTTGATGTTAGGCTTCCAGCCGGGATAGTCGCCAGTGGAGTAGGCCTCGGCACCGTTGTCGGTGAGGTTCTTGCGGATTTGCTCAGCCAGCTTGTCTTTGGCGGCATCGACAAGGCTACGGGTCAGTGAGACGCACTCGATTTTGCCGTTTTCCATCTTCCATGTAGCCAGGTTGCTCGAAGTCTCGGTGGTGCCTTCAAAGTCTTCCGACATGGCGATGACGCCGTTGGGATAGCGCGCGATGGCGCAGAACATGTTGTCTTGCGTCTTCACGTCAATGACTTGCTTGGGCATGTCAGCAGCTTCGCAGAGGATGGCCAGCTCGGGCTCGACTTCAGCGAATTCTTCCTTGCAGATACCTTCATATTCAGCGGCATACAATTTGAATTCTTCTTCCTTGTCGGCAGGGACAACCACGATGGCTTCAGCTTCTCTTGGGATGGCATTGCGCAAGCTACCACCATCGATGCAGGCAAGACGCAGACCATATTTCTCGGCTGCCATCAGCAGCATGGTGTTCAGCACCTTGTTGGCATTGGCGCGACCCAGGTTGATGTCCATGCCCGAGTGACCGCCTTTCAGGCCTTTCACGAAGAGACGGAAGGCTTTCATGCCAGCAGGAACGGCTTCAAAGGTAGGCGTCCAAGTACCGATGTTGTCGACACCACCGGCGCAACCCACATAGAGTTCGCCTTCGGTCTCCGAGTCCATGTTCATCAGGATATCGCCTTGCAACAATCCAGGTTGCAGCTTGTTGGCGCCCGTCATGCCGGTCTCTTCATCGATGGTGAAGAGGGCTTCGATGGGACCGTGTTGCAGATCGGCGGCTTCGAGGACTGCCATAGCAGCGGCAGCGCCCAAACCATCGTCGGCGCCGAGGGTGGTGCCATTGGCCTTCACCCAACCGTCTTCGATATGGGTTTCAATCGGATCGTTTTCGAAATCATGTACTTTGTCGGCATTCTTTTGCGGAACCATGTCCAAGTGGGCTTGCAGGATGACACCCTTGCGGTTCTCCATGCCAGGCGTGGCAGGCTTGCGCATGATGACATTGCCGCAGTCTTCAATAATGGTTTCCAGACCATGTTCTTCGCCCCATTGTTTCATGAAAGCGATTACTTTTGCTTCTTTCTTCGAAGGGCGCGGAATTTGGGTGAGACTGTAGAAGTTTCTCCACACGCCATTCGGTTCCAAATCTTTGATAGTGCTCATTGATGTTGATTGTTTATTGTTGATTTGTTTAATGTTGTTTCATTGGTTGTGTGAAGGTTTGCAGTCGCCTGCTTATCAAGCAAACAGTTCAACTGCCAACAGCTCCACAGCAAAATGGACGGCTAAAATACGGATTTTTTTTCGTTCGCAATTACAAAATGTATTATTTTTGCGCCAAAATTTTAGAAAGATGAAAAAAGTATTACCTCTTTTATTGATTATCATGTTTGCCTTTGCTGGTTGCCAAAGCGGCCCAGCTACTTACGAAATGGCTGAAAATCCAAAAGAAATTGTTACCAATGCCGAGAAGTTCGTGAGTCAAGTCTCAAAAAAAGCCAAGCATTACAATGCAGAAGATTGGGATGCCGCTATCAATCAGTTTGTCCAAATGGGGAAAAACTATTATGCATACAAGCCTTTCTTTTCGGAACAACTGCAGATGCAATACGACAATGCCCGAATGGAATTCATTCGTGCGGTTGATGCCAATGGCGGAGAGGAGCTGGCTCTTCGTGTGAAAAAAGAGTACGGTGCTATTTTCGAGTGATTATTTCCTGCTTTCCAAACCAATGTAATATAGCAGTGAGGCCAAGGATGACAGGGCTGCCACCACATAGGTGCTTGCGGCCCATCTGAGGGCTTCCTTGGCTTGCGCCAACTCGGTTTCGCCGAGCGAGTTGGATGATTGTAGCCAAGCCAAGGCGCGTCGCGATGCGTTGAACTCGACCGGCAGGGTGATTACACTAAAAAGGAACACCAAAGCAAACATGGCGATGCCGACCCAAAACAGGGCCGGGAAAATGTTGATGATCAACAAACCGATGATGATGACAACCATCGACAATTGGGATGAGATGTTGACGACTGGCACCAAAGCCGAACGGAGGCGCAAAGGGGCATAACCCACTTTGTGCTGCACGGCATGGCCGCATTCGTGGGCGGCTACTGCAGCGGCTGACACACTGCTCATCTTGAACACAACCTCACTGAGGTTGACGGTCTTCTTGCTAGGGTTATAATGGTCGGTGAGCTGCCCTTTGACACAGGTCACGGAGACATCGTATATGCCGTTGTCATTCAGCATCTTTTGTGCGATTTGAGCACCGGTAAGCCCTCCAGGCGACATCACCTTTGAGTATTTCGCAAACACACTTTTAAGCTTCCATTGGACCAACAATCCGACAATGCTAATGCCAATGACAAGATACCAATATGCATTCATAATGATGAGGTTTTGATGTTTAAAGTGCAAAAATAGTGCTTTTTTTTGATTGTTTGGTGAAAATATCATCCACTTACGATGGTTTTCCCTATTTTTGAAATTTCTTTCTTAAATAAAATGACGATTCATACCTTTAACCTATTCCTGATTATTATGGCGAGTATCGCCCTAGTGGTGTATGTGAGCCTCTTCTTCGTTGATGCGGGTTATGGTAAGTTTTACAACCCGAAATGGGGACCATCGGTCAACAACAAGCTC
This sequence comes from uncultured Bacteroidia bacterium, assembly GCA_902771635.1. GTDB lineage: Bacteria > Bacteroidota > Bacteroidia > Bacteroidales > F082 > Limimorpha. Next base: position 12,913 of record CACXXW010000001.1, on the reverse strand, counting down.
GGCTGGGTGTTGATGGAGTCGCCTGTGTTTATCGCCATGCTGTTACTGTGGCTTTTATCCGACCGTCGTGGCGACTTGGTGAGACTGGCGTTTCTTTTCCTTTTCGAGCTGCATTATTTCCAACGTTCGTTTGTGTTTCCATTCCGTCTGCGCGGAAAGAGCGTGATGCCCCTGTCTATCATTTTGATGGGTGTGGTTTTCAACGTCTTGAATGCTTTGATGCAAGGAGGATGGATTTTCTATGTTTCACCAGATGATTATTATGGTCGCGACTGGTTGACTGACCCAAGGTTTATCGCAGGTTTTTTGGTCTTTCTCATCGGCATGTATATCAATATCCAGTCCGACGACATTGTACGAAACCTGCGCAAGGACGGCGATACGAATCACTATCTGCCCAAGGGAGGCCTGTTCCGCTATGTGACTTCAGCCAATTATTTCGGTGAGTTCGTGGAATGGGTGGGTTTCGCTATTCTGACTTGGTCATGGGCAGGGGCAGTGTTTGCTTGGTGGACTTTTGCCAATCTGGCCCCCCGAGCCCATAGGATTTATGATGCCTACAAGGTAGAGTTTGTTAACGAACTTGATACGAAAAAAACGAAGCGTTTTATTCCCTTCATTTGGTAAAACAACTTGTTTATGGAATCCAAGATTTTCACACCATGCCAGATAGGACCTGTCACGTTGCGTAACAGGGTGATACGATCTGCTGCCTTCGAGAACATGGCCTACGGCAACCGTCCCTCCGATGATTTGTTCAACTATCATACAGCTGTAGCCCGTGGCGGTGTCGGCATGACGACGGTGGCCTACGCAGCCGTCAACCAGTCGGGGCTTTCATTCGATGGCCAGCTGTGGATGCGTGAAGAGATTGTCCCCGAATTGAAGCGCCTCACTGATGCTGTCCATTCCTATGGTGCCAAGGCTTCCATCCAGTTGGGTCATTGCGGTAATATGACGCACCGAGCCACTTGCGGCTGCAAGCCTGTGGGTGCGTCAGGAGGTTTTAACCTCTATTCCCCGACCTTCCATAGGAAATTGAAAAAAGAAGAGATTTGCGACTTGGTGCGTGATTTTGGCAAAGCCGTCAATTTGGCACGCAAGGCGGGTTTCGACTGTGTGGAGATCCATGCGGGTCATGGTTACCTTATCAGTCAGTTCTTATCACCTTATACTAATCGCCGTCGCGATGAATTTGGTGGTTTGTTGGAAAACCGCATGCGTTTCATGCGCCTCGTTATCGAAGAGGTGATGCGTGCCGCTGGCGATGACATGGCCGTAGTGGTCAAGGTGAACATGCATGACGGCTTTAGGCGTGGTATGCAGCAGGAGGAGTGCATCAAAGTGGCGCAGGAGTTGGAACGCCTTGGCGTTCATGCACTTGTGCTCACAGCAGGCTTTGTCAGCAAGGCCCCGATGGAGGTGATGCGTGGCGCGATGCCGCTCAAGACCTTGCGCTATTATATGGACATGAAGAAGTTCTGGTGGCTCAAGGCTGGACTGGCTTTTGCAGGTCGTCTGATGATTCCCACGGTGCCTTTTAGCGAGGGCTATTTTTTGGAGGATGCCAAGGTCTTTCGCGCCAATCTGAAAATGCCCCTCATCTATGTGGGCGGCATGGTTTCGAAAGAAAAGATGGAGGAAGTGCTTGACTCTGGTTTCGTTGCCTTGCAAATGGCACGTGCCTTGGTCAACGACACCGATTTCATCAACAAGCTCCAACGCGGTGAGGTGACGCGCAGCGAGTGCAAGCATTCCAACTATTGCATCGGGCGCATGTACACTTTGGAGATGAAATGTCATCATTGTGTGGAAAATCTGCCCTCGAAGTTGCAGAAAGAGGTTGATGAAGCGGAAAGAACACTATGAACAGCAAAAAATGGTTCAATCGGTTTGAGGAAACTCGTGGTCGGCGACCTTGGGCTTTGGTTACGGGCGGTAGCTCTGGTATGGGCTTGGAGTATGCGCGCCAACTGGCCGAAATCGGATGCAACCTGTTGTTGGTTAGCAATCAAGAGATGGAACTGCAAAATGCTGTCGAGGAATTGCAGCGAGGAAGAACTATCCAAGTCATATCGCATTACCAAAATCTGGCGACCGAGACAGCGGCAGAAGAATTGTTATCTTTTTGTCATACCGAAAACCTTACCATCGACATCCTCATCAACAACGCGGGTATGTTTTTCTTTGAGGAACTGACCAATGAGAATGAGGTCAAGGCCTTGACAATGATGCGCTTGCATATCTTGACACCTACAAGGTTATGCGTTCTTTTCGGTGAGGAGATGAAAAAGCGTGGGGTCGGACACATTATTAATATGTCGTCGATGGCGGCCCAGTTGCCTTGTCCAGGCATCACCCTCTATTCTGCCACAAAGGCTTATCTGAAGAGCTTCGGCAAGTCGCTCTATTTCGAGATGCGTCCGTATGGTGTGGGCGTTACCACGGTTTGTCCAGCAGCCATAGCCACGCCATTGTACAAGCTTAAACCTCGGCTATTGAAGCTCGGCGTGAAAGTTGGACTGATTGGAACACCCCAATGGCTTGTGCGGAAGGCATTGAAAGGCATGATGCGCAAGAAACGGGTCGTGAAGCCAGGTTTGATGAATATCTACTTGCCCCCGCTGATTGCCTTGTTGCCCAAAAAACTTGTGGATAGGATTTGGAAAAAGGTGAAGTAGAAGAAAAAAATTGCCAATTCCAATCTTTTCCCTATTTTTGCAGCCGTTTTTGAAAAAAATTGAACTATGGATTTAACTAAAGTTGTTTCGATATCCGGTAAACCTGGACTGTATGTGATTAAATCTCAAGCCATTGGAAGGCTTATTGTGGAATCTGTTCTTGATGGTAAGTGCACGCCTGCTTTCGCTCGCGACCGTATGAGTTCCCTTGAGGAGATTTCGATTTTCTCCACCGATGAGGATCGCCCGCTGAAGGATGTCTTCAAGATGATTCATGAGAAGATGGGTGACAAGGTGGACTTCGACTACAAGAAGGCCAGTAATGATGAGTTGCGCGAGAAATTTGCCTTCGTTATGCCTGATTATGATGAAGATGCTGTTTATCCTTCGGACATGAGGAAGGTCTTCGCTTGGTATCAGATGCTGATGGACAAGAACCTGCTTGACTTCACCGAAGAGGAAGCTCAACCTGAGGCAGAGGCTGAAAACGCTGAAGCCCCAGCTGAAAAAGACTAAGTTTTTCATAGCATATTTTGATTGGAAGCCGCTTATGCGGCTTTTTTTGTATCTTTGTCCCGTGCTAACTGTCATTGCGAGGAGGAACGATGAAGCAATCTGGAGTTCCTATATTGCTTCGCTCGCAATGATGAAGGAACCATGGTAATGATAGTATTATGAAGCAAATAATAGACTTTAAACTCGTCGAGAAGCAAGACTTCGGTCGCTCGGTGCTGTTGCGGTTGCGCACGGAACGCGACTTGCCCGAAATACTGCCTGGACAGTTTGTCCAGGTGCGCGTCGACGGCTCACCGTCCACCTACCTGCGTCGCCCGATTTCCATTCATGATGTGGATTTCCAAAACCATGAAATCACTCTTTTGGTACAACAAATCGGAGAAGGCACGCGGCATTTGGCTGCAGCAGAGAAGGACGATATCATCAATATCATATTGCCGCTTGGCAATGGCTTCAGTATACCCGAAAAAGGGGAGAGGTGCCTGCTTGTCGGTGGAGGCATCGGCATTGCACCTTTATATTATTTTGCCAAAGTGCTGAACGAGACAGGTATACGACCGACTTTGCTTTTAGGAGGTAAAACTGATGCCGACTTGCTCCGTTTGGCTGACTATCAAAAACTTGGCGAGACTTTTGTGACCACCGAAGACGGTTCACTTGGCGAGAAAGGCTTCGTGACGATGCACTCGGTTTGGCAGAAACAGAGTTTTGACAAAATCTATGTCTGTGGCCCGAAACCCATGATGAAAGCTGTGGCGAAGCTGGCTGCGGAAAAAGATGTCTGGTGCGAGGTTTCGCTCGAGAACCTTATGGCTTGCGGCTTGGGTGCCTGCCTCTGCTGTGTGGAGGACACCGTCGACGGCCACGTGTGCGTTTGTAAGGAAGGTCCGGTATTTAATACAAGGAGGTTGAAATGGTGAACATGACGATAGACTTGGGTCGCGGCCTGGTGCTGCGCAATCCTGTGATGACGGCTTCGGGTACTTTCGGCTATGGCGAGGAGTACACCGACTTCGTTGACTTGGCCCAGCTGGGCGGCATCATCGTGAAAGGCACGACGCTTCATCCGCGTGAGGGCAACCCCTATCCGCGTATGGCCGAAACGCCTTCGGGAATGCTCAACTGCGTAGGTCTGCAAAACAAAGGTGTGCAATACTTCATCGACACGATTTATCCCCGCATTAAGGACTACGATACCAATGTGTTGCTCAACCTCTCGGGTTCCACTTTGGAGGACTATGTGAAAGGTGCCGAGATGGTGGATGCTTTGGAAAAGATTCCCGCCATCGAGTTGAATGTGTCGTGTCCCAATGTAAAGCAAGGCGGCATGGCTTTCGGCGTGACCACGACGGGCATCTCCCAAGTGGTCTCCGAGGTGCGCAAGGTATATCATAAGCACCTGATGGTCAAGTTGTCGCCCAATGTGACTAACATCGATGAAATCGCGCTGGCTGCCGAGGCTGCTGGTGCCGATTCGGTGTCGCTCATCAATACGCTGATGGGTATGGCCATCGATGCGGAGAAGCGCCAGCCGAAATTGTCAGTGATTACGGGAGGCTTGTCGGGTGCTTGTGTGAAGCCCGTGGCTTTGCGCATGGTGTGGCAAGTGGCCAAAGCGGTGAAGATTCCCGTAGTCGGCTTGGGCGGCATCTCCAACGCCAACGATGCCGTGGAATTCATGCTCGCTGGTGCCTCCGCCATCGAAATCGGCACGGCCAATTTCATAGACCCTGCGGTTTCGGCAAAGGTCGCCTGGGGAATCAATGAGTATTGTGAGCGGCATGGTTTTGCCAATGTCGTCGAATTAACAGGCGCATTGCTGTAGAGACGCAATGATTGCGTCTCAAAACATGAGATTACCATTTATCAGATTTTATCCAATTCGCAAAGCCCATCCTTGTTGCCCACCACAAAGGCCACGGGCGGATTGTCGCCTTGAACAAGGTCGTTCAGGTAGAGTGGCTCGCCGAGGATGAACAGACCGCAGCGAAAGGTGTTGCCCACCTTTAACTTGGAGTTTTCGGCTTGCTCCACGATGAAACGGTAGTCGCCGAGATAGCGGAACATGCATCGACGATTGGGTTTCCACGACACGAAAACGCTATCGCCTACTTGCAACTCATCTGTCTTGATGTGTTGTTTGGTCACGCGGTCGGAGCCATTGTCTTGGCTGATGTGTTCTAGAAACGCGTCCAGGTTTTTGAATCCGAGGAATTGGGACAATACATCAAGCGTGCTGCGACGTGCACTGACGGGGCCGTCTACATAGCCCCATATCCGTTTCAAGGTGGAGGCACTGACGATTTCGTGTGTGCGGTCCCAGATGACTCCGCTGAGGAAATCAAAATCGGAGGAGGTCTTCATCTTGCGCTGTACGTTTTCCTCGATTCTATGCTTGAGTTCGGCAATCTCAGGGCTGGTTTTTTCCATGGTGATTCAAATTATGGTGCAAAAATGCGATTTCTTTTCCGAAATGTCGCAGTTCATTTCAGTTCATTTTGCCGATGTACTCATAATTCTTGTAAATTTGCGGAAAAATTGGCTATGGACGAAAGCAGCAATTCGGGAATCATCGATGGCAATTTCATCACCGCGACAGACATGATGACGGTTTACGAGTCCATTTCATTGCGGGGTTTCAACCAGGTGGTGAAGATGCGCCGACAAGGCAAGTGGTTCATCCTGAAAGGGTTGAAACCCGAGTACCGCGACCTGCAGGCCTATATCGAATTGCTGAAGAAAGAGTTTGATTTGTCTGCACATCTCGACCACCCTAACATCGTGAAGGCCTTCGCCAAGGAGATGAACGACGAACTCGGTCCCTGTATCGTGATGGAATATGTCGACGGGATGAGACTCGACGCCTTTTTGGAAGGCAATCCATCCAAAGAAGCCCGTCGCAAGGTGGTAGACCAACTTGTTGACGCCTTGGCCTACATCCACAGCAAGCAGGTTGTGCACCGCGACCTGAAGCCGAGCAATATCCTCATCACCCGCAACGGCAACAACGTGAAGATCATCGACTTCGGTCTCTCCGATGCCGATGACTATGCCATTCTGAAACAATCCGCCGGCACTTACAAATATATGGCGCCAGAGCAAAAGCGTCGCGAGAATGCAATTGATTGGCGTGCTGACATTTACTCGTTTGGCTTGTTGCTTCGTGAGATTTTTCCATACCGTTACCGCCGTATTGCAGCCAAATGCACCCGCCAAGATCCCGAGCGGCGCTATGCCGACATGGAGGCGGTGTGCAAGGCTTTGGGGCGGAGCGACAGATTGCGTTGGGCACTTCCTTTTATCGGGCTGTTGCTGTTGGCAACGCTTGGTGTCGTGGTGGCCATGAAACGACTTTCCACAACAAACGACCCCTCTGAAAACCTGGTTAGCGGCATGAGCGTTGACCAAAAGAAGCATCTGGATGAAGCCCAATGGCATACACATAATTTGTATGAGGCGGTTGCCCGTGAAGCACAGCAGGGTAAAGAATACCGGGAGGTACTTTTGGCAAGGTTGGCAAAAACCAGTATGGATGTGACGACCTTATGTAATGAGATGGGAGCGCTGTATCCAAGCAACAGCCAGGAATGGCTGGCTTTTATCGGCCAAACCAACAACTACCGTCAAACGATGGAAAAAATGGCCATGGACCAAATATGTGGCAGTTGCAGGTCGTACAAGGAAGACTATCAGAAGCACAAGATCAGCCAAGCCGCTTACGACAGTTTGGAGTGGATTGTCGCTCCCGCAATAACGACCTTGCCCGTTGCAGGGATTACAGATGCCACTGCAATAGGCGGAATGAATGTGTTGGGAAAAGGCTATAACGCGGGAGTGGAACTGGGGCTGTGTTGGGGAATGCTTCATGGTCCAACCATACATGGCAGGCATATCTCTTGCAATAGGAAGGGCGATAGCATCGTCATGACGGGGCTACGCCCCAATACCACTTATTTCGTCAGGGCCTATCTGATGAGTACGGCGGGTACGACCTACGGCAACGAAATGGTCTTTGAAACTTTGCCTTCTAGTGCTAACGTTTCTATGGAGGAAGGCGCTTTGGCGGGGCTTTTCTCTGTAGGCGAAGGCAAACAGGTGCGGTTCTCGAAAGGCAACCTGCAGTATCAAGCCTCGACGGGAACGTGGCGTTTTGCAGAGCACCAATACGATTTTATTGGGAAAGACAACGAAAAGATTTCGGAGACCAATAGTGGTTGGATTGACTTGTTCGGTTGGGCGACGAGCGGTTACGACCATGGCGCGGTGAACTGGCAGCCTTGGAGCGGCAACAAGGATACCCAAAGCAACGCCATGCATCTGGCTTACGGCAAGGCATCCTATAATCTTTTCGACCAAACAGGCAAGGCAGATTGGGGTTACAACACCATCGCGAACGGCGGCAATAAGGAACACCATTGGCGCACGCCTAGGATGGAGGATTGGGTGTATCTGCTCTTCGTTCGCAACACCGTCTCGGGCATTCGATTTGCCAAGGCGCAGGTAAACAGCATAAATGGGATAGTATTGTTGCCCGACTATTGGAAAGTGAACACCTATCAGTTGAATTCGGTCAATATGACGGAAGCCAGTTTCAACAGCAATATCATTAGCCTTTCCGACTGGCAGCAGATGCTGGAACCTGCCGGAGCGGTGTTTTTGCCCATGGCCGGTGCACGCAGCATTGATGGTGTTCTTATGGATTTGGGATGCTATCACTCTTCGAATGCCGCCGCCGAAGACACCTATCATCTTGTTTTTGGCAACGATGTTGTTTTCATGGACGCCCGCGGTCACCGTGGCGACGGCCTCTCGGTACGTCTGGTGCGGGATGCGGACTAAACAACTGGCTTTCAATCCAAAACGAAGTGAACCAAAATGAACTGGCGGGAAACGGATTATTTTTAAGTTATTTGCAAGTGGTAAACAACTAACCCAATTAACAAACTAACTTAAAAGTTGCTCCCGTCACGAATTTAGGGATAAGAAAATGAAGAAAACCACAATAATGGATGTCGCTTTGCTTTTTATTGTGACAATGATGATTGCGTCAAACGCATTTGCACAAAACTGGCAAATCCTAACCGAGACCGAGCCTGTGCTAAACTATTTAAACGAGAAAGAAGGCACAATTACCTATCACTATTATTATGATGAGAACGAAAACAAGGTGATGCATGGCAATTGGACAAAGAAGGTAAATCAGATGGACCAAAAAGGTGAAGGATTCATGGAAACCAAAACAATGAACTATGTTGATGGAGTATTGCAAGGTGATTATTCACGTAATTATAAAGTAAAACAACCCATTGCATCACGATACATAGAGGAGCATGCCAAGGGAAAACTACAGGATGGCCTTCCTGTGGGTATTTGGGATCTGAAAAAGTATATAAACTGGGGAAACAGCAAAGAAAATTCTGATTATTTGATTAATATTGCTAACAATAGAATAGTTAGCCTATCATCAAAGTCTGATGGTACGGATTTCAAACGTGATAATGATGGAAAAGTATCTGGTTATTTAACTTTCAATAACGAAAAGCATATAATACAGAACGGCATTGTTAGCAATAAGATTTTAGATAAAAGAAGAAACTACATTCAGCCTACTCCCAAAGCAAAAGCATTAATCGACAAACTATTGAAAGGAGATGTTTCCCAGCCAGAACTAATCGAAAACGGCTATTGTTTTTATAAATATGTGATGCATTTTTACGACAGAGTCGAACCTCTTTTGCCTGGTGAAATAGACAGGAAACGATTTGATAAGGATTTTATTGACCAAGAGAGCACGTACAGTTATCTTCGTCAAATACCTGATGGACAATTATACTCATTCGAAGAATGCAAAAAAAAATTAAATTGTCAGAAACATAATTTTTATGAGTTTACTGAATTATACAGTGACATGTTAGATGGTGATCAGGTTTTTTCCGACGATTGTTACATAAAAAAGGCTACAGCTGATTCTGTCGCAGAATATGTGGCCGAGATTTTTGAGCCCATATTGAATGATGTGATATCGAGTTTCAAAAACGCTAAAGACTTGGATGAAGTGCATAATCTATATAATGAGAACATAAAAATAATCAATCAAAAGAATACGAATAGGGGAGAGTACAAGCTTATTCAAGATGCATTTCAAAAAAGATGGAATGAATTATGGGGTATTCTTGACAATACAATGAGGGCGCAAACTGACCGCAAATCATTGGATTTATATTATAATACCTCAGTGCGTCATTGCTTAAAGTATCTTACTGAAGAAGCGGCGGCCTTTCATGAGAAAATCTATGAGGACAAGAGAAAAGAATTGTCAGAAACAAGACCATAACGTGAATGAGGCTAGTCCCTTTACGCAGAGTAACTTATGTGTTGAATGATTGAAAGCAAAATGTACTATTAAATAACCAAAAGTTGCGCCCGACACGGATTTAGGGATAAGAAAATGAAGAAATTAACTTTAGTCATGTTGGCCGTCATTTCGATGGCATTGGTCTCCTGTGGCGGAGGCAACAAACACAAAACCCTTGCCGAAAGTGTTAGAGAAAGGGAAGAAAAAGAAAAGGCAGTATTAGATGCGAAATTATACGAGCCAGCTACTCCTGCCATTAATTACGGGAAAGCACTTCCTGATGAAAAAGATAGTTTTTTTTCATTAAGAGACTATTTCGAAGTAAAAAGTGTTGCTTTGTCTCAAACAGATGAAACAGCTGTTCCGAGTTATGTAATTGCTACTGTTACTCTTGAAGCGTTGGAAGATGCGCCGGAGGATTTTAATTATATTTATGGAAAAATAACCCTCTTTGATGAAAACATGCTGGAAATTAAAAGCGATGGCTCCGAATATAAAAGAACAGATGGAACAACAACGAACAGTAATGATTTTAAAAAGGGGGATGTTTGCAGATTATCTGCCAATATTCATTATCAAGAAAGAAACTTTGATGTACTTTCAAAAGCTAAATATGTACAGATTAACTATTTTAAAGGGTTTAAATATACAAAACAATAAAGAACAAAGCGTATGGCAAGAAGAATCATAAAAAACCAGTTTGTCTCCAAAGCCAATATCATCCTTTTCGGCACGGGCAATTCGGGCAAGACTACAACGCTAAGGATACTGTATTACTTGCTGACTGGAACAACAGCACCTGCCAACAAGACACGTGTCCAAATCACGTATAAAGGCTCAAAAATCGACTTCGCCTTCAACGGTGACACTTTGGACGTTGTGGAGGGCAATGTGGCTTTCTTCGAAGACAACCCGTGCGACATTGCCGTATCACCCACGCGAACGGACGGCGGACCTGTCATAGCAATGAATTACTTCATTGACAAGACTTTCCCGATGACCGAAAACATCATTTGGAAAAAGGTTGCCGACATTCCTGTGGCGAAAAGAGCATCAAAAGGACACTTGGTCGCCCCCAAAAACTATGCGAAAAACTACCCACAGTCTTCTTTCTTGGCATCGAAACTGAAAGACATCATCGATGATTACATTAATAATTGAAGTAAAACAAACAACCTTTTTTAATGAGTTTTAATGTTGTAGAAACCCCGCACTCAACCTGCGGGGTCTTTTATGTTTCCTAAGTAACATTTTGCAATATGTACAACGAAAAAACAAAAAATTTGACAGTGAAGAAATGTCCCTCATGTGGTGCCAATATTGAGGGCCTGCAGGGCAAATGCCCGTATTGCGGCAGCACATTTGAAGGGATGAAAGCTGGTTCTTCAATGGAAAAGTTGGCTAAAGCCATTGAAAAAGCCACACGCGAGTGCAAGGAAAGATATGCTAATGCAGTGGTGGAAATGGAGAAGGCAAAGGCACAGTCAAACAGAAAGGCGAGCATTTGGGATGAGAATCATGTGTACGATGACACAGATGAAGTGGTGGCAGGAATCATCAGGAACTTTCCTGTTCCAAACACCAAGACTGATTTGATAGAGTTCATCTTGGCACTCAAGCCGAAAACACAAGGCTTTGATGCAGATGAGGTCAAAGATGCCTATTTTGCAAAATACAAAGAGTGTTTGGGAAAGGCACGATACCTGTTTCCCGATGATGGAGATATTGTCCACCTGCTCGAAGCCAACGAACAGAAAGGACTGAAAAAAATGTCCCCTTCGGGCAGGATTATGGTGTATTGGCTGATTGGCATTGTTGGAATAATGCTGTTGTTTGGCATATTAGCGCTCCTGTTCCTGTGATATGAGATGGTTCTGGGGGATATGGATTGAGGTTTCAATAGAGAAATCCAAAAGCCCAAAGAGGTATCTTTCGCATATAGGCTGACTCTATGCCATCAGCGGCTACGTATGCGTTTTCTTGTCCGGCCAGTTGGCTGAAACCTTTGTCCTGGCCGCCCACCTCTACGACAATGTCGCCATCAATTCGGAAGTCCCCTTTCTTAAATCCGGCATATTCCACCACATGGCCCGCCGATGCCAATTGGTTGGCAAAGAATGTCTCACGAGCTGTCCCTATCTCTGGTGTTTCTTGACTGAGCGTATAAAGCAGGTTGGTGTTGTCGAGATACATCTTGTCGGGCTTTTGCAAATCCGTGACGCTTTTCAGGTCTGTGAACAAACGACGAATCAAGCGAGCCTCATCCAGATGGGTAAGGTATTTGAGCGTGGATAACCGACTAATTCCCGAGGCTTTCGACAGTTTTGCAATATCCACCTCATAAGGTACCATTTGGGAAATCACGTGCAACAAGGCCTTAACCTGACGGGTGTAACCCACATCTAAACTGCGGTATTTTGTCAGTTCCACGTCAATGATATAGTTGATTGTGTTTTCCAGCTTGTCGTAATACTCTTGCTTTTGTTCAAAATAGAAAGGGTAGTAGCCGAATTGCAGATAACGCCCGAAGTGTTCTAATGGATGGCATTTCGATATCACTTGCATGCAAAACTCCGTTGGCTTCTCCAACAATTGCTCTAATGAAATGGGACCGATGTCAAGCCCTATGTCAAGATGCAGAAACTCACGCAGCGACAATCCTGGCATGTCATATGGCATCAGGCGTCGTGAGAGATCTGCTTGTCCGTCGTTGATTTGGATAAGTGATGAGCCACTCAGCACGATATTCAGCTCGCGGTAGAGGTCGTAGATCTCCTTAATTTCCCGACTCCATCCGGGATACTTGTGTACCTCATCGATGAAAAGCCATTTTCCTCCCAACTTTACGAAGTTGTCAGCCAAGTCAAGTAAAGAGTGTGCGGCAAAATAGTTCGTATCAGCCGAGCAATAGAGCACATGCCGGTCGCCAGCAGCGAAATTCTGCTTGATGTATTGTTGCATCAATGTCGATTTGCCCACGCCTTTGGGACCTCTGATGACAATCAGACGTGAGTTCCAATTCACCCGTTGCATATAGTCGCGGATGTATTCCATCGGAACTGTTGAAAGATAGGCATCATGGCGCTTAAACAGACTTTCCATATCCTTTTGTTTTTAAGTACATGTGTTTACGTAAGTGAACATTTTTTTTCAAAAGTGATAATCATAATAAACATTTCTTTCAAAAATGTGTAAATTATGATAAACACATTCAGGCTGCAAAGATAATATGTTTTTCTAAACAGACCCTATTTTTTGGAAAAAATGTATTGCTTGCATAGTCTGGAAAAGAAGTCTTTTGTGACAGATGCCTCTGAACTGAAAGCCATCAACAAGCAAATCAACGCTAAACGAAATTCAC